>NZ_JBHXIW010000002.1:359625-664381 GCF_042723515.1 Pseudarthrobacter sp. NPDC058362 | reverse complement strand
AACACCGTGCCCATCAACGCTGGCTTCATCGACGACCACGACCTCCACCCGGCACACCCCGCCTGGGACACCTACCCCTACCCCGACACACTCCCCGAAGACCCCATGGCATGGTTGTTTGAGCGGATGCCTGAACCCGCGGGAACCTAGGGTTTCGCCCGGTCCGTGCCAGCGCGCTGTTGGTCGGCCGCAGCCGGGGCAGGGTGCGTCAATCAGCCACGCGTCGGTAGCGCGACGTCATCAGGGGTCGGTAACCGCCGCCTTCCGGCAGGGCTGACGCTGCTCCCGAGCGGATTTCCGCAACATGGGTCAACAGGTCGCCGTCCACGCTGAGCGTGTGCCGGGTCGAGCCGCCGTCGCTGCGCCGTTCCACCCGGAGGACACCGTCGTGGACCACGCACCTGGTGGGCCCGTCCGGCACCGGACCGGCAGTGTCCACGTAGTACCAGAGGACGTCCTGATGCTGGGGATCCAGGGTAAAGATGCCGTGTCCTTCATAGTGGCTGCCGTCGGCCTCGGTATGCCGGTACGTCTGCACTACTGCGAAGCCCCCGGCCAGCCGTCGGTATGTCAGCTCGGCATCAACAGTGCGCGCGGGTCCCCAGGGGCCGGCGGGGATATCGGTGCTCCCTCGCCAGTGCCCCAGGAGGCTGGCCAATGCCGTGGACGGGTGGTCCGAACGGGCTGGGATCACGGTGTGCTCCGCCTTTTCTGGCAACTCGCGGGAATGAACCCATCCTATGCCCGGCGGTACCCTACGTCCTTAGTTACCTAAAGTCAGTTACTACACTCAGAGTCCGAAGGTTTCGGATTCCTCGAAGGGCCCCACCACAGTGACGGTGCGGGGGGCGGCAGCAAGCTCGGCTGCGAGGTCCTGGACCTGCTGGACCGTGACGTCCTTGATCAGGCGAAGGGTCTCGTCGATGTCCTGGTATTCACCGGACACGAGTTCAGCACGCCCCAGCCTCGACATCCGTGAGCCGGTGTCCTCGAGCGCCAACACGATTCCGCCACACAGTTGGCCGACTGCCTTGCGGAGCTCATCCTCCGTAATGCCGTGTTCTGCCAGCTTGTCCAGTTCGGCCCCCAGCAGTTCCAGCACCTGGCGCACCTTGGAGGGAGTGCAGCCGGCATACATGCCGAAGTACCCGGCATCCGCGTACGACGACGCAAAGGAATAGGTCGAATAGACCAAGCCCCGTTTCTCACGGATCTCCTGGAACAACCTGGAGGACATGCCACCGCCGAGCACGGCGTTGAGCACGCTCATGACATAGCGGCGGTCGTCGGTGGCCACAATGGTGGGGCAGCCCATTATGATGTTGGCCTGTTCCACCGCCCGCTTCACGACGTGGAGCCCGGCCGTACCGGTAATCAGTGCACGGTCTGTAGGGCGGCGGTCCACGGGTGCCGCGTCGGACTCCAGCGACCACCCGGCAGACTCGAGCGCGTCCACCACAAGGCCGCATACGACGTCGTGCTCCAGGCCGCCTGCGGCGGTAATCACCAGCTCGTCAGGCCGGTAGTAGCGCTGGTAATGGTCCCAGACCGAATCGCGTGCCACGGCGCGGATGGCGTCCGGTGTGCCGCCGATGGGGCGGCCCAACGGGTGGCTGCCGAGGACGGCGGCCACAAAGTGTTCGTGGGCAACGTCGGTGGGATCATCGCTGTCCATCGCGATTTCCTCCAGGATGACGTCGCGTTCCTGCTCCATCTCGGCGGGGTCGATCACTGCACCGGTGATCATGTCGGCAATCACGTCGATTGCCATCGGCAGGTCCGTATCCAGGACCCGCGCAAAGTAGCAGGTGCTTTCCTTGGCAGTAGCCGCGTTGGACTCCCCGCCGACTTCATCGAAGGCGGAAGCGATTTCAAGCGCCGTGCGGCGCTTGGTTCCCTTGAACAGCAGGTGCTCCAGGAAGTGGGTGGAGCCGTGCTGCCCCGGGGCCTCGTCCCGGGAGCCAACACCAACCCAGAAGCCGATGGTGGCTGAACGCTGCCCAGGCATCGCTTCGGTCAGTACCCGCACTCCCCCGGGCAGCACGGAGCGGCGGACTTCGGAGCCGCCGTCGGAGCCGTGGACCAGGGTGTCGCCGCGGTGGTTCTGCTCAAGCGGCAGGGGTACAACAGTCATTGAGGCCTTTCAGGAGGGGCAGCCGGATCTGGCTGCCATCGTAACAGCGGCGGGGCCGGTGGATCACCCACCGGCCCCGCCGATTCATGCTTAGGCCGGAGCCCGGAGCTGACTAGGCGTCAGCGCCTTCCGCCGGTTCGGTGGAGTGCGCGCGCTCAGCGTCGGCTGCGCCCTCTTCCTCGGCAACAACCGGTGCCAGCGAGAGCTTTCCGCGGTCGTCGATCTTGGTGATTTCCACCTGGACCTTCTGGCCGACGGACACAACGTCATCCACGTTGTCCACGCGCTTGCCGTTGGCCAGCTTGCGGAGCTCGGAGATGTGCAGCAGGCCGTCCTTGCCCGGGGTCAGGGACACGAAGGCACCGAAGGTGGTGGTCTTGACGACCGTGCCCAGGTAGCGCTCGCCGATTTCCGGAACCTGCGGGTTGGCAATGGCGTTGATGGCGGACCGTGCTGCATCTGCAGACGGACCGTCGGTAGCGCCAATGTAGACGGTGCCGTCGTCCTCAATGGAGATGTCGGCGCCGGTATCTTCCTGGATCTGGTTGATCATCTTGCCCTTGGGGCCGATGACCTCGCCGATCTTGTCCACGGGGATCTTCACGGCGATGACGCGCGGTGCGAACTCGGAGAGCTCGTCCGGGGTGTCGATGGCCGAGTTGATGACATCCAGGATGTGCAGGCGGGCTTCGCGGGCCTGCTTCAGTGCTGCAGCCAGGACCGATGCGGGGATCCCGTCGAGCTTGGTGTCCAGCTGGATGGCCGTGACGAACTCGGAGGTACCTGCCACCTTGAAGTCCATGTCGCCGAAAGCGTCTTCGGCGCCGAGGATGTCGGTGAGGGCAGCGTAACGGGTCTGGCCGTCAACCTGGTCGGACACCAGGCCCATGGCGATACCGGCAACGGCGGCCTTCAGCGGCACACCGGCGTTCAGCATGGACAGGGTGGAGGCGCAGACGGAACCCATCGACGTCGAACCGTTGGAACCGAGGGCCTCGGATACCTGACGGATGGCGTAGGGGAATTCCTCGCGGGACGGCAGGACGGGCACGAGTGCGCGCTCAGCCAAGGCACCGTGGCCGATTTCGCGGCGCTTGGGCGAACCCACGCGGCCGGTCTCGCCGGTGGAGTACGGCGGGAAGTTGTAGTTGTGCATGTACCGCTTGCGCGTGACCGGAGACAGCGAGTCAATCTGCTGTTCCATCTTGAGCATGTTCAGCGTGGTGACACCCATGATCTGGGTCTCGCCGCGTTCGAAGATGGCCGAACCGTGAACACGCGGCAGGACCTCAACTTCGGCAGTGAGCTGGCGGATGTCCGTCAGGCCACGGCCGTCGATGCGGATCTGTTCCTTGAGGATGCGCTGGCGCACAACATGCTTGGTGACCGACCGGAATGCAGCGGACAGTTCCTTCTCGCGGCCTTCGAACTGGCCTGCCAGGGACGCGAGGACCTCGTCCTTGAGTGCGTCGGAAGCGTTGTCGCGCTCCTGCTTGTCAGCGATCTGGAACACTGCAGCCAGCTTCTCGCCTGCAGCAGACTCGACGGCTGCGTAAGCATCGTCCTCGTAGTCCAGGAAGACCGGGAACTCGACGGTGGGCTTGGCAGCGCGTGCGGCCAGGTCGGCCTGGGCGTCGCAGAGGGCCTTGATGAACGGCTTGGCAGCCTCGAGGCCCTCGGAAACGACCTCTTCGGTGGGGGCAGTGGCGCCCTGTTCCTTGATGAGGTTCCACGAGTTGTCCGTGGCTTCTGCTTCTACCATCATGATGGCGACGTCGTCACCGGCAACGCGACCGGCAACCACCATGTTGAAGACGGAGTTCTCCAGCTGGGAGTGCTTCGGGAACGCCACCCACTGGGAGCCGTTCTCGTCTGCCACCAGGGCAACGCGCACGCCGCCGATGGGGCCGGAGAAGGGCAGGCCCGAAAGCTGGGTGGACATGGAGGAGGCGTTGATGGCAACGACGTCGTACAGCTCGTCCGGGTTGATGGCCAGGACGGTGACCACGATCTGGACCTCGTTGCGCAGGCCCTTGATGAAGGCGGGGCGCAGCGGGCGGTCCATGAGGCGGCAGGCCAGGATGGCTTCGGTGGATGGACGTCCTTCGCGGCGGAAGAACGAGCCCGGGATGCGGCCGGCGGCGTACATGCGCTCTTCAACGTCAACCGTCAGCGGGAAGAAGTCAAAGCCCTCGCGCGGGTGCTTGCCGGCGGTGGTGGCGGACAGCAGCGCGGTGTCTTCGTCGATGTACACCATCGCTGCGCCGGCTGCCTGCTTGGCAAGGCGGCCGGTTTCAAAGCGGATTACACGCTTGCCGAAGCGGCCATTGTCAATGACGGCTTCTGAGAACTGGATTTCGGGACCCTCCAAGAGAGTCACCTCCGTTTCTGTTTTACGGAAGTCCAGCCGCATCAACCCAGCCCAGCATCTGTCTACTGGCCCTGCACCCGGTCATCGATCGAGACCCACGGGCCGGGGCTTCGCATGGAAGCCGTTCCCGGGGATCACTACCGAGGACCGCGAATGCGTGATGCGGTTGATCCTCCTGTTTAGTTTTGGTTTGAAGAAGGCGGCCCGTTCCGTGGTTGGAATGGGCCGCCCCTAAGTCCGACTAGCGGCGCAGGCCGAGGCGCTCGATGAGCGAACGGTAGCGTGCGATGTCAGTCTTCTTGAGGTAGCTCAGCATGCGCTTGCGGCGACCAACCATGGCCAGCAGACCGCGCTGGGTGTGGTAGTCGTGCTTGTGCGCCTTCATGTGCTCAGTCAGATCCTTGATCCGCTGGGTCAGGACTGCAACCTGGACCTCGGGCGAACCGGTGTCGCCTTCGCCGGTTGCGTATTCCTTGATGATGGACTGCTTTACAGCGGCGTCAAGTGCCACAATAACTCCTAGAAAATGTGCCGTGAGGGCCCGGTCAGAAAATCACTGCCGGGTCTGCCCGCGCAGGTTTCCCGAACAAATCAGGGTTTCCCGAACATGGCAGGAACCAGCCGCCACGGACTGCAGCCGGATCCATCGCCCAGTTTACCGGCCGCGTGCCAATCTTGTCGAAAAGGCTGCAGGCCGGCGGTTCATTCGGCAACCGTTCAGCCGGCGAGTTCCGCCCGGATCGCGGCCATTCCCTGCAGGACCTCCCCGAAGCTGGTACTGAGGGGAGACAGGCCTACCCGGATGCCGTGCGGGGCCCGGAAATCCGGAATGACATCCTCGTCCCACAGCCCGGCCACCGTGGCCTTGGCGAAGTCCGGATGGTCCACGGTGATGTGGCTGCCACGCCCGGACGGGTCGCGCGGAGAGGCCAGCACGGCGCCCAAAGGGGCCAGCCACGCATCAAAAAGCTTCACCGCGAATCCGGTGAGCCGGAGCGACTTCTCCCGGATGGCGGCCATCGATGCTTCCTCGATCAGGTCCAGCGTGCCCTGCATGGCGATCATTCCGAAGATGGCCGGAGTGCCGCTGAGAAACCCGCGGATTCCTTCCGCCGGTTCATAGCCGGATGCCATTTCGAAGGCGTCCTTGCGCCCCATCCAGCCCCAGATGGGCTGCCGCAGCGAGCCAAGATGCCGGCTGTTCACATAGGCGAACGCCGGAGACCCGGGTCCGCCGTTGAGGTACTTATAGGTGCACCCGGCCGCGAAATCCACGCCGGCGTCGTCCAGCCCGATCTCCACCGATCCCGCGGAATGGCACAGGTCCCACACCACCAGGGCGCCGGCGTCGTGCACTGCTGCCGTGATGGCGGGGAGGTCGGCGAGGTGCGCTGAGCGATAAGCCACCTGGCTCAGGAGTACGACGGCGGTGCGCGGCCCCGCTGCCTGGCGCACCTGGTCAACGGTCACCCCGCCGGCAGGGTCGGGCTGGATCCAGCGAAGGGTCAGGCCCTCCTCGCGTGCGATACCTTCCACCAGGTAGCGGTCCGTGGGGAAGTTCTCGGTGTCCAGGAGGATTTCGTTGCGGCCGGGGTCGTTCACTGCCGCAAGGGCTGCGCGGATCAGCTTGTAGAGGACCACGGTGGTGGAGTCGGCAATGATCGTCTGGCCGGGCGCGGCCCCCAGCACCGCCCGGCCAAGCTGGTCACCAATGGCCCGTGGCAGGTCGAGCCACTGCTCGTCCCAGCCGCGGATCAGCCGTCCGCCCCACTGGTCCGTGATGAACGCAGCGACATCCTCGGCGGTACGCTTCAGCGGCCGGCCCAGGGAATTGCCGTCCAGGTAGGACAGCGGAGAATCGGTGCCGATAAAGTGCTGCCGATAGGGGGCCAGGGGATCCCGGGCATCGAGTTCCGCAGCGCGAAGCCGGAGTTCGCCTGCGGCTGGCATGCTGTCAATTTCCTGCTGGATGCTCATTGTCCGATCTCCGTCCTGACAGCGAAAAGTTCCGGGAAGAACGTCAGCTCCAGGGCCTTCTGGAGGAAAGCGACACCGCTGGACCCGCCGGTTCCGCTCTTCATGCCGATGGTCCGCTGGACGGTCCGCAGGTGCCGGAAGCGCCACAACTGGAAGTTGTCCTCGAGGTCCACGAGTTCCTCGCACGCCTCATACGCGCCCCAGTTGTCCGCAGCGTGCTCGTAGATGTGCTTGAACAGCGGGACAAGTTCCGGAGTGAACTCGTGGGCCCGGGTCACGTCGCGCTCCAGGACCGATGCCGGCACGGCGAGGCCCTGTCTGGAAAGGTAGGCCAGGAACTCGTCGTAGATGCTGGGCGAGCCAAGTAGCTCCGCGAGCATCACGTGCGACTCCGGGTCTGATTCAAAAACGTCCAGCATCTTGCGGTTCTTGTTGCCCAGGACGAACTCCACGGCACGGTACTGCGCTGACTGGAACCCCGAAGAGTTGCCCAGGAACCCCCGGAACTGCGAATACTCCGTGGGGGTCAGCGTGGCCAGGACTGACCATTGTTCGGTCAGTGTCTTCTGGATGTGCTTGACGCGGGCAATGCCCTTCAGCGCGGAGCCGAGGTCGTCCGCGCGGAGCCACGCCGCGGCGCTGCGCAACTCGTGGAGCACCAGCTTCAGCCACAGCTCCGTGGTCTGGTGCTGGATGATGAACAGCAGTTCGTCGTGGTGCTCGGGTTCGCTCACCGGCTGCTGTGCGCTCAGCAGCGTTGGCAGCTGCAGATAGGACGAATAGCTCATCCGGGAACTGAAATCGCGGACGATCCCCTTCTCCAGCTTCCGGGTGTTCTTCTCCACTGGCACTGGCGGGCCTTCCTGTCTGGCCGGCAGTTCTGGTGCCGGGCGGTGGGGGCGGAACAGCCGCCCGGCCGGTTGGCGGCGGGACGGCAGCGTCGCAGCCTGCGGGGTGCCCGGCTAGTGGCTGCGTAACAGATCGTGCGTCTGGACAACGTCCAGCCGCATTTGCTCAACGAGCGCTTCCGGCCCACGATAGGCCACCATCCCCCGCAGCCGGGAGACGAATTCCACCACTACTGTCTGGCCGTAGAGATCGAAGTCCTCCACGGCTTCCTTGGGCCGGTCAATAACGTGCGCCTCGACCTGACGGCTGACGCCGTCGAACGTGGGATTGGAACCTACCGAAATGGCTGCGGGCCAGCGCTTTCCGGCTTGGTCCACCAACCAGCCGGCGTAGATGCCGTCCGCGGGAATCAGCCCGGAGGCATCCGGGGAAAGGTTGGCGGTGGGAAAGCCCAGCGCACGTCCGCGGGCGGCGCCGTGCACTACCTCGCCCCGCATCCGGTGCGGCCTGCCCAGGACCGCAGCGGCGGTGGCCACGTCGCCCTCGCGCAACGCCTCGCGCACCCAGGTGGAGGAACAGCGGCGGTCCTTGCCGTCGTCCTCGTGCAGAGGGTAGCCCTCTGAACCGAATTCGCTGATGACCTGGACGTCGAAGCCGAACTTCCCGCCGAGCTCCTTCATGGTGTCCAGGTCGCCGGAGTTGCCGCGGCCGAAGCGGGCATCGTGGCCGATCACCACCTGGCTCGCGTGGAGGCAGTCCACCAGGTACTGCCGGACGAACTCCTCCGGGGTCAGGCTGGCCAGGTCCAGCGAGTACTTCATGACCAGCACGGCATCAAGGCCCAGTTCGCCCAAGGCTTCCAGCTTGTCCGGCAATCCCATGATCATTTCCGGCGCAGCCTCGGGGCGGTGGATCACGGCAGGGTGTGGATCAAAGGTGACGGCCACCGATTTGGCGCCGGAGAGGCGGGCTGAGCGGATCAGCTGGGACAGCACCTGCTGGTGACCCCTGTGGACGCCGTCGAAGTTTCCGAAGGTGACCACGGAAGGGCCAAAGTCCGCCGGGACCTCGGCCGGATCGTTCCAGATGTAGACCATCACCCTCGCCTTAACAGCTTGCAAGTATCAATGTTCGGGCCCGGTACCGGCCGCGGAACTCTCTAAGATTACCTGCATTCGAGGGTTTGCCAGGACGCCGGGAAAGCCGTGGGCAGGGCTGTTACTGCTCCCCCGCCGCGCTGCCGCCCGGCAGGGGCCCGGTAAAGAGGCTGATGAGCCCGTCCACTTCCTGCGCGGCCGTCGAGGGATGCCGGAAATGTTGATGGGGCCGGATGATGTAATGCGTCCTGCGCCCCACCCTTGACCGTTGCAGATACCCGCCCTCTTCAAGGTCCTTGAGGATCTGCAGGGCCGCACGGGTGGTGATGCCCACGCGCTCGGCGATGTCGGTTACGCGGATGTCCGGGTACCGTGCCACAGACAGCAGGACATGCCCGTGGTTGGTCAGGAACGTCCAGGCGGGCCGGGTGTTCCCGCCTGGACGTGGAGCGTCATGGCCGCTGTCGATGGAATTTTCAGCTGTCATGGATGCTCCGTTGTTTTCGGGGTCATGGATGGTTGGTGCTGCTTGGTTCCCGGCGGCGCCACAACGGTTCAAGGGCTGCCATCTCTTCGGGGGATGCTGTCCCGAACGGTGCACCCTCCGGCGCGGGAAGCGGCCGGCGGCCCTGGCCCCGGGTTGCCCACAGGCTTGCTGCCACGGCCACGAGGAGGATGGTCACGATAACCGCCAGGGAAACCGGGGTGGGGATGTAGTAGACGTCGATCTTCAGGAACATCTTGATGCCCACCCAGATCAGGACAAGCGCCAGGCCGGTCTTCAGGTAGACGAACCGGTGGATAAGGTCGGCCAGCAGGAAGTACATGGCGCGTAGTCCCAGGATGGCAAACGCGTTCGCGGTGAAGACCAGGAAGACCTCATCGGTAACGGCGAAGATCGCTGGGATGGAGTCCACGGCGAAGACGATATCCGTGGCCTCCACGAGGACCAGAACTGCGAGCAGTGGGGTGGCCAGAAGGACTCCCCGGCGCCGGATCAGGAAACGTTGCCCGTGGAAGTCATTAGTCATGGGAACGTGGCGGCGGAAGAGCTTCAGCGCCCGGGATTTTTCGGGGTCCAGCAGGTCGTCCCGGTGCCGGACCATCCGGAAGCCGGTGACAAGCAGGAATGCCGCAAAAATATACAACACCCACTCCGCGCTGGTGATGATGGCGGCGCCGCCGGCAATGAAGATGCCGCGGAACAGCAGTGCGCCCAGAACGCCGAAAAACAAGACGCGGTGCTGGTATTCCCGGGGCACCGCAAAGTAGGTAAAAATAATGGCCCAGATAAAGACGTTATCCACCGCGAGGGACTTCTCGATCAGGTAGCCGGCAAAATATTGCTGGCCAAACTCCGCCCCGTAGACCTGCCACACCAGTACGCCAAAACCTACGCCAAAAGCGACCCAGACCACGGACCACAATGCGGCCTCCCGCACCCCAATCACATGGGCCTTGCGATGGGCAAAAAGGTCAAGGGCAAGCATCAGAACCATGAAGAGAAGTACGGCCAGCCAGGCCCATAAAGGAACATTCATCAGGGGAAACCCGCTTCCAGTCAGATATATACCAACCGGAGGTCTTTCCCGGCTCCGCCGGAGCCTGCCCCGCCGGACCGCTCAGGGGCGGTCGGATTGACGACGAAGCATTCGGGGGATACTCCCCTCCACACAAAACAGTGAAGCATATTTCATGTGTCGAGACAACAAACAGGGCACTCAGCCCGCAGCAGGCACCGCGCCCCGGGGACGCCGCCGGTAAAGCCAGGCCAGCCCAAGGATTGGCAGCACCAGCGGCACAAAGCCGTAGCCGCGGCCGAACATCGACCATACGGTTTCATGCGGGAATTGCACCGCATCGAAGATGCTCAGGGCACCCACTACCAGTACGCCCACCAGCTCCACCAGCACCGCGGCCAGCGACACTTTGAACCAGGTCCGTCCGGACTTTGCGAGGGAAACGGTGGCCACTACATATACGAGGGCCGCGAAGGCAGAGAGCAGGTATGCCAGAGGCGCCTCGGAAAACTTGGTGAGGATCTGGTAACCGGCCCGGGCGGACGCGGAGATCGCGAAAATCGCGTAGACCGCGATCAGGAGCCGGCCGGGACCGGTGTTGCGGGTGTTCGCTGCGGCAGCTGCCGTCCCGGACTTCTCTTTCACGATGGATGATTCTTCCACTTCAGTACCAGATCTGGTTCATGCGGGCGGCCATGACCAGTGCAGTCACGCCCACCGCGGCGAGTACAAAGTTGCTCCAGCGGGTCCGTTCGAGGATGGACCAGTACACTGCGGCGGGCGGCAGCAGCAGCGCCGTCACCAGGTAGCCCCAGAATTCCCATGCCTCCCCCGCGATCGGCTCACCGGCGATGACCCGCACGATCGAGCCCACCAGGTAGACCAGGAGGGCAAGTTCGACGGCGGCCACCGACAGGATGGTGATGTCGTTCGGGGCCTTCTTCATGATGCCGGCCGCCAGGCAGATGCCCGTGGACAGCAGCCCGACCACCAGAATGATGTAGAAATACGCGTCCACGCTCAGGCCTCTCCGGCCGCGGAGGTGGCGGCGGTACCTGAACCGGTCCCCGGCGCGAACACCAGCACTGGCTTGGCATGGCTACCGCTGTCTGCCAGCAGCGCCACGAGGCTACCGTCCGGGGCGAACGCGGCAGCCGGATGGTCTGCGGTCGCAGCGGAGGTGCTTCCGGCCGGGGCGCCGGAGGCGATGCGCCGGCCAAAGGAAATCTCCGTGGTCTCCTCGGCCGTAAGCTCGCGGATTGGCATGAGTGCGCGGGCCGCGTCTGCAATGTCCAGGACGCTAAGCTCCTCAGCCAGCTGCTCCAGGGTCCGGGCCTGGTCCAGCGAATAGGGGCCGACGTGCGTGCGGCGCAGCGCCGTCAGGTGCCCGCCGACGCCCAGGGCGGTGCCCAGATCCCGGGCCAACGCCCGGATGTAGGTACCGGAAGAACACTCGACGGTGACATCCAGGTCGACCACGTCGGTCCCGGCCAGACGGCGGATGGAGTGCACCTCGAAGCGGTGGATGGTGACCGGGCGGGCGGCGAGCTTGACGTCTTCCCCCGAGCGCACGCGCGCATAGGCCCGTTCACCGTTGACCTTAATGGCACTGACGCTGCTGGGCACCTGTTGGATTTCACCGGTGAGGGCCGTCACGCCGTCGTAAATTGCCTGCTCAGCCACGGCGGAGGCGGAGGCCGAGGCGGTAACCTCGCCCTCGGCGTCGTCCGTAACTGTTGACTGGCCCAGCCGGATGGTGGCCGTATAGGTCTTCGTCGTGCCCACGATGTAGGTAAGCAGGCGGGTGGCCTTGTTGATACCCACTACCAGGACGCCGGTGGCCATGGGATCAAGGGTCCCGGCGTGGCCCACTTTCCGGGTGCCGGCGATCCGCCGCATCCGGCCAACCACATCGTGGCTGGTCCATCCCTGCGGTTTGTCCACTATCACCAGTCCAGAAAGCACGCTTCCCAGTATATGGGCGACGCCGCGCGCCCCGCCCACCGGTGGGCGGCTAGGATGGCAGGCATGCCTGAGCTTGCCGCCCATGTCCGCGACGTGCCCGTCAACCAGATCCGCGAGATCACCGAAGCTGCGTGGCGCACCCCCGGCGCCCTGGTCCTCAGCATTGGCGAACCGGGCTTTCCGCTTCCCCGCCACGTCCTGGAGGCAGGCATGGCATGCCTGGACCGGGACGAAACCAACTACACGCCCAATGCGGGCCTTCCGGCACTACGGGAGGCATTTGCGGCGAGGTTCCGGGAACGCACCGGGTTGAACGGGGAAACGGGCATCGGCGCGGACCGCGTCTACGTAGTGGACGGAGCCCAGCAGGGCCTGCATTTCGCCATGAGCCTGCTGCTCTCCCCCGGCGATGAAATCCTCATTCCCAACCCGGGCTACCCCACCTTTGCCATGACCAGCCGGCTGCTCAACGCCGTGCCCGTGGGCTATCCGCTGTATCCGGAGCATTCGTTCCAGCCGCGGACCGCGGACATCGAGGCGCTGATTACGGAGCGCACGCGCGTGCTGGTGCTGAACTCGCCGTCGAATCCCCTGGGCGCCGTGCTCAGCGAGGACATGACCCGCGAGCTGGTGGAGCTGGCCCGGCGGCACGATCTGTGGATCATCGCCGATGAGTGCTACGAGGCCTTTACTTACGACGTTCCGCACGTAAGCCCGGCAAAGTACGACGGCGGCACGCCGGGTGACGCGCGCGTGTTCACGTCGCTGACACTCTCCAAAACGTACGGGCTCACGGGCCTCCGGATCGGCGCGCTGATCTGCCCTCCGGGCCTGGAGCAGAAGATGGACAACGTGATGGAGTCGATCGTTTCCTGCGTGGCATCCCCGTCGCAGTATGCAGCCCTGGCCGCGCTCACCGGACCCCAGCACTACGTCCGGGAGGCGCACCAGCATTACCGGGAGAACCGGGACGCAGCCTCCGCCGCCCTCGACGCGAAGGGCATCCCCTACCTGACCGCGGAAGGCGCCTTCTACCTGTGGGCGGACGTGTCCCATGCCAGCGGAGGGGATGTGCGCGGCTGGGTGCGGCGCTTCCTGAACGACTCCGGCGTGGCGCTGGCCCCCGGCACGGCATTCGGATCCATCGGCGAAGGCTGGGTGCGCATCGCATTGTGCGGGCGGAAAGACGAACTCCTCGAAGGGCTGTCGCGCCTGCCGGCACGGGACTGACGGTCCCGACGCCCTTGGCTCGGCGCTGAACTACCTGCCTGCTTTGGCCAGTGCCGCGGCCAGCCATGACCGCAGGGCCTGGGCCGGTGCCGCGCCGGCCTGCCGCTCAATCACTGCGCCGTCCACCATAACCATCAGCGTGGGGATGGCCTGGACATCGAACCTGCGCGAGAGGCCGGGGGCCTTGTCCACGTCCACCTTGACGAGCTTGATCCTGCCGGGCTGCTCCCTGGCCAGCTTGTCCAGCGCCGGGCTCACCATCCGGCACGGCCCGCACCACTCCGCCCAGAAATCCACCAGCACGGGAACCGGCGACTGTTCGGCCACATCCGCGAAATCCGCGTCCCCTGCATCCACGATCCACGGAAGATCCCCCTTGCAGTTGCCGCAGCGGGGGCGCCCCGGAGCCGCAGCGGGAATGCGGTTGGTCTTGCCGCAGGAGGGGCAGGTGATCAAGGATGCAGCCGTCATAGCTAGATCCTAGCCATGACAGCACAGGAAAGCCCGGACCAGTAGCGGTCCGGGCTTTCTCCACGCAACGGGTGTCTCCGCTACTTTCGCGCGTTGCCGTCCTCGTCGATGCCGTCGTCATCACTGAGGTCGAGGTCCTCTTCGTCGAAGTCGTCTTCGTCGATTTCCACGTCGCCAGAAGCGTCGCTCCGGTACGGATCGGGGTCCCCTGCGTGCCGGGCCTGTGCGGCCAAAGCGGCAACCTCGGCGTCACGCTTCTTGGCCTCCCTCAGCAGCTCCTCGAGGTTGGAAGCAACGACGGGAATCTGATCGGCCACGAACTCCAGGCTGGGAGTCAGCCGGACAGTGATGTTCCGCCCCACTTCCTGCCGCAGCACGCCCTTGGCCTTCTCCAGTCCCTTGGCAGCGTCGGCCTGCACGGCCTGGTCCCCAAAGACGGTGTAGTAGATCGTGGCGTGCTGCAGGTCGTTGGTCACCCGGGCATCGGTGACGGTAATGCCTTCAAGCCGGGGGTCCTTGACCTTGCGGCCCAGGGCCTCGGCAACAACAACCTTAATCCGCTGCGCCAACTTGGCAGCACGTGCCGGATCAGCCATATCCACTCCTCAATTAGTGTTACGACGGCGGGGCGCCCCCGGATTCCGGAGGCTCCCCGCCCATGGTACGAAACCGGACTAGACGCGCGGCTTCTCGCGCATCTCGAAGGTCTCGATGATGTCGCCCTCGGCAATATCGTTGTACGAGCCGAGGCCGATACCACACTCGAAGTCCGTGCGGACCTCGGTGGCGTCGTCCTTGAAGCGCTTGAGCGTCTCAACGGTGAGGTTGTCGCCGATGATCTTGCCGTCGCGGCTGATGCGGGCCTTCGTGTTACGGCGGATGATGCCGGAACGGACGATGGAACCGGCAATGTTGCCGAACTTGGAGGAACGGAACACTTCGCGCACCTCGGCCGTACCCAGCTGGAACTCTTCGTATTCCGGCTTGAGCATGCCCTTGAGAGCCGCTTCGATGTCGTCGATCGCGGAGTAGATGACCGAGTAGAAGCGCATGTCCACGCCTTCGCGGTCTGCCAGTTCGGCAACCCGTTCGGCCGGCTTGACGTTGAAGCCGATGATGACGGCGCTGTCCACAGTGGCCAGGTTGACGTCGTTCTGCGTGATGGCACCCACACCGCGGTGGATGACGCGCAGCTGCACGCCTTCGCCGACGTCGATCTTGAGCAGGGCGTCTTCGAGGGCTTCCACGGCACCGGACACGTCACCCTTGAGGATGAGGTTGAGGGTGTCGATCTTGCCTTCGGCCACTGCCTGGTCGAAGTCTTCGAGGCTGATGCGCTTGCGGCGCTTGGCCAGCGCGGCGTTGCGGTCGGCAGCTTCGCGCTTCTCGGCGATCTGGCGGGCGGTGCGCTCGTCAGCGGTCACGAAGAAGGTGTCACCTGCACGCGGGACGTTGGACAGACCCAGGACCTGCACGGGGCGGGACGGGCCTGCCTCGGTCAGGGCGCTGCCGTCGTCGTCGAACATCGCACGGACGCGGCCGTGGGCCGTGCCTGCCACGATGGTGTCGCCGACGCGCAGGGTTCCGGACTGCACCAGGACGGTTGCCACGGCACCGCGGCCCTTGTCCAGGTTGGCTTCGATCGCGATACCGCGGGCGTCCTTGTTCGGGTTGGCGCGCATGTCCAGGGCAGCGTCCGCGGTGAGGAGGACTGCCTCCAGCAGGTCGTCAATGTGCAGGTTCTGGCGGGCAGAGACCTCCACGAACATGGTGTCGCCACCGTATTCTTCGGGAACCAGGCCGTACTCGGTCAGCTGGCCGCGGACCTTGTCCGGGTTGGCGCCTTCCTTGTCGATCTTGTTCACGGCCACGACGATCGGCACGTTGGCCGCCTGGGCGTGGTTGAGGGCTTCAACGGTCTGCGGCATGACGCCGTCGTCCGCGGCCACCACCAGGATGGCAATGTCCGTGACCTTCGCACCACGGGCACGCATGGCGGTGAACGCCTCGTGGCCCGGGGTATCGATGAAGGTGATCTTGCGGTCTTCACCCTCGTGGTTGTGCGTGACCTGGTAAGCACCGATGTGCTGCGTGATGCCGCCGTGCTCCCCGGCCATGACATCCGACTTGCGGATGGCGTCCAGCAGGCGGGTCTTACCGTGGTCCACGTGGCCCATGACGGTGACAACCGGAGGACGTGCCTCAAGTTCCTCGTCGCCTTCAGCTTCGAGCTCGGCATCGAAGTCGATGTCGAAGCTGGAGAGCAGCTCACGCTCCTCGTCTTCCGGGGAAACAACCTGGAGCTTGTAGCCGAGCTCCTCGCCCAGCAGGGCAAAGGTCTCTTCGTCCAGCGACTGGGTAGCCGTGGCCATCTCGCCGAGGTGGAAGAGAACGGTGACCAGCGCGGCGGGGTTTGCCTCGATCTTGTCGGCGAAGTCCGTGATGGAACTGCCGCGGCGCAGGCGGATAACGGTGTTGCCGTCGCCGCGGGGTACGCTCACGCCACCCAGCGACGGTGCGCTCATCTGCTCAAGTTCCTGGCGCTTTGCGCGCTTCGACTTGCGCTGCTTGCCACGGCCTGCGCCGCCCTTGCCGAAGGCACCCTGGGTACCGCCGCGGCCGCGGCCGCCCTTACCGAAGCCACCGCCGGCGGGAGCACCGCCGCCGCCACCGGGACCGCCGGTGCCGGGAGCACCGGGGCGTCCGGGACCGCGGCCGCCGCCCGGACGGCCTGCCCCTGCGGGTGCGGGACGCTCAGTGCGGTTGGGCATCATGCCCGGAGTAGGACGGTTTCCGCCGGCACCACCGGGACGCGGTGCGCCCGGACGCGGGCCGCCTGCGCCTGCTGCGGGGCGGGGACCGCCCGCACCTGCTGCCGGACGCGGACCGCCGGGACGGGGACCGCCCGCACCGGCCGCGGGACGCGGA
Source organism: Pseudarthrobacter sp. NPDC058362 (assembly GCF_042723515.1). Lineage (NCBI taxonomy): Bacteria > Bacillati > Actinomycetota > Actinomycetes > Micrococcales > Micrococcaceae > Pseudarthrobacter > Pseudarthrobacter sp. NPDC058362. Next base: position 647,839 of record NZ_JBHXIW010000002.1, on the reverse strand, counting down.
CCGCCGGGACGTTCACCGTCAGTGCGGCCGCCGCCGGGACGGGGCATGCCCTGCGAGGTGGCGAAGGGGTTGTTGCCCGGGCGGGGAGCACGCTCACCGTCGCCGCCGCGGCCGCGGGGCATGCCCTGGGACGTGGCGAAGGGGTTGTTGCCCGGGCGGGGACCGCCGGGGCGGGGGGCCGATGCGCCGGACGCAGCGCCGCCCTGGCGGGGAGCCGGAGTTTCGGCCTTGGGGGCCGGGCGTGCACCGGGCTTGGCGCCGGTGGAGGGTGCTGCGGGGGCAGCCGGGGCCGCAGCTGCGGCGGGTGCCTGGGGTTCCGCAGGAGCGGGCGCTTCGGCCTTGGGAGCCGGAGCCTTGGGCGCAGCCGGACCGGGGGCCGGTGCTGAAGGACGTGATTCTCCCGCGGGGGCAGGCGCCTTGGGGGCGGCGGCCGGGGCTGCGGACTTCGCAGCGGCGTCCGGGAAGGCGTTGCGCAGTTTGCGGACAACGGGGGCCTCAATGGTGGATGAGGCGGAGCGAACGAATTCGCCCAGTTCCTGCAGTTTCGTCACTGCATCTTTGGAAGTAATACCGAGCTCTTTGGCGAGCTCGTGTACGCGGACCTTGGCCACATTTCTCCTGTCTCGGTCCGCACCGAGCCAGGCACGAACCGTCTACTTCTTACTGCGGGCCCCAGCCGCGATTGGTGCAGCAGGGCCCATTGCAGAGCGCAACAAAGTTGTCATCGTTGCGCACTCATCGCTGGGAACTCATCGGGTTTCCATCAGATTTCTGACCCGCTTTCAGGTTGGACGGTAGGTGTTGCGGCCACCGGGGCAGCTGCAACGTTCGTGCCTTGCGTGATCCGGCGTTCGACGGCGGCAGTTCCGGTTGCGCCGTTAAGGGCACGTCCGAATGCACGCCGTTTGACCGCCAGGGCCAGGCACGATTCGCTGGGGTGCAGCCATGCACCCCGGCCAGCCATCCGGCGTCGTTCATCCACCAGGACAGCGGATGATCCGCTGCCTTCGGCGACGAGCCGGAGCAACTCTGACCGCAGCCCCTTCTTCCGGCATCCGATGCAGGTGCGTTCAGGCTGATTCCCGGGGTCTAGTACTTCTGCCACGGTGATCGTCCTGACGTTCATATCTGCTGGCCAGAGGGTTACCCGCCCTGCTGCTGCAGGGTGGCACGCCCAAGGCGCACGGCTGCCGGCCGTAAGGCGCGGTCCTCTTCATTCTAGCCCCTTCGGGCGGTGTGACCCGAACCGGAGGGCCTCGCCGGGCCCGTCGGGACCCCGCCAGGCCGGCCGGCAGCGCTGCCGCATGGGGTCAGCCGCCGGAGGTCGGCTACCGGCGTCAGCCTGCCTGGGTAGCGGCGTCGGAGACGATATCGATGCGCCAGCCGGTCAGCTTGGCGGCGAGCCGGGCATTCTGGCCTTCCTTGCCGATGGCGAGGGAGAGCTGGTAGTCGGGAACCACCACGCGGGCGGACCTGGTGGATTCGTCGGTGATGGTGACGGAATTCACACGCGAAGGGGACAGTGCGCTGGCGATGAAGGTGGCGGGGTTCTCGCTGTAGTCGACGATGTCGATCTTCTCGTCGTTCAGCTCCGTCATGACGGCGCGGACGCGCGAACCCATTTCACCGATGCACGCCCCCTTGGCGTTGATGCCGGGGATGTTGGCCTTGACGGCGATCTTGGTACGGTGGCCGGCTTCGCGGGCCAGTGCCACGATCTCCACCGAGTGGTCTGCGATTTCCGGCACTTCCAGTTCGAACAGTTTCCGGACCAGGCCCGGGTGGGAACGGGACAGCGTGACCGACGGACCCTTGGAGCCGCGGTGGACGTCGATCACCAGGGCGCGCAGGCGGTTGCCGTGCAGGTACTTCTCGCCGGGAACCTGCTCGGGCGGCGGAAGCAGCGCCTCCACTGCCCCCAGGTTGACCTGGATCATGTGCGGGTTGTTGCCCTGCTGGATGGTGCCTGCCACGAGTTCACCCTCACGGCCTTTGAACTCGCCGAGGACGTTGTCGTCCTCGGCGTCGCGCAGGCGCTGCAGGATGATCTGGCGCGCGGTGCTGGCGGCAATGCGGCCGAACCCGGCAGGGGTGTCCTCGAACTCACCGATGGGGGCACCGTCGTCGTCAATCTCAGTCGCCCAGATGGTGACGTGCCCGCTCTTGCGGTCCAGCTCGGCACGGGCCTTCTCGAAGGCACCGGGCGACTTGTGGTACGCCACCAGGAGCGCCTGCTCGATGGTGGGGATCAGGAGGTCCAGCGGGATTTCACGCTCACGCTCCAGAAGTCTCAGTGCGCTCATGTCAATATCCATCAGGCCTCCTCAGAAGGTCCATTGTGTCCAGGTTCCAGACCATCCCCGGAAAGGTGGCTGAATTCGATCTCGACTTTTCCGCTGCGGATCCTGTCGAAAGGAAGTTTTATAGGTTCGCCCTGCTTGGGCTTCATGCCCTTCTTGACGGCGATTTCGGGGACCAGGGCCACACCGCCGTCGTCCACCGACTGGATGCGGCCGGTGACGTTCTCGCCCTGCACCACGTTCACCTTCACCATGCGGCCCTTGGCGCGGTGCCAGTGGCGGGGTTCGGTGAGGGGCCGGCCGACACCCGGAGAAGAGACCTCGAGGTCATAGGGGCGGCCGTCGTCGTTGGGATCGTTGTCCAGCACGTCAGAGAGCACCTTGGAGATGTCCGCGATGACGTCAAGGCTGACGCCGCCGGTCTCCTCCTGGGGCAGGTCCACCACTACATGCACCACGCGGTGTGAGCCGGCGACAATGCTGACGTCCTCGAGGTACAGGCGGTTGGCCTGGACCGCGGGCTCAAGGAGCGCCCGGAGCCGGGCTGCTTCGGGGTTCGGGGCCGGTGCAGACTCAGCCTGACCCGTTCCGGTGTGGTCTGGTGAAGCCGTGGCTTCTGCATTGCTCACGATGCCGGCCGCCCTCCTTATAGGTGATGTTGTGTGTACTAGCGTAGCTATTTTACCGGCAGAGTGGTGGACACAGTTTTCTGCCGGCCATGGCACCATGGTCTGTTGTGAAGGACGACAGACAGGGCGCCGGGAAGCGGAGACACCCCTTCCGCTCCATCCTCTTTTCGTTGGCGGCCCTCCTTGTCCTCAGCCTCGGATTCACGCTGATTCCCGCGGAACCACCCCCTCCTGCGCCGCCTTCAGCTGCCGATATTGCACGCGCGGCCGCCCTGGACGACGCCCTCCGTCTCCGGGCCGCCGCGGGCCGCACCGTTGCCAGGGCAGGGGATAAATCTGCCTCGGGCGCAGGCATTGGCGACGTTGTGACCTTGCTGACTCTGCAGGCCCGCGCGCTGCTCCTCCCGGAGGAGGCAGTACCCCGGCCTGCGACCCCGGCGGGGCCGCAGGGGGCGGCTCTGTCCGTCCCGGACCTGGCCAGGGACCTGGCGGCCAGCGGAACCAGGCGCCTCCAGGACGCAACAACAACGGACGACGGCGGATTGGCCCGCCTTTTGGCGGGCATCGGGGCCGCACAGCTCCTTGCCGCCGAGCGGCTGCAGGCCGGCACTGTGGCGGCAACACCCCCTGTCAGGAGCGTACCGGCCTCCACGACCGCCACACCGTGCCCCTCCCCCAAGGCAGCCCCTGCAGCCTCTGCGCCGACAGAACCTGCCACCGCCCCCTCCCCGGATGCTGCCGCCGCGCTGTCGGCTGTCGTGCAGGCTGAACGGGAGGCTGTCTACGCCTACGAGGCCGCAATGCCGCGCCTCGCGCCCGGCGCGGCCGGTCCGGCGTCGGCATTCCTTGGCAGCCACCGGACCCTCGTCCGGGACGCCGAAAACCGGCTCCTCCTGCACTGCCGCGCCACGCCGATCCAGCAGCCCGGCTACGCCATCGACGCAGATTTCCTCCAGTCCCCGGCAGGCCGGCTGGGCAGGCTCGAAGCCGGAACCCTGGGCGCTTACGGCGACCTCATTGCGCTCTCGGAAGGCGGGATCCGGGAATGGGCGGTATCGTCACTCCGGGCGGCGGCGGCGCGTGCAGTCCAGTGGGGTGCCGACCCCGGCCCGCTACCCGGCCTCGCCATCGACCCGGCACAGCTCCCCGAGCTGCCCGGACCATCCGAACCGGCCGGTCAGCCCGGGCCGGCAACACAGGGCCCCCAGCGCTAACGGCCGGGCCTCAACCCTGGTGGCAGGGCCCCACACTGCCGCCGGCCGCGGCGCTGTAGTAAACGGCGTGCCAGCGCTGCCGCCCGGCCGGCACTGGTCCTGCTCCTGCCGGAGTGGTTTGCTGGGGACATGCACGCACCCGAGCCCGCAGACGCTTCCCGGACCGGCAGCGGTGCTGACCGGCCCCTGCCCGCTGCTCCGCACGGCGACGAGCCCCACGGCAATGACCTGGCACACCGGCTCAACTGGCTGCGGGCGGGGGTCCTCGGCGCCAATGACGGCATCGTTTCGGTTGCGGCCATCGTGGTTGGCGTGGCCGGCGCCACCCCGGCGACAGGCCCCATCCTCGCCGCCGGCATGGCAGGGCTGGTGGGCGGTGCCATATCGATGGCCTTGGGCGAATACGTCTCCGTCAGCAGCCAGAGCGACAGCCAGCGGGCCCTGATCGAGAAGGAACGCCGCGAACTCGCCGAAGAGCCCCAGGCTGAGCTGGCCGAACTTGCCGCCATCTACGAAGGCAAGGGCCTGACACCGGAAACAGCAGCCACGGTGGCCCGGGAACTGACGGCCAAGGATGCCCTTGCCGCACACCTGTCAGCGGAACTCAACATTGACGAGACCGACATCGTGAGTCCGTGGCACGCTGCGTTCGCTTCTGCGGTGGCCTTTACGATCGGCGCTGTCCTGCCGATGCTGGCCATTCTGCTGCCGCCTCCCGAAATCCGCGTGCCCCTGACCTTCCTCGCCGTTCTGCTTGCCCTCGCCCTGACCGGCGCCGTGGGGGCGTGGATCGGCGGCGGCTCCAAGCTCAGGGCTGCGGTCCGGGTGGTGGCTGGCGGTGCGCTCGCCCTCGCGGCCACCTTCGCCATTGGCAACCTCCTGGGCGCTTCCGGGGTGGTCTAGATCTCCTGCCCGGTGTTGGATCTACCCAGTGCAAACCCCACGGCTCGGCGCAAACCCCACGGCTCGGCGCCCACATCAAGGGCTATGTAACCCGCCGCGGACTGCGGCCAGGGCGGACCTGACGGCGTCCACCGCCGTGTCGACTTCGTCCGGGCCGGTTTGCCAGTTGCTGACGGAAACACGCAGGACGTCGCGGTCCCGCCAGCGCGAGCCCGACATCCACACCCGGCCGTCCTCGATGATGCGCTCCGTCACGGCCCGGGTGGTGGCGTCATCGCCGAAGGCCACGCATATCTGGGTGTACTGCACCTCGTTCAGCACCTCGACGCCGTCGAGTGCGTCCAACCCCTTGGCAATGCCGGCCGCAGCCTCTGCAAGCCCGGTCACCTGGCTGGCCACGCCCGCCCGGCCAAGGCTCCTCAGGGCAGCCCAGACCGGCACACCCCGCGCCCGCCGTGAAAGCTCCGGCGCCTTCTCGAACGGATCCCCCGGCCCCTCGGCATCGTGCATGAGGTAGCTGGCGTGCAGGCCCATCGCGGACCGCAGTGCGCCGGCGTCCCTGACGATGGCGATGCCGCAGTCGTAAGGGACGTTCAGGGTCTTGTGGGCGTCCGTGCCCCAGGAATCGGCCTGCTCGAAGCCTGCAACCAGCTGCCTGAGGGCAGGGGCTGCCGCTGCCCATAGCCCGAAAGCACCATCCACGTGCACCCAGGCGCCGTGTCGGTGGGCCACTTCGACCGCCCGGTCAAACGGGTCGAAGGCGCCGGAGTGAAGGTTTCCCGCCTGCAGGCAGACGAGCGCCGGTCCGCCTGCACCTGTGCCGCTGCGTCCACCGGTCTCAGAGAGGGCAGCATCGAGGGCCTCCGGAAGAAGCCGTCCCTGGTCATCGGTATCCACCACCGTGGGCCGCCCCAGGCCCAGGTAGCGCAGCGCAAGGTCAACCGTGTCGTGGCGTTCCCGGCCCACGAAGCAACGGATCCTGGGCGCCCCCGCGAGACCGTCCCGGTCAAGGTCCCATCCGGCGTCCGCCATCAGCCGCCACCTTGCCGCAGCCATGCCGGTGAAGTTGGCCATGGTGGCGCCGGTGACGAAGCCGACGTCCGCCTGCGGCGGCAGCCCCAGCAGGTCCAGCAGCCAGGCGGCGGCGGCCTCCTCGATGGCTGCCATGGCCGGGGTGGCGTAGCGCAGCCCGGCGTTCTGGTCCCAGGCGCTCACCAGCCAGTCGCTGGCAAGGGCCGCTGGAAGGGTACCTCCAATGACCCAGCCGAAGAACCTTCCGGACGGCATCGCCATCAGTCCGGGGTCGGCTGTCCGGGCCAACAGGTCGATGACCTGGTCCGCAGGCATCCCTTGCGCCGGAAGCGGACCGCCGAAGGCCGGCACGAGATCGTGCGCGGTCCTGCCCGGACCAATGTGCCGCCCCGAAAGGCTCCCCAACCATGCTGCTGCGTGCCGGGTGGCGGCGGCAAGCGCCGGCGCGTACCCGTCGTCGTCGTGGGACATACCTGCATGCTACGCCGGGGCGCCGCGGCGGACGAGGCCTCTTCGGGGCAGGTCAACCCAGGTTTTCCTGCACGATGTCGTAACCGAGCTTGATGATCAGGGCCGCGACCACCAGCAGGAAGACAGTCCGGACGAAGCGGCTGCCCTGCTTCACCGCCGTCCTGGCGCCGAGGTAGCCGCCCGCCATGTTGGCGGCCCCGAGCAGCAGCCCCAGGCCCCACAGGATGGATCCGTGCGGGAGGAAGAACATCAGCGCACCGGCGTTGGTGGCCATATTGACGATTTTGGCCTTGGCACTGGCCTCCAGGAAGGCATAGCCCATGGCGGAGACGAGGGCTATCACCAGGAAGGATCCCGTGCCCGGGCCAATGAGGCCGTCGTAGAAGCCGATGACTCCACCGATCAGGCACGCCACCACGTAGTGCCTGTGGCCTTCATGCCGCAGTGCGGTGAGGTGCCCGGCGTCGGGCTTGAGCGCGGTGAAGAGCGCCACGGCCACCAGTGCCGCCACAATCACCGGTTTAAAGACCGACGACGGGAGGCTGGCGGCCAGCACGGCGCCGCCGAAGCTGCCGGCCAGGGCAATGACCGCCATGGGAAGGGCAGTTTTCAGGTCCGGCCCGACCCTGCGGTAGTACGTCGCGGCGCTGGTGGCCGTCCCGAAAATAGACCCCATCTTGTTGGTGGCCAGCGCCTGGACCGGTGTGATGCCGGGTACCAGCAGCAGGGCGGGGAGCTGGATCAGCCCGCCCCCGCCCACCACGGCGTCCACCCAGCCGGCGGCGAAGCCGGCAACCATGATCAGGAGGATCGTGCCGAAATGCAGCGACTCCGGGAAAAAGTCCACTGCCGCAGCCGTTAGCTGCGGACGGCGTTGACTACGTAGTCAACGGCCTTGTCCACGGCAACGTTCTCTGCTTCGCCGCTGCGGCGGTCCTTGATTTCCACTACGCCGTCCACCAGGCCGCGGCCCACGGCGAGGATGGTGGGAACGCCCACCAGTTCGGCGTCACCGAACTTGACGCCCGGGGACACCTTGGGACGGTCGTCGTAGATGACGTCCAGGCCCGCGGCCTGCAGGTCGAGGGAGAGTTGCTCGGCCGTAGCGAAAATGTCGTCGCCGCGGCCCACGGCCACAACGTGCACGTCCGCAGGTGCGACGGCGCGCGGCCAGACCAGCCCCTTGCTGTCGTGGTTGGACTCAGCCAGGGCGGCCACGGCCCGGGTGACACCCACGCCGTAGGACCCCATGGTGACCGTGACCTGCTTGCCGTTCTGGTCCAGCACCTTCAGCTCGAGTGCCTCCGCGTACTTGCGGCCCAGCTGGAAGATGTGGCCCATCTCGATTCCGCGGGCAGTCTCCAGCGGACCGGAGCCGTCCGGAGCAGGATCGCCCTCGCGGACTTCGGTGCACTCGATGACGCCGTCCCACGCGAAGTCCCGCCCGGCCACCAGGCCATAGACGTGCTTGCCCGCCTGGTTGGCGCCCGTGATCCAGGACGTGCCGCGGACGACGCGGGGGTCGACCAGGTACAGGAGCTTAGTTGCGCTTTCGGCGCCGAGGAGCGGTTCTTCAAGGGACAGGCCGGGACCCAGGTAGCCCTTGACGATGAGCGGCTGCTTCTTGAGGTCGTCGTCGTTGGCCGCCTCGATGCCGAGTTCGCCGGCAATGGGCAGGAATGCGCCGATGTTGGCCTCGACGCGCTTGAGGTCTACACCCCGGTCGCCGGGGACGCCGATGACCACGAGCTGCCGTTCCCCGGTGGGCAGGGTAACGGCGAGCACCACGTTCTTGAGCGTGTCAGCGGCCGTCCAGGCGCCGCCGTCGGACTCCGCCCGCGGTGCGATCTGGTTCGATGCCGCCACGAGGGTTTCGATGGTGGGCGTGTCCGGCGTGTCCAGGACCTCTGCTGCGGGGGCACCGGTGAAGTCGACCTCGGCGGGCACTACGGTGGTGACGGCCTCTACGTTTGCGGCGTAGCCGCCGGCCGAGCGGACGAAGGTGTCCTCGCCGATCTCCGTGGGGTGCAGGAACTCTTCGCTCTTGGACCCACCCATGGCCCCGGCTGTCGCCGTGACGGGAATGACCTCGAGGCCCAGGCGTTCGAAGATCCGCAGGTAGGCGCCGCGGTGGGCGGCGTAGCTGGCGTCCAGGCCGGCGTCGTCCACATCGAAGGAGTAGGAGTCCTTCATGATGAACTCGCGGCCGCGCAGGAGCCCGGCCCGGGGACGGGCCTCGTCACGGTACTTGTTCTGGATCTGGTAGAGGCTGAGCGGAAGGTCCTTGTAGGACGAGTAGAGATCCTTGACCAGGAGCGTGAACATCTCCTCGTGCGTCGGAGCCAGCAGGTAGTCCGCACCCTTGCGGTCCTGGAGCCGGAAGAGCCCTTCGCCGTACTCCGTCCAACGGTTGGTGGCCTCGTAGGGTTCGCGCGGGAGGAGGGCCGGAAAGTGAACTTCCTGGGCGCCGATGTTAGCCATTTCTTCGCGGATCACTGCCTCCACCTTGCGCAGGACGCTCAGGCCCAGCGGGAGCCAAGTGTAGATACCGGGGGCCGCGCGGCGGATGTAGCCTGCCCGGACCAGGAGCCTGTGGCTGGCAACCTCGGCGTCGGCGGGGTCTTCACGGAGGGTGCGCAGGAAAAGCTGGGACAGTCTAAGGACCACGGGTGGTATCCGTTTCTGGGGAAGTGCTGGATCAGCAGGGCCGGACGGGTTTTGTCTGGGTACTAATCTACCGGCACCCGGCACCGGGCCCGCACTTGGCCCGGCCGCCTGGCCTTCCGGAGGCACGCCCTGGAAACGCGTCCTGGAAGCAGTAGAGCCACGCCCGGGAATACAAAGCCCCTGGCCCCCCATGGAGCTGGTCATCGCATCCGGGCGTGGCCCGACGCCGTTACCGCCTTCGTGACTGGTGAGAACAGAGACCGTCCAAACCACTCCAGCGCAGCTAGATCGAACCTATGTGATGACGGGCACATTGACAAGTATTTTTTTGATCCGGCCTGTTGACCGGCTTTACCTGGGGTCCTACCGTTAATTCATCAGCTGGTGAATTACGGGCATCCGGCCGGTAAGGCCAGCAGCGGAGGCGGCCATGTCCCACTCGGCAACACTGCCGGGATCGTCCCGTACCGCGGCCCACGCCGCGGTGGCAGCCAGCGGCTTGTCCGTGCGGCGCGGCAGGGTCCCGGTCCTGCGCGGCCTGGATTTTTCGATACCCATCGGCAGGATCACCGGGCTCCTGGGCCCCTCGGGCAGTGGAAAGACCACCCTTATGCGGGCCATCGTCGGCGTGCAGATGGTCTCCTCCGGCACGGTCCACGTCCTGGGCCTTCCCGCAGGCAGTCCTGTCCTGCGCCACCGTGTCGGCTACGTGACCCAGTCCCCCAGCGTCTATCCGGATCTGACCGTCGAAGCCAACGTGAGGTACTTCGGTGCCATGCACGGCAAAGGGAAAGCCGACGTGGCGGAGGCGATTGCCGCCGTCGGGCTTGAACCGCAGGCGAAGCAGAAGACTTCAGACCTCTCCGGCGGCCAGCTAAGCCGCGCGTCCCTCGCCTGCGCGCTGGTTGCGCATCCCCGGCTGCTGGTGCTGGACGAGCCCACCGTGGGGCTTGATCCAGTGCTGCGGGCTGACCTGTGGGGCCGCTTCCGCGCCATGGCGGACGCCGGCACCACGCTGCTGGTGTCCAGCCACGTCATGGAGGAAGCCAGCCACTGCAGCGAACTCCTGCTGCTGCGCGACGGCAGGCTGCTGGCCCAGTTGACGCCGGCCGAACTGAGCCGCCGCGGCCGCAGCACGGACCTCGAACAGGCATTCCTGGCCATCATCCGGGAATCCGAGGAGAAGCCGGAAGGCGGTGCACGATGAACCTGCGCATGATGCTGGCCACCACCCGCAGGGTGCTGAGCCAGCTGCGGCACGACCACCGCAGCGTCGCCATGATCCTGGTGGTTCCCGCGCTGCTGCTGACCGCCGTCTACTTCCTCTACGAAAACGAGACGCTGCCGCCGGGGGCGCCACGCACCTTCGACCGCGTCGGCCTGATGATGCTGGCCATTTTCCCGTTCGTCGTGATGTTCCTGGTCACGTCCATCACGATGCTGCGGGAACGGACATCGGGAACGCTGGAGCGGCTGCTCACCACGCCGGTGCACAAGGCCGACCTGCTCTTCGGGTACGGTCTGGCCTTCTCCATCATGGCTGGCCTGCAGTCGCTGGTGGCCACTGCCGTGGCGTATTGGGTTTTTGGCCTGGACATCCAGGGCTCGCCCGGCTTCGTGGTGATGATCGCGGTGATCAATGCGGTGCTCGGCGTCGCTCTGGGCCTCTTCTGCTCCGCCTTTGCCCGGACCGAATTCCAGGCGGTGCAGTTCATGCCGGTGGTGGTGGTGCCGCAGATCCTGCTGTGCGGGCTGTTCGTGCCGCGGGACCGGATGAATGAAGTACTCGAGGCCATCAGCAACGTCCTGCCCCTGACCTTCTCGGTGGACGCGCTGCGGGAGGTCGCGGCCTTTGCCGAACCCACAGAGGCCCTCTGGCAGGACGCCGGCACTATGGCAGCGATTGTCCTGGGCATGCTGGTGCTGGCCTCCCTGACCCTGCGCCGGCGCAGCCCATGACCGCTGCACGGGGTCGTCGCAGCGGGACCACAGCCTCGAGGGACCATATCCTGGAAGCGGCCCGCCGTCTGTTCGCCGAGCATGGATTCGAGGGCACAAGCCTGCGGCAGGTTGCCCGGTCCGCCGGGGTGGACCCCGCCATGGTCCACCACTTCTTCGCGGGCAAGGACGAGCTCTTCGCCCTCAGCATCGAACTTCCCGCCGATCCCGAGCAGGTCCTCTCCGGAGTGGTGGATGCGGACCCCGAAAAGCGCGGGGAGCTGGTGGTGCGGGCCGTCCTGCGCCTGTGGGAGAGCCCCGCCCAGCCGGGCCTGCTGGCGTTCATCCGCGGCACGCTGGGGTCGAAGGCGAAGACCACCCTGCTGCGGGAAATGGTGACCCGGACCATCATTAACCGGATCATCGCCGGACTTCCGGGCAGCCCCGGGGAGCTGGCGCTGCGGGGAAACCTGGTGGCCACCCAGATGGTGGGGCTGATGATGGTCCGGTATGTGGTTCGCCTTGAGCCCCTGGCATCGACACCGGCCGAGGAAGTGGTTCAGCTGGTCGCGCCGAATGTGCAGCGCTACCTGACGGGAGCCCTCTAGCCGAAGAACCCGGGTCCCGCTAGAAAAGGACCGTCGCGAAGGTGCCCCGCTGGACGAAACCCACCCGTTCATACGTTGAGCGGGCCCTGGTATTGAAGCCGTTGACGTACAGGCTGGTGACCGGAGCGATTTCCTGCGCCCGCTGCACCACGGCGGCCATGTATCCCGCACTGAGCCCCAACCCGCGGAATTCCGGGTTCATCCAGACTCCCTGCACCTGCGTGACCTCCGCCGTCACCGCCCCGAGCTCGGCCTTGAACACCACGTCGCGGGCCTCGTTGAGGTGGACCAGCGAGTGGCCCTGCCTGATCAGCCCCTCAACCCTGCGGCTGTAGAACTCCCTGCCGCCCAGGAAGGGTGAGTAGCCGACTTCCTCCTCGAACATGGCGGCGCAGGCGGGAAGAATGCGCTCGAAGTCGGCCAGGTGCCCCCGTTCCAGCCCGGGATGGGGTTCGACGGCGGGGGGGCCTTCGATGGTCATGAGCGGCTGGTCGTCGCGGACTTCATGCGCCCGGTGTCCGAGCGCTGCGAGCTTCGCGTGCAGCGCCAGGACAGCATCGGCAGGGCCAAAAGCGGAGGCATAGCGGCGCCCGGAGCGGTTGGCTGCCGCGGCCACGGCTCCCGCCAAGGCCGGGTCCAGCTGCACCGGGACAAGGTTGGCTCCGGCCCAGCAGGCACCCACCAGCAGCCCGCCGTCGAAGACACCAAAAATGCCGGCACCGCCGCTGGTGGGCGCGGCAGTGCCGGCAGTACGCAAATGCGCGAGGATGAAGACATTGCCCACCGGGTCCCGTTGGGCAAGAGAGCGCAGGGAAGCGGTATCTTCACCGTCCAGCGTGCGGACGGAAATGCCCGCCGGCGCCTCGTCTTCCCTACGAGACGCTAACCACGGGGCTACCCTTGACAGCATCTTCGCCATCGGCCTCCCCCATCTCTTCAGCGATACGCATGGCCTCTTCGATCAGTGTCTCAACAATTTGGCTTTCGGGCACCGTCTTGATGACTTCGCCCTTCACAAAGATCTGGCCCTTGCCGTTGCCCGAAGCCACTCCGAGGTCCGCTTCACGGGCCTCGCCCGGTCCGTTGACTACGCAGCCCATGACGGCCACGCGGAGCGGGATCTCCATCCCCTCCAGGCCGGCGGTCACCTGCTCTGCGAGGGTGTAGACGTCCACCTGGGCACGGCCGCAGGAGGGACACGAAACGATTTCGAGCTTGCGCGGCCGCAGGTTCAGCGACTGCAGGATCTGGTTGCCCACCTTGATTTCCTCCACCGGCGGAGCGGAGAGGGAAACGCGGATGGTGTCGCCGATGCCGCGGGAGAGCAGGGCCCCGAAAGCGGTTGCCGACTTGATGGTTCCCTGGAAAGCGGGCCCGGCCTCGGTGACACCGAGGTGCAGCGGCCAGTCGCCTTTCTCGGCGAGCATTTCGTAGGCGGCGACCATGACCACGGGGTCGTTGTGCTTGACGGAGATCTTGAAGTCATGGAAGCCGTGCTCTTCGAAGAGGGAGGCTTCCCAGACGGCGGATTCCACCAACGCTTCCGGGGTTGCCTTGCCGTACTTCTTCAGGATGCCCGGCTCGAGCGAACCGGCGTTGACGCCGATGCGGATGGAGGTGCCGTGGTCGCGGGCCGCGGCCGCGATTTCCTTGACCTGGTCGTCGAACTTCCGGATGTTCCCGGGGTTGACCCGCACGGCGGCGCAGCCGGCCTCGATGGCCGCAAACACATACTTGGGCTGGAAGTGGATGTCCGCGATCACGGGGATCTGGGACTTCCGGGCAATGATGGGAAGCGCCTCGGCATCATCCGCCGAGGGGCAGGCCACGCGGACGATGTCGCATCCGGAGGCCGTGAGCTCAGCGATCTGCTGCAGGGTCGCGTTGATGTCCGTGGTGGGCGTGGTGGTCATGGACTGCACGCTGATGGGCGAGTCCGAGCCTACTCCCACGGAGCCGACTTTGATCTGGCGCGTCTTGCGGCGCGGGGCAAGGACGGGGGGCGGGGCTGAGGGCATTCCCAGGCTGACCGAGGTCACGTGGACTCCTAGAGTTGGAAAGTGTGGCGGCTACGCGGCGGTTCCGGCGAGCATGCCGGTCACGGGAGCCCATTCGGTAATGCGGGTGCCGGCGATGACGCCTGCGGCGGCGAAGGGATCCTGCTTGAGGATCGAGTGCAGGGCAGCCTCGTCGGCGGTCTTGAAGATCAGCAGCGCTCCGGCACCGTCCCCGTAGGGGCCGCTCGCCAGGATAACGCCATCCTGGGCGAGGCTCCCGGTCCATTCGCGGTGTGCCGGCCGGGCCTCATCGCGGGCTTCGGTGGAATCGGCGGCGTAAACGTACTCAACGGCAAAAACTGTCATACCGCTACCCTATCGCTCCCCCGCGCTGCCCATGCATCCGGCCGGCCCTGCCCGGAGCGCTCAGGCCCTGTCACGGGCAGTCAGGCGAGGAACAGTGCCATGACCAGGGCTGTGGTCCCGGCAGCCCACAGCAGGGACGTCAGGGTGCCGATAATGAACCGTTCCGCCGCCACCGGGGTTTCCTTCAGCTCCGCGAACCTGCCCAGTCCCTTGATGGCCACAATGTAGGCGATGGCCACGGACTGGCCGGTGAGAATGGCCACGGCCACCCCCAGCCGTTCGAGGACCCCAATGATCGCGCCGCCGCGCAGGATCCGCTGGCGGGGTGCATCCGGAGCATGCACCGGACCGGCGACCGTTTCCTCCGGCGCCGGATCCGCTGCACGGTCGTCGATGGTCCTGGCCAGCTTGAACACCAGCGTCGTCACCGGCCAGCCGCCAAAACCGGCCACCACCAGCGCTGCGATTATCCAGACTGCGGTCACGGCAGTTTCCCTCCTGGTCCCTGGGCAGGTCTACCCGCCCGCGTCACTGGCCCCGCCCGGGCCGACAATCCTGGTCCGGGCGTATTCGAGCAGCATCGCTGCCGCAGGCCTCGCCGCCCATTCTTCCTGCCAGCCGGACCGGACCAGGGTCCGGCTCACCGATTGCTCCGTAATTCCCAGTTCACCTGCCACCTGCTTCTGGCGTCCATGCTTGTCCGGGCCAAGGCGGCGAAGGGCGTCCACCACGCGCCATTGGGCGTCCGTGCGTTCGTGGACCAGACGGCCCAGGAGCCGCAATACGGCCTCTGCGTTGGCGCACGCCCGCACCCCCTCGTCCCCTGCCGGGGTTCCCCCGGCGTCCGTGCCCATGGCGCCGGAGACCACTGACAACGGGACCAGCGGCGCCGCGGCCTTGGCTGCTTCCACGGCTCGCCGGGCGGCCACGAAGCCCGTACCTGAACCCTCTCGGGAGCTGGCGCCGGGTGGGAGGACCACATGGCCGACACCGATCCCGACATACCAGCGCCCGGAGCGCAGGGCATGGAGCGCGGCATCCACCACCGCTCCGGGGTCAGCCAGGACTCCCTGCACCTCATCCCCCACTGAGCGTTCGAAAGCGGCACCGCCCGCAGGGTCCGTAAGGACCCTGAGTTCGGAGATCAACTCCGGCACGCGGTCCCGGTCGCCGGTACTGCCCCGTTGGTCAATGGTCAGAACGAACATGCCTCAACCATAGACGTCTGATAATCGAATATCAATCACAAATGGCTGATAATTAGATAATGACCCAAAAAGGGCTGATATTGGGGCTGGTGTCTAGCCGAAAATGTTAACCGGCTTCACGATGTCCGCATAGATCAGCAGCACGCTCATACCGATCAGCAGGGCGGCCACCACGTAAGTCACCGGCAGCAGCCTGGCAATGTCGAACGCTCCCGGGTCCGGGCGGCCGGCCAGCCTGGCCACCTGCCGTCGCGCACCCTCGTACAGTGCACCGGCCACGTGCCCGCCATCCAGCGGCAGCAGCGGAATGAGGTTGAAGACCGCGAGCGCGAAGTTCAGCCCGGCAAGAAGACCCACCAGCGTGGCCAGCCGCGAAACGGCCGGGATTTCCTCCATGGCGGCCACCTCGCCGGCCACGCGTCCCACCCCGACCACGCTGATAGGGCCGTTGGGATCGCGCGGCTCTTCGCTGAAAGCGGCCTTCGCAACGCCCACCACCCGGGCAGGCAGGTTGAGCACGACGCCGGCCACCTGGCGGATGTTCTCCCCCGCCATGGGCAGCACGGACGACGCCGGCTGGGGCACCAGGGTGGTTTGCGCGCCAATGCCCAGGAATCCTACGTCCTGGTACCGGAGGTTGCCTTCGCTGTCCCGCTCCTGCCGGCCGTCCACGCCGACGACGGGACGGGCCGAAAGGACGGGCGTCACGGTGGTGGAGACCGTTTCGCCGCCGCGCTCCACGGTGATGGCCACTTCCTGCCCTGCAGAAGCCCGGATCCATTCCGTGAGTTCTTCCCAGTTGGTGACGGTCCTGCCGCCGAAGGAGAGCACGGTGTCGTTGGGCCGCAGCCCGGCAGCGGCGGCAGGCGTGGGCGTGCAGTCGCCGGAATCGGGGTCGATGGTTTCACCGGCCGCCACCTGGCATTTGGAGACGTCAGCGATGGTGGTGGTGGCCGTGGCCATGCCAAACCCCATCAGCAGCACCGCCGTGAGGATGAGGCCCAGCACCATGTTCATGGCAGGCCCGCCCAGCATGATGATGATCTTCTTCCACACGGGCAGCCGGTAGAAGACCCGGTTCTCATCGCCCGGACCCACTTCGTCGTGGGCCATGGAGCGGGCCTCCGTGGCCAGTGCCTGGAACATGCCGGTGCTGGAAGCGCGGACAGTGCCGTCTTCCGTGTTGGGCGGGTACATTCCGATCATGGACACATAGCCGCCCAGCGGGATGGCCTTGATGCCGTATTCGGTCTCGCCCCTGCGCCGGGACCACAGCGTAGGGCCAAAGCCGATCATGTACTTGGTGACCCGCACCTTGAACAGTTTGGCGGGCAGCAGGTGGCCCACCTCGTGAAGGGCGATGGACGCGGCGATACCGACGGCGACGAAGACGACGCCGAGGATAAAGAGGAGTACGGGTGTCATGGGAGGTGTTTACTGCTTCCTAGAGGCTGCTGAGTGCTAAACGTTCGTTGGCGCGGGCGCGTGCCCACGTTTCAGCTTCCAGCACCGACTCCACCGTCAGCCCGGAGGATCCTGCATGTTCGCTGAGGACGGCCTCGATGGTGTCCACGATGTCCGTGAAGCTGATCCGGCCGGCGTGGAATGCGGTGACCGCCTCCTCGTTCGCGGCGTTGAAGACCGCCGGGAAGGTGCTGCCGCGGCGGGCAGCGTTCCTGGCCAGCTCCACGGCCGGGAAGGCCACGGTGTCGAGGGGTTCGAAAGTCCAGGCAGCGGCCTTGGTCCAGTCGCAGGCAGACGCGGCCCCGGGCACCCGGTCGGGCCAGCCCAGCCCCAGCGCAATGGGCAGCCGCATATCCGGCGGTGACGCCTGGGCAATGATGGAGCCGTCCACGAACTCCACCATGGAGTGGACCACGGACTGCGGGTGGACCACCACGTCGATCCGGTCCAGCGGAACGTCGAACAGCAGGTGCGCCTCAATCAGCTCCAGGCCCTTGTTGACCAGGGTGGCGGAGTTGGTGGTGACCATGACGCCCATGTCCCACGTGGGGTGGGCAAGCGCCTCCTGCGGGGTCACTGCGTGCAGGTCATTGCGGGTCCGCCCGCGGAAGGGCCCGCCGGAGGCCGTCAGGATCAGCTTTTGCACCTCGGACCGCGTGCCGGAGCGGAGGCACTGGGCGATGGCCGAGTGCTCTGAATCCACAGGAACGATTTGGCCTTCCCGGGCCGCGGCCTTGACGAGCTCGCCGCCCACGATCAGCGATTCCTTGTTGGCCAGCGCCAGCGTTGCGCCGGACTGCAGTGCCGCGAGGGTGGGCGCGAGGCCGATGGAGCCGGTGATGCCGTTCAGCACCACGTCGGCGTCGACGGCGGCGATGCGTGCTGAGGCGTCCGGGCCGGCCACGATCTCGGGACGGTAGCCGGTTTTACCGGCTGCGGCGGCTGCCTCGGCGATCAGCGCCGCCAGCCGGCGGGGATCCCCATCGGCGATCCCGACGGCGGCCGCGCCCGTGTGCACGGCCTGGCGGGCCAGCAGTTCAAGGTTTCCCCCTCCCGCGCTGAGTGCGACCACCTCGAAAAGGTGCGGGGCGCCGTCGACGACGTCAATCGCCTGGGTGCCGATGGAACCGGTGGATCCGAGAAGGACGATTCTGCGAGGCTGCATTGCTTAAGTATCCCGCACATCGCCAACCTCCCGGGCGGCGGCTGCCCGGCGTAACGTTGATCCCGTGGACTGGCTCTCCTGGTTTGATGCGCCCGAATACGGATTCGCCCGGCAGGTGCTGCAGCGCGGCGTGGCAGCACTCTACTTCGTGGCGTTCCTGTCCACGCTGAACCAGTTCCCGGCATTGCTCGGCGAACGCGGGCTGCTGCCGGTACCCGAGTATCTGAAGGGTTTCAGCAGGCTGCGCCGGCCCACGCTCTTCCGGTGGCGCTACTCGGATGCCCTGCTGCGGGGAGTCTGCGCGGTGGGGCTGGTGGTGTCTGCTTTGCTGGTCGCCGGTATCCCGCAGACCGGACCGCCCTGGGTTCCGCTGATCGCCTTCCTGGTGCTGTGGCTGCTGTACATGTCGATTGTGAACGTGGGCCAGACGTTCTACGGTTTCGGCTGGGAAATGTTGCTCCTGGAAGCCGGTTTCACGGTGGCGTTCCTGGGCTCGGACCAGACGGAGCCGCCGCGGACCATCCTGCTGCTGGTGGTGTGGCTGGTGTTCCGGCTGGAATTCGGCGCCGGGATGATCAAGATCCGCGGCGGGAGGGAGTGGCGGGACCTGACCGCGCTGTACTACCACCACGAAACACAGCCCATGCCCGGCCCGCTGAGCCGGCAGGCGCACCTGCTGCCCAAGCCGCTGCACCGTGTGGAAGTGTTGGGAAACCATGCCGCCCAGCTGGTGGTGCCGTTCTTCCTGTTCGCACCGCAGCCGGTGGCCAGCGTGGCGGCAGGAGTCGTCATCGCCACCCAGCTGTGGCTGGTGGCCAGCGGAAACTTTGCCTGGCTGAACTGGATTGCGATCGTGCTGGCCTTCGCCGCCGTCAGTGATCCGGTGCTGCGGGCCGTATTCCCCTTCCTTCCGGCGGACTGGCCGGGCAGGGAAGCACCCGCCGGGACTCCGCTGTGGTGGCTGGCCATCACGCTGGCCGCCACACTGCTGCTGGCGGTCCTCAGCTACTGGCCGCTGCGGAATCTCGTCTCGAAGCAGCAGCTGATGAACGCCAGCTTCAACCGGTGGCAACTGGTCAACACCTACGGTGCGTTTGGCACCGTGACCAAACAGCGCATCGAAATCGTGGTGGAGGGAACCCTCGACGCCGATCCGGACGATGCGTCCGACTGGCGGGAATACGGGTTCAAGGGCAAGCCCGGTGATGTCCGGCGCATCCCCCGCCAGTGGGCGCCCTACCACCTGCGGCTGGACTGGCTGATGTGGTTCCTGCCTCTGCGCACCGTGCACGAGGAATGGTTCTACGCGTTCCTGGGCAAGCTGCTGGAGGCGGACCGGCAGACGCTGCGGCTGCTCCGGCATGATCCGTTCGACGGCGTCCCGCCCCGGTGGGTGCGCGTGCGCGGTTACCACTATCGTTTTGCCACCCGGGAAGAGTTCCGCAGGACGGGGAACCGGTGGATCCGGACCCTGCTCTCCGAACCGATTCCGCCGTTGTCCCTGCGCCGGTCCTAGAGCCGGGACCTGCGGATCCTAGAGTCCTGCCCTGCGGATGGTTGCCTGGGCGTGCTTCAGGATGGGCCCGTCGATCATCTTCCCGTTGTGCTGGAACACTCCGGACCCGGCGTCCCGCGCGGCCTGCAGCAGTTCCTGCGCCGCTGCAACGTCCTCTTGAGACGGCGCATAGGCCTCGCGGACCACGGCAGCCTGGCTGGGGTGGATGCAGGCCTTGGAGCTGAATCCGGACGCGACGGCGTCCGCCGCTTCGGCAGTGAGGCCCGGCAGGTCCGGAATGTTCACGTAAACCGCGTCCACGGCCTCCTTGCCGTGCGCCCGGGCCGCCAGGAGCACCGCAGAGCGCGCGTGCATCGCCACGGCCCGGTAGCCACCGTCGTCCGTCCTGCTGGAGGTGCCGCCCAGGCTGGCGAGGAGGTCCTCCGCCCCCCACATCAGGGCCACCACGTTGGGGGCCGCGGCGATGGCGGGGGCGTTCAGGACGCCGAGCGCCGTTTCGCAGAGGGCGATGACGTGGTAGTCGGCCAGGGCTTCGAGCTGGCCGGCGTCCTCGGCCTTGGCCAGCATCACGGTCCGGTAGGGGGTGTGCGCCAGGCAGTGCAGGTCCTTCTCGAATTCGTCCGTGCCCACCGGGTTGACCCGCACGATGGTGCGGGTCGGTTCCAGCTCGGGCGCCTCCCCTGTGGCGCCCACCTGGGCCAGGATGGCACCTCGGGCGCGCTTCTTGTCCGCGGGCGCCACCGCATCCTCGAGGTCAAGGATGACGGCGTCGGCACGGGCTGCGGCCTTCTGGTAGCGCTCAGGACGGTCGGCCGGGCAGAAGAGGAGGGACGGGCCCATCACGAAAGTCATACCGGCATTGTCTCCTGTCCATCCCCGGCGCCGCCGCGCAGTTGCCGGGCGTGCGCTTCCCTGGTCCACATCAGGCAGCTGCGGGTGGCCAGTGCCACCACCGTGCCGTCCTGGTTGCGGCCGGTGTGTTCCATGGTGACGATTCCCTGCCCGGGCCGGGACCCGGACAGCCGCTTGCCGCTGATCACCGTCTCCGTGTACAGCGTGTCGCCGTGGTAGAGCGGGTGCGGGAAGGACACGTCCGTCAGGCCGAGCTGGGCGATGATGGTGCCCTGCGTGAGCTGGGATACCGATTGGCCCACCACGGTGGCCAGCGTAAACATCGAGTTGACCAGGCGCTGGCCGAACGGCTGCCCGGCGCTCCAGGCGGCGTCCAGGTGCAGGGCCTGGGTGTTCATGGTCAGCGTCGTGAACAGGACGTTATCCGCTTCGGTGACCGTCCGGCCGGGACGGTGCGCATACAGGACCCCCTCCTCCAGTTCGTCGAAGTAGAGCCCGCGCTGCTCGATGATGCGGGGGCCGGCGTCGTGCGCCGGTGCGTTGCCGTTCTGTGAATCGCCGTTCATACGGTCAGTTCCATGTCTTCCTCGAAGAGTTCCGCGGCGGTGGCCGCAGCCACGTCCGCCACGGAGACGTTGGGGGCCAGTTCGCGCAGCACCAGCCGCGGACCGGCGTCGTCCCGCACTACGTCGATGACGGCCAGGTCCGTGATGATCCGATCCACACAGCCCTTGCCGGTCAGCGGCAGGGTGCACTCCTGGACAATCTTGGGGTTGCCGTTCCGGTCCACGTGCTCCATCATCACGATGACTTTCTTCGCCCCGAACACCAGGTCCATGGCGCCGCCCATGCCTTTGACCATCTTGCCGGGGATCATCCAGTTGGCCAGGTCCCCGTTGGCGGCCACCTCCATCGCACCGAGGACGGCGACGTCCACGTGGCCGCCGCGGATCATGCCGAAGGAGGAGGCGGAGTCGAAGAATGCCGCGCCCTTGTTCACGGTAACGGTTTCCTTGCCCGCGTTGATCAGGTCAGGGTCCACGGCGTCCTCCGCAGGGTAGGGCCCGACGCCGAGGATCCCGTTCTCGGAGTGGAGCACCACCTCCACGCCCTCAGGGATGTAGTTGGGGATAAGGGTGGGCATGCCGATGCCGAGGTTTACGTACTGGCCGTTGTGCAGTTCCCGGGCCACGCGGGCAGCGAGTTCGTTGCGGGTCCACCCTTTGGTCTCGGGGCTGCCGTCGGCCGGCGCCGGGTGCTCCTGGTGGGAGGCACGCCGGTATTCCGGCCGGACCGCTTCCGGGCGGGGGGCCTCGGGGCTGTTGGGGTCCATGGCTATGCTCCTGCCTGCTGGGTGGTGGCGTTGGCCTGGTCGAGGGACACCGTGCGTTTCTCGATCCGTTTCTCCGCGCCGGGGGCCAGGACCACGCGCTGGACGAAGATGCCGGGCGTGTGGATGTGCTCCGGGTCCAGTTCACCGGGCTCCACCAGTTCCTCCACTTCGGCGATGGTAATCCGGCCGGCCATGGCACACAGCGGGTTGAAGTTCATGGCGGTGGCATGGAAGACCAGGTTGCCGTGGCGGTCGCCCTTCCAGGCGTGGACCAGCCCGAAGTCCGGGGTGAGCGATTCCTCCAGCACATAGTCCACCCCGCCGAACGGGCGCACTTCCTTCGCTTCCGAGGCGACGGCAATCCCGCCGTCGGCGTCGTACTTTTGCGGCAGGCCGCCGTCGGACACCTGCGTGCCCACCCCCGCCTTGGTGTAGAACGCAGGGATGCCGGCACCCCCGGCGCGGAGCTTTTCCGCCAGGGTGCCCTGCGGAGTGAGCACCACCTCCAGCTCGCCCGAGAGGTACTGGCGCGCAAACTCCTTGTTCTCCCCCACATACGAGCTGATGGTGCGCCGGATGCGGCCGTCCTTGAGGAGGATACCCAGGCCCCAGTCGTCTACGCCGCAGTTGTTGCTGACCGTTTCGAGGCCGGTGGTGCCGGCCCGGTGGAGGGCGTCAATGAGGGTGACGGGGATGCCGCAGAGGCCGAACCCGCCCACGGCCAGCGAGGCGCCGTCCGGGATGTCCGCCACGGCTTCCGCGGCGGATGCAACAACCTTGTCAATCATCAGTGATCCTTTCGGCCGGCAACGGCGCCCGGGCCTAGAGGCCCAGTTCGCGGGCGATCAGCATCAGCTGGACCTCCGTGGTGCCCTCCCCCACTTCAAGGATCTTGGAGTCGCGGTAGTGGCGCGCCACGGTGAACTCGTTGATGAAGCCATAGCCGCCGAATACCTGGGTGGCATCCCGCGCGTTGTCCATGGCTGCCTCGCCTGCGACCATCTTAGCGATGGCCGCCTGCGTCTTGAACGGCTTGCCGGCGAGCATCCGGGCCGCGGCGTCGTAGTACGCCAGCCGGGCCGTGTGGGCGCGTGCTTCCATCCGGGCGATCTTGAAGGAGACGGCCTGGTACTTGCCGATTTCCTGGCCGAAAGCGCGCCGTTCGCTGGCATAGCGGACCGAGAGGTCCACGCAGCCCTGGGCCGCACCTGTGGCCAGTGCCGCGATGGCGATCCGGCCCTCATCCAGGATGGACAGGAAGTTCGCGTAGCCGCGGCCTTCGGCTCCGAGCAGGTTGGCTTCCGGGACCCGGACGTCCTTGAGCGTCAGCGGGTGCGTGTCGGAGGCGTTCCATCCCACCTTGTTGTACGGCTTCTCCGCCTTGAAGCCCGGCGTGTCGGTAGGCACCAGGATGGTGGAGATGTCTTTCTTCACGGACCCGTCCGGGCGCTCGGTCTGGCCGGTGACGGCAGTGACGGTGACCAGGCGTGTGATGTCCGTGCCGGAGTTGGTGATGAACTCCTTGTTGCCGTTGATGACCCAGTTTCCGTCCTCGCGCCGCGCGGTGGTCTTGGTACCGCCTGCGTCCGAGCCCGCCTCGGGTTCGGTGAGTCCGAAGCCTGCGAGCGCCTGGCCCGAGGCCAGCATCGGCAGCCACTCCTGCTTCTGCGCGTCTGTGCCGAACCGGTAGATAGGCATGGCGCCCAGGGAGACTCCGGCTTCCAGGGTGATGGCCACGGACTGGTCCACCCGGCCCAGTTGTTCCAGCGCGAGGGCAAGCGCGAAGTAGTCGCCGCCCATGCCGCCGAATTCTTCCGGGAACGGCAGGCCGAAGAGGCCCATCTCCGCCATCTGCTTGACCACTTCGTAGGGGAAGCTGTGTTCCTCGTCGTGCTTGGCGGAGACCGGGGCCACCACCGTGTCCGCGAAGTCGCGGACGGTGTCGCTGAGGTCCTGGTATTCCTCCGTCAGTTCAAAACCGTTCATGCCTGGGCTCCTTCGCCATCAAGTTCGTTGGGGGTGTTCGTGTCGTCGAGCGGGTGGATGGTGGCCACCACCTGGTCTGCCTTCACCAGGGCGCCGGCAGCCGTTGTCAGGTGCACCGTGCCTGCCAGCGGCGCGAGGAGCTGGTGTTCCATCTTCATGGCCTCCACGGAGAGCAGCACCTGGCCGGCCTGCACGGTGTCGCCGTCCCGGACCGGTACGGAGACCACCGTGCCCGGCATGGGTGAGCGTACTGCCGGGTCCGCTGCGCCTTCTTCCCGCTGCACTGCCGCCAGTACGCGTTCCAGGCGGGCCTCGCGGGTGAGGATTTCCAGCCGGCAGGACCAGCCTTCATTGCCCAGGAAGAGCGCCGAGGGACCCGGCTGGGGGTCCAGCCAGCTTTGCGCCTGGGGTCCGGTGAACACCGGGGCCAGCGAGTAGTCCCGGCCCTCGCCGTCGAGTTCCAGCCGGAATGCCGCGCGGGAGCTCAGGTGCAGCGCGGCCCGGCGCACCGGGCCGCCGTCCACTTGCACGGAGGCCCGCAGGTGCTCCTTCCCCGCTGCGTCCCCCGGCGCCTCCAGGGCGCCGACCGCCACGGTGGCCACGCCGCCGTCGGGCGTACCGACACTGATGCGCCGCGGCGCCGGGCTGCCCACCCGCCAGCCGTCCTTGCGCTGCCATGGACCCGCCGTGCCAGCCGGATCGGGCGGGGTGTTCTGCCGCTCGTGGTCCGCGGCATAGAGGGCGGCCGCGGCGAACTCGAACGCGTCGGGCCGGCGGAAGGCGAGCTCCGGCATGCGGCGCCCGATCAGGCCTGTGTCCAGGCGGCCGGCGCGGACGTCCGGATCGTTGATGAGCAGGCGGAGGTACTCCACGTTGGTGTGCACGCCCAAGGCGGTATAGCCGGCGAGCGCAGCATCGAGCGTATCCAGGGCGTCCGTACGGTCCGCGCCCCAGGCGATCACCTTGGAGATCATCGGGTCATAGCTGGAGGAGAGTTCCAGGCCATCCACCAGGGAGGAGTCCACGCGGACCCTCCCCCGGGCGGTGGCCACTTCGTTGGCTGGCGGGGCGCCGGGGCGTTGCCGGGGACCGGGCAGTTCGTCAAGAAGGAGTACAGTGCCGGTGGAGGGCAGGAAGTTTTTTTCCGGCACTTCCGCGTAGACGCGCGCCTCCACGGCGTGGCCGGAAAGTCCGACGTCGGACTGCCGGATGGTCAGTTCCTCACCGGCGGCGATGCGGACCTGCCATTCCACCAGGTCGATGCCGGTGACCATCTCCGTGACGGGGTGCTCCACCTGCAGCCGGGTGTTCATTTCCATGAAGAAGAACTCGTCCGGAGCCTCGTCCGAAACCAGGAACTCCACGGTGCCCGCGCCGGTGTAGTTGACGCTGCGGGCGGCGTTGCAGGCCGCCTCGCCGATCCGGGCGCGGACCTCGGCGCCGTTGGGGAGCCCGGCCAGCAGCGGCGAGGGCGCCTCTTCGATGACCTTCTGGTGGCGGCGCTGCAGCGAGCATTCGCGCTCGCCGAGGTGGATGACGTTCCCGTAGTTGTCGGCCAGCACCTGCACCTCAATGTGCCGCGGGGTGGTGACGAGCCGCTCCAGGAAGAGGGTGTCGTCGCCGAAGGCGCTGGCCGCCACGCGGCGCGCGGTTGCCAGCGTGGCGGGCAGCTCTTCCGGAGTGGCCACGGCGTGCATGCCCTTGCCGCCGCCGCCCGCGGACGGCTTGATCAGGAGCGGATAGCCGACGGCGGCGGCCGCCTCCACGAGCTCAGCGTCGGTCATTCCCGGGCGCGCCACGCCGGGGACCACCGGAACGTCGTAACCCGCCACGTGCGTCTTGGAGCGGATCTTGTCCCCCATGACGTTCAGTGCCTCCACGCGGGGGCCGATGAACGTGATGCCCGCTTCGTCCAGGGCACGCGCGAACTCCACGTTCTCGCTGAGGAAGCCGTAGCCGGGGTGCACCGCGTCGGCGCCGCTCCGCCGGCAGGCCTCAATGACCGCACCGATGCTGAGGTAGCTCTCGGCGGCCGCTGCAGGGCCGATCCGGACGGCCGTGTCAGCCTCGCGCACGTGGCGCGCACCGGCGTCGGCATCGCTGTAGACGGCGACCGAGCGGATGCCCAGGGCGCGCAGGGTGCGGATGACCCGGCACGCGATTTCGCCGCGGTTCGCCACCAGGACGGTGCCGAACAGGGGCGGGACGGCCTGGGGCATGGATTCGGAAAGTGCGGGAGTAGTCATGGCTGGTTCACATCCGGAAGAGGCCGAAGGAGGTTTCGGGCAGCGGGGTGCGGGCTATGACGTCAAGCGCCAGGCCCAGGACGGTGCGGGTGTCCGCGGGGTCGATCACGGCGTCGTCCCAGAGGCGTGCCGTGGAGTAGTACGGGCTGCCCTGGTCCTCGTATTGCCGGCGGATGGGCGCCTTGAAGGCTTCTTCGTCCTCGGCGGACCAATCCGTTCCGGCGGCCTCGAACTGGTCCCGCTTGACGGTGGCCAGCACGCTGGAGGCCTGGTTGCCGCCCATCACCGAGATCCGCGCGGCCGGCCACATCCATAGGAACCGCGGCGAGTACGCCCGGCCGCACATGGAGTAGTTGCCGGCGCCGAACGAGCCGCCGATCACTACTGTCAGCTTGGGCACCCGGGCTGTTGCCACGGCGGTAACCATCTTGGCGCCGTTTTTGGCGATGCCGCCCTGCTCGGCGTCCTTGCCCACCATGAAGCCCGAGATGTTCTGCAGGAACAGCAACGGGATGCCGCGCTGGTCGCAGAGTTCGATGAAGTGGGCGCCCTTGAGCGAGGACTCGCCGAAGAGCACGCCGTTGTTGGCCACGATGCCCACCGGGTGCCCATGGATCCGGGCGAAACCGGTGACCAGGGTGGTGCCGTATTCCTTCTTGAACTCGTGGAACCGGCTGCCGTCCACCAGGCGGGCGATGACCTCGTGCACGTCATAGGGGGCATTGACGTCCGTGGGTACGGCGCCGTAGAGCCCGGCCGGATCCTCGGCGGGTTCGGCGGCGGGCTGCACCTCCCAGGCGGGCGCGGGCGGTGGCGGCAGGGTGGCAACGATGTCGCGGATGATCTGGAGCGCGTGCTCGTCATTTTCCGCGAGGTGGTCCGTCACACCGGAAACGCGCGAGTGCACTTCGCCGCCGCCCAGTTCCTCTGCGGTGACGATCTCCCCGATGGCGGCCTTCACCAGCGGCGGCCCGCCGAGGAAGATGGTGCCCTGGTTGCGGACAATGACGGTCTCATCGCTCATGGCCGGCACATACGCGCCTCCGGCCGTGCAGGACCCCATCACGGAGGCGATCTGCGGAATCTTCGCCGCCGACATCCTCGCCTGGTTGAAGAAGATGCGGCCGAAATGCTCCTTGTCCGGGAAGACCTCGTCCTGCTTGGGCAGGAATGCCCCGCCGGAGTCCACCAGGTAGATGCAGGGCAGCCGGTTTTCCAGCGCGATCTCCTGGGCCCGCAGGTGCTTCTTCACCGTCATGGGGTAGTACGTGCCGCCTTTGACGGTGGCGTCGTTGGAGATGACCAGGACGTGGCGGCCGTGGACCAGCCCGATGCCCGCAATCACGCCGGCGCCGGGAGCTTCGTCGTCGTACATCCCGTTGGCTGCCAGGGGGGAGATCTCCAGGAACGGGCTGCCGTCGTCCAGGAGTTGGTCGATGCGCTCCCGGGGCAGCAGCTTGCCGCGGGCCACGTGCCTCTGCCGGGATTTCTCCGGCCCGCCCAGTGCTGCGTCCGCAAGTCGTTTGCGCAGGTCAGCCACAAGCTCAAGCTGCCCCTGGCGGTTGGCCGCAAACGCCTCACTGGCTGGGTCAAGCCGGCTGAGAAGGGTCTCCATCGACGCGTTCCGTTTCTCTTCCGTTCCGGGCCGGGAATGCCAACTCGGTTAGTGTTCAATAACTGAAATTCAGGTTAGTCTCTATTAACTGTGATGTCCAACACAGGCGGGGCCTTGCTAGGCTTTGCGGGTCCAAGGAGGAGAAGTGCCCACCAGCAGCAGCGGCGCTGTCCAGCGCAGCACCACGGAGCGCAGTCCCGTGACGCAACGCAGCCCCGTCACGCAGCGCAGCCAGGCGAAGGAAAGCCGCCGGCGGGCGCTCCTGGCCGCTGCCGCTTCCCTGTTTGCGGTGAACGGCTTCAACCGGGTCTCGCTCGAGGACCTGGGCTCGGCGGCCGGTGTGAGCGGCCCGGCGGTCTACCGGCATTTCTCCGGCAAGCAGGCCGTCTTGGCGGATCTGCTCACCACGGTCAGCCAGGACCTCCTGGAAGGCGGCCGGCGCGTCGTGGCGGACAACCCTGACCCGGCCGTTGCCCTGCGGCGCCTGGTGGAATTCCAGGTGGACTTTGCCTTGGGGAAGCCGGACGTGATCCGGGTCCAGGACCGGGACCTGAGCAACTTGTCGGAGCAGGACCAGTCGGCGGTGCGGACGCTGCAGCGCAGTTACGTCGAGGTCTGGGTGGAGGTGCTGGCCCTGATCCATCCGGGCACGGATGCATCCGAGCTTCGCATGCGGGCACACGCCACGTTCGGCTTAATTAACTCCACGCCACACTCGGTGCGCAGCCACGGCCGCAAGATGGCCTCGCGGACCGCCCGGCCGCTGCTGGAAACCATGGCCCTGGCTGCCCTGACGGTCCCCCCCGACTGATCCCCGCCGCCACAACCGGCGCCGGCGCGCATAACGGGCCCCGTGGCGGCGGGCCCCCCAATCATCCCGCCGCAACAACCGGCCCCGGCGCGCATAACCGGCCCCTGGCACCACCGCCCAAGCGGGCCGGGGCCGGTCGTGCGCATGTCAGACCATGGTGAGGACCATGCCCGGCTCGGCCATGATCGCCCCGACGTCCGCGAGGAACCGGGAGGCCTGCTCGCCGTCCACGAGCCGATGGTCGAAGGACAGGCTCAGAGTGAGCACCTGCCGCAGCGCCACTTCGCCCTGGTACTCCCACGGCATGTTCCGCACCGCGCCCAGGGCGAGGATTGCCGCTTCGCCCGGGTTGAGGATGGGCGTGCCGGCGTCGATCCCGAAGACACCGATATTGGTAATCGAGATCGTGCCTCCGGAAAGATCCGCGGGAGCGGTCTTGCCGGCGCGGGCCGTTTCCGTGAGTTCCGTGATCGCGCCCGCAAGGTCCCGCAGCGACAGCCTGTCGGCGTCCTTGACGTTCGGCACGGTGAGCCCGCGCGGGGTGGCCGCGGCGATACCCAGGTTCACGTAGTTGAACGTCACGATCTCCTGGCTGGCCTCATCCCAGCGCGAGTTCAGTGACGGATTCCGCTTCAGGGCAATCAGCACCGCCTTGGCCGCAAGCGTCATCGGCGTGACGCGGCAGCCCTGAAACTCCCGGCTGGCCTTGAGCTTTGCCAGCAGTTCCATGGTGGGTGTGACGTCCACGGTGAGGAACTCTGTGGCGTGCGGGGCCGTAAAAGCGCTCTGGACCATGGCCGCAGCCGTGAACTTCCGGACGCCCTTGATCGGAGTGCGGACCTCGCGCGGCCCGCCGGAGGCACTTCCAGCTGTGGCGCCGGTTCCCTGCTGCCCGGTTCCCTGCGTTCGGGCATCCTGTGCGCCGTCGGCGTAGGCCTGGACATCCTCGCGGGTGATGAGCCGGTCCGGGCCGGTCGCCGTGACATCGGCCAGGTCGACGCCCAGGTCCTTGGCCAGCTTCCGCACCGGCGGCGTGGAGCGCGGGCGTTCACCGGAACCGGCAGGCGCCACGGCTGAATCGGGAGTGGAGTCTACGGAAGCAGGCGCAGCAGCCGGCGCAGGCGCCGCCGACGCGGTCGCAGCAGAAGGAGCCACTGCCGCGAAGTTCCGGGGCCGCCGTGCGGGACGGCCGGAGCTTTCGACGACGGCGCCGTACCCCACCAGGTTGGGTTCCCGTTTTCCGATGGCCCCTGCAGCGTCGCCCCCTTCCGCGCCGGAAGGTGCGCTGCCGCCGTCGTCCGCTACTTCAAAGGTGACGATGGGCTTTCCCACCTCCACCACTGTTCCCGGTTCCTCGTGAAGCGCCTTGATGACTCCGGCAAAAGGAGAGGGCAGCTCCACCACGGCCTTGGCCGTCTCCACCTCGGCGATGACCTGGTTGAGCGTGACGGTGTCCCCCACCCCGACCTTCCAGCTCAGGATTTCAGATTCGGTGAGGCCCTCACCCAGGTCCGGAAGCCGGAATTCCTTGATCATGGTGGCGCTCATCCTTCCAGCCCGCTCAGGGAGTTGGGCCGGCCCAAGGCACGGTCCACACCGTCCAGGATGCGGTCAAGGCCCGGCAAGTGGTGCATCTCCACCTTTGAATAGGGATAGGGAACATCGAACCCGGTCACGCGCACCGGCGCGGATTCCAGGTAGTAGAAGCAGCGTTCGGTGATGCTGGCAGCCACTTCCGCGCCCACGCCGCCGGACTGCCCGGCCTCGTGGGTGATGACCATGCGCCCGGTCTTCCGCACGGAGGCAACCACTGTGTCGTAGTCCACGGGGGCGAGCGAGCGCAGGTCGATGACCTCGATGGAGATACCCTCGTCCGCTGCCGCAGCGGCAACGTCCATGCACGTCTTGACCAGGGGCCCGTATGCCACGAGGGTAACGTCGGTGCCCTGGGTGAGGATGCGCGCCTTGTCCATGGGGAATGCCGAACGCGGGTCGACGGACTCGTCCACCTCGCCCTTGTCGTGGTAGCGGCGCTTGGGCTCAAAGTAGAGGACGGGGTCGTCGCAGGCGATGGCCTGCTGGATGACGGTGTGGGCGTCCTGCGGGTTGGATACCGTGACCACGCGCAGCCCGGAGGTGTGCGTGAAGTAGGCCTCCGGGGATTCGGAGTGGTGCTCGGGCGAGCCGATGCCGCCGCCGAACGGAACCCGGATGGTAATGGGCATCTTGACGGCGCCGCGGGTGCGGTAGTGCAGCTTGGCCACCTGGCTGACGATCTGGTCGAAGGCCGGATAGATGAAGCCGTCGAACTGGATTTCCACCACTGGCCGGTAACCGCGATAGGCCAGGCCAACGGCGGTACCCACAATGCCGGACTCGGCCAGGGGCGTATCCACCACCCGGTGCTTGCCGAAGTCCTTCTGCAGGCCATCGGTCACCCGGAACACGCCGCCGAGCGTGCCGATGTCCTCGCCGAGGAGAACCACCTTGGGATCATTTTCCAGTGACTTGCGCAGCCCCGTATTGATGGCACGGGCAAAGGTCATCTGCGTCATCAGCGTGCACCTTCCTGGGAAGCGGCGCCTGCGGGATCACCGAAGGACGCCAGGTAACGGGCGTAGTGGTCCTGCTGCCGGTCCAGCCAGGAGTTGGGCGTGCTGTAAACGTGCTTGAAGACATCCAGGGGCTCAGGGTCCGGCATGGAGATGCAGCCCGAGCGCATTTCCTTGGCCACGGCGTCAGCCTTGCCCTTGACCCGCTGTTCCAGGTCGTCGGTGAGGAGGCCCTTGCGGTCCAGCAGGGCGGCCACCCGGGTGATGGGGTCCTTGGCAGACCAGTCCTCAAGCTCGTTGGGGTCGCGGTAGCGGGTGGGGTCATCCGCCGTCGTGTGCGGTCCCATGCGGTAGCTCACGGCCTCGATGAAGGTGGGGCCGCCGCCGCGGCGGGCCCGGTCCAGTGCTACCCGCGTGGCGGCCATCACGGCCAGGACATCGTTTCCATCCACGCGGAGGCTGGGAATGCCGAAGCCGGTGGCCCTGTCTGCCAGCTGGATGTGGGACTGCAGGCGCACTGGCTCGGAAATGGCCCAGTGGTTGTTGGTACAGAAGAACACGACGGGAACCTGGTAGCTGGCAGCAAAGACCATCGCCTCGTTGACGTCGCCTTCACTGGTGGCGCCATCGCCGAAGTAGGTGATGGCCACTGAGTCAGCACCGTCGTTCTGGATGCCCATGGCGAATCCGGTGGCATGCAGCGTCTGGGCGCCGATGATGATCTGCGGGGTGGCCATGTTCACCGTGGCCGGGTCCCAGCCGGAGGACGCATTGCCGCGCCATACCCGCACCAGATCGGTAAGGTCCACGCCGCGGCAGTAGGCCACGCCGTTTTCCCGGTAGCTGGAGAAAATATAGTCGTCCTCGCGGAGCGCCCGGGCTGAGCCAACCTGTGCTGCCTCCTGGCCGAGCAGCGGTGGCCACAGGGCGAGCTCGCCCTGGCGCTGCAGCGCGGTGGCCTCGACATCGATCCGCCGGATGACGGTGAGGTCCTCATACAGCGAACACAGCTGTTCGTCGGACACGTCCTTGACCCAGAAATCAAACTCGGGATGGCTGATCCTCTCCCCCGCGGGGGTGATCAGCTGGACGAGGTTCTGCCCTGCTCCTTGGGTACTCCGGGCGCCGTTCCGGGATCCTGCCCCGATGTGGCCCGCTTCGTCTGTAGACACGATAGCCCGCAACCTTCTTACGTCGTTGACCTGCGGCTGGAGGAGCTTGTGGCCCCGGCCAGCGCCTGCCTTCCGGGCGCCGTTGCCCCGGATACTGTGACCCTACTCACAATGCTCAGGGGGCACAACCACTTTGAAATTCCTTGAGCATAATGCTCTGTCCGGACACTCCGCACCGTGCTAACGTTGCGCATTATGCAAGCTTTGGATGGCACTGACACCCGCCTGCTGTCTGCCCTCGCGCAGGACCCCCGCAGGACGGTGGTGGCACTGGCCCAGAAGCTGGGACTCTCCCGGAACACCGTCCAGGCGCGCATGGCCCAACTGGAGAAGAAGCATGTCTTCCTGTCGTTTGAACGTCGCATCAATCCGGCGTCCCTGGGGTACCCCCTGATGGCGTTCATTTCCGTCCACGTCCAGCAGCAGAAGCTGGGCGAACTGGCCGGCAAGCTTGCGGACATTCCGGAGATTCTGGAGGGCTACGGCCTGACCGGGTCCGCGGACCTGCTGCTGCGCGTGGTGGCCGTGGATGCCGAGGACCTGTTCCGGATTAACGGCAAGATCTTGGCGTGCGACGGCGTCGACCGCACCGATACGGCACTGGCGATGGGCGAACTCATTCCCTTCCGGGTCCAGCCCTTGCTCGAGCGCGGATCCGCCGGGGCGTGACCGGAAGCGGCCGGCTTCCGGTTCCCACTTCCGGCGCAACGAAAGTACGGACCGGGCGACGCGCCCGATAGGCTGGTGCCCGTTATTGCGCGGATCCAGTGCGCGCGTCCAGGCGGTGCCTCCGCACCACGTCCGGAAAGGCTTCCCTTGAGCGGTCCCCAGGAACCTTACCCGTCCCAGCAGCCGCGCCTGCCGCACGGCCTGCCGCCCGTCCCGGACAGAGAGCCGCAGCAGTCACCCGGACAGGATGACGACGGCGGCGTGCAGCCGGGCGGGCGGCGCAAGGCCCGCGCCGCGGCCCGTGCAGAGGGCCGCGTCCCGGGCAGGCCCCGGCCCATGGTCCTGCTGGCCGGCACCGGCGGACTCGTGCTCCTGCTGGTCCTTGGCATCATCATCGCCGTCAACGTCACAGGCAGCACCAGCAACCAGGCCCGTGGCCTGGCGAAAGACTTCACGGATCTGGTGATCGCCGGCGACACCGCCAAGGCCTACCGCGAATACCTGGACCCCGCACTCCAGGAGCAGCTGTCCAAGGAACAGTTCATGACCGGTATCGGCACCCTGAAGCTGACCCAAAGCTGCGAGCCGGCCTTCAACGACTTCACGGTAGACAACGATGGCGGCACCAGGCGTGCTGATGTCACTGGCCTGATCACCTGCGGGGACAGGAAGACCGACCTGTCCTACCGTTTCGAGGGTGCCGACCAGCTCAAGATGACCAGCATCACCCTGCGCCCGGCGGGCTAGCACCGAGGGTTTCCTGAAGCACTAAGCCCCTGCGCCTTGAACGGGAGTCCAAGGCGCAGGGGCTTCGTGGCGTGCGGACCGGACCGCTTGCCGTGCCCTTCAGGTGCAGTGCACCCGGCCCGGCAAGGGCCGGATCAGTGATCCACCGCTTTCTCGGCGCCGACGCCGGTCAGCGACCGCACCTCCATTTCGGCCTGCTTGGCGCTGTCTTCCCGGTTCTTGTCCAGGGTCGTTCCCAGCCAACCAAGGAAGAACGCCAGCGGGATGGAGACGATACCCGGGTTGCTGAGCGGGAAGAACGCAAAGTCGGCGCTCGGAATCATGGACTTCTCCGTGCCCGAAACCACCGGGGAGAACATGATCAGGATGATTGCCGAGGCGAGACCGCCATACATGCTCCACACCGCACCCTGTGTGGTGAACTTCCGCCAAAACAGGGAGTACACGATGGTGGGCAGGTTTGCCGAGGCAGCCACCGCGAAGGCGAGTGCCACCAGGAAGGCGACGTTCTGGCCGTTGGCGAGGATACCGCCAAGGATGGCCAGGACACCGATGACCACGACGGTGCGCCGGGCCACCTTGACCTCCGTCTCGGCGTCGGCCTTTCCCTTGGAGATGACGCTGGCGTAGATGTCATGGGCGAAGGACGCCGCCGCAGTGATGGTCAGGCCGGCCACCACGGCGAGGATGGTGGCGAATGCCACCGCCGAGATGAAGCCGAGCAGGAGCGGGCCGCCCAGGTAGAAGGCCAAGAGCGGGGCAGCGGAGTTGACGCCGCCGGGCGCGGACTTGATCGTCTCGGCACCCACCAGGGCAGCGGCGCCGTAGCCCAGCACCAGGGTGAACAGGTAGAACAGGCCAATCAGCCAGATGGACCACACCACGGACTTGCGGGCCTCTTTGGCCGTGGGCACCGTGTAGAAGCGCATCAGGACGTGCGGCAGGGCTGCGGTGCCCAGGACCAGGGCCAGGCCCAGGGACATGAAGTCGAGCTTGGACGTCTCGGACTTGCCGTATTGCAGGCCCGGGTTAAGCACGGCGGGATTGTTGGCGGTGTCCACTGCGGCGCCGAGCAGGCTGGAGAGGTTGAAGCCGTAGATGGCCAGCACCCACAGGGTCATTACGGCGGCACCGGCAATGAGCAGGATGGCCTTGATGATCTGCACCCAGGTGGTGCCCTTCATGCCGCCGATCAGGACGTACATGATCATGAGGGCGCCGACGACGATGATCACCAGCGCCTGTCCGCCCCAGTCGCTGATGCCGAGCAGCAGCGAGATGAGGCTTCCGGCGCCGGCCATCTGGGCGAGGAGGTAGAAGAAGCAGACGGCCAGGGTGGACAGTGCCGCAGCGATCCGGACCGGGCGCTGCTTCAGCCGGAAGGAGAGCACGTCCGCCATGGTGAACTTGCCGGTATTGCGGAGAAGTTCCGCCACCAGGAGCAGGGCCACCAGCCAGGCAACCAGGAAGCCAATGGAGTACATGAAGCCGTCATAGCCGTTGATGGCGATGGCGCCGGTGATGCCCAGGAAGGAAGCCGCGGACAGGTAGTCACCGGCAATGGCGGTGCCGTTCTGGGAACCGGTAAATGACCGGCCGGCCGCGTAGTAGTCGGCGGCAGTCTTGTTGTTCCGGCTGGCCCGGAACACAATGACCATGGTGACGGCCACGAAGAGGCCGAAGATGCCCATGTTCAGCAGCGTGGTGTCCTTCAGGGCGGACACGTCCACCGCCGTGGCGATTCCGATCATTTGTTTACTCCGCCCACTGGGTTGCCGTGCTTATCAAATTCGTGCCCTTCGATTTCGTGGCGGATCTCCGCCGCGATCGGGTCCAGCCGCCGGTTGGAGTAGCTCACGTACCAGCCGGTGATCGCAAAGGTGGAGACGAACTGGAGCAGGCCCAGGATCAGGCCGATGTTGATGTTCCCCCAGACCTTGGTGGACATGAAGTCCACGGCGTAGTCCGCGAGCAGAACGTACGCGAAGTACCACAGCAGGAATGCCGCGGCCATGGGAAAGACAAAGCTGCGGTGACGTTTGCGCAGTTCCTGGAACCGCTCCGTCGATTGGACCTCTTCAAAGTCCACGGACGCCGCTGCGTCCGGAGTGTGGGCGTCGTGACCCATCATTCCTCCTCATTGAGACTTGCCTGGACACACCGGGCGGCAGGGCCCCGCAAGGCGTACCGGCGCTGTGACTCCCATCACTCTGCTGTGTGGGGCGGGGAACATTCCAGCCCCCGCGGTCGTGCGGTCGCTCAACGGCCCCGATGCTGCGACAAGCGGCAGCCGCCGCTACGCTGGGCACCATGCCCGACTCCCCCCTCCTGACCGCCGCGGCGGTGGCCGTCATCGCCCTGGCCGTTGCCGCCGTCGTCGGCGTGGGACTGAAAGTACTCCGCTCCTTCCGCGACCTGGGCACCGACGCCGAGCGGGCCACCTACCACACGCTGCACGCGGCGTCCCAGGCGGGACAGCACCTGCGGCGCGGGCTCAATCCGGCCGGAGCGGCCAAGGCCAGCCGGCAGCTGAGGGCCCTGCTGGGCTGCGAGGCCCTGGCGATCACGGACACGTCCGGGGTGCTGGCCTGGGACGGCGCCGCCGAGGACCTGAAGCCGCGCCTGATGGATCTCGCTGCGGGGGTCCTGTCGGGTGGCCACACGGCGGTGCTGCGCGCCGGCAGTCCGTCCGGGCCGGACGCGGTTGACGCTACCGGAGGCCCCCTGGCAGCGGTCATTGCGCCCGTGCGTGCCGGCACCCGGGTAGTGGGTGCGGTGGCGGCCTTTGCGCCCACGGCCGGCGCCGGGCTGGTCCGGGCCACCACCGAGGTGGCGGACTGGGTGGCGGCGCAGGTGGAACTGGCTGAGCTGGACGCTTCGCGCACCCTCCTGATGGAAGCCGAAGTCCGGGCCCTCCGCGCCCAGATCAGCCCGCACTTCATCTACAACTCGTTGAACGCGATTGCGTCCTTCATCAATACGGACCCCGCCCGGGCGCGCGAACTGGTGGTCGAATTCGCCGACTTCACCCGCTATTCCTTCCGGCGGCACGGCGACTTCACCACACTGGCCGAGGAGCTGCGCTGCATCGACCGGTACCTGCTGCTGGAGCGTGCGCGGTTCGGCGAGCGCGTCCAGGTAAGCCTCCGCGTGGCGCCGGAGGTCCTCAGCACGGTCATCCCGTTCCTGAGCCTGCAGCCGCTGGTAGAAAACGCCGTGCGGCACGGCCTGGAGGCCAAGGAGGGCCCCGGCCACATCAGCATCACGGCCAACGACGCCGGCGCCTTCGCCGAGGTGACCATCGAGGACGACGGCGTGGGCATGGACCCGGCGCAGCTCCAAGCCGTCCTGGCCGGGCACGCGGACGGCGACCATGTGGGACTGCGCAATGTGGACGCCCGGCTGCGGCAGGTTTACGGCAACGACCACGGCCTGGTCATCGAAACCGCCCCCGGCGAGGGCACGCTCATCACCATGCGGGTGCCCAAGTCCCAGCCGGGGCACGATGCCTGAGGCCGCTTTGGCGGACGCGTTGGCTAACCTAGGAACATGATCAATGTCCTCGTCGTCGACGATGAGCTTCCCGCCGTCGAAGAGCTCGCGTTCCTGCTGGGCCGGGACGAACGGGTGGGGAAGGTCTTGCGGGCAACCTCCGGCAGCGAAGCGCTGAAGGCGCTGGCCGCCGGCGGCGTGGACGCAGTCTTCCTGGACATCCACATGCCCGCCCTCTCCGGCCTGGACATCGCCCGTGCCATCGCCGGGAGCAGCAACCCGCCGGCGGTGGTCTTCGTCACCGCGGACGAGGACCACGCGCTGGACGCCTTCGAACTGGCCGCGGTGGACTACCTCCTCAAGCCGGTGCGCGCGGAGCGACTGGCGCGCTCGGTGGCGCGGATCAGTGAAATGCACGACGGCGCCGCCGCACCGGAGATGATCACGGTTGACCAGGGCGGGACCACCAAAATGATCAGGCGCGACGACGTCACGTACGTCCAGGCGCAGGGAGACTACGCGCGGCTCCACACGACGGACGCCAGCTATCTGATCCGGGTGCCTCTGGCCGACCTGGAGCAGCAGTGGGCCGAGGCCGGCTTCATCCGCACGCACCGTTCGTACCTGGTGGCGCTGAAGCACGTGACGTCGATGAAGCTCGCCGCGGACGGTCCCAGCGTCACGGTGGCGGGTGCGGGGCTTCCCATCAGCCGGCGGCACCTGCCCCTGGTCCGGGAGAAGCTCGAGACGACCCGGATCAGGCCGCAGTCATGACCCGGGTCCGCGTCACCGCGCCGCGCACCGCGGTGCAGCCGGCCAAGGAAAGCCGCGAGGCCGCACTCGACTCCGAGGTGGGCCAACTGTTCGTCCGCTCGCTGATCCGGTCCCAGCTCCGGCTGGCCCTGGTGGTGGCCGGCGGGTTCCTGCTGATCCTGGGGGCATTCCCGCTCCTGCTCGCCGCCGCGCCGGGCCTGGCCGGGACGCGGATTGCCGGTATCCCCTTCAGCTGGCTGCTGCTGGGCGCCGGCATCTACCCGGTCATTGGCCTCAGTGCTTGGCTGTTCATCCGGTCCGCGGCCCGCAACGAGGCACGCTACCGCGACCTCGCCGAAGACCGGTGAGGCCGGCATGAACCCGGCAGTGGCGCTCGCCGCCGTGGCCGTGGTGGTCCTGGCCACCGCCGCCATCGGTTTCTACGGGCTGCGGATCTCCCGCACCACCGGCGACTTCTACGTTGCCTCCCGGACCGTGCGGCCCTGGTGGAACGCCTCGGCCATCGGCGGTGAGTACCTGTCCGCGGCCAGTTTCCTGGGCGTCGCCGGGCTCATCCTGCTGTCCGGGACCGACGCGTTGTGGTTTCCGGTGGGCTATACGGCGGGATACCTCATGCTGCTGCTGTTCGTGGCGGCCCCGCTGCGGCGCTCCGGGGCCTACACGATTCCGGACTTTACCGAGGCCCGGCTGGACTCCCTTGCCGTGCGGCGGGTGACCAGCATGGTGGTGGTGCTGGTGGGCTGGCTGTACATCGTCCCGCAGCTGCACGGAGCAGCGCTGACCATCAGGATCACCACAGGGCTGCCGTCCTGGGCAGGCTCCGTTGCGGTGGTCGTGGTGGTGTGCCTGACGGTGGTTGCGGGAGGGATGCGTTCCATTACGTTCGTCCAGGCGTTCCAGTACTGGCTGAAGCTCACGGCGCTGGCCGTCCCCATCGTGTTCATGGTCTTCGTGCTGGCCGGCAACGGAACTCCGGCGCTGTCCGGGCCGGACGTCAACCCCACCAACGCCCTGCCAACGGGCATGTATCAGAACATCTCACTGTTGGTGGCCCTGTTGTTCGGCACCCTGGGGCTCCCCCACGTGCTGGTCCGCTTCTACACGAACCCGGACGGCCAGTCGGCCCGGCGGACCACCCTGATCGTGCTGGGCCTGCTGTCAGTGTTCTACCTCTTTCCCACGGCCTATGGTTTCGTGGGCCGGGTGTTCGCTCCGGACCTTGCGCGGTCCGGGCAGGCGGACGCCATGGTGCTGCTGCTGCCCGGCCGGCTGGTGGGCGGGACCGCCGGGGACCTGCTGTCTGCCCTGGTGGTGGCCGGCGCCTTTGCGGCTTTCCTGTCCACCACCTCCGGGCTGGTGGTGTCGCTGGCCGGCGTCATCAGCCAGGATGCGCTGGGCGGCGGAGTCGGCGGCTTCCGCCTGGCCGCTGTGGTATCAGCGGTGGTGCCGCTGGGCTTTGCGTTCATGACCGATTCGTTTGCGCTGGCCGGCAGCGTGGGGCTGGTGTTTGCGTTCACCGCCTCCACCGTCTGCCCGGTGCTGCTGCTGGGGATCTGGTGGCGGGGCCTTACCGACGCCGGTGCCATCGCAGGGATGCTGACCGGCGGCTTGTTGTGCGGCGGCGCGCTGGTGGCGGGTGCCCTTGCCGGGGCGCACAATATCCCCGGCTGGCTGGCCCAGCCTGCAGCGTGGACCGTGCCGGCCGCGTTCGGGGTCATGGTGCTCGTGTCCCGGGCCACTTCCCGGCGGGTGCCGCGCACCGTCCAGCGGGTCATGACGCGGCTGCATACTCCGGAGCGGCCCCTGGCCACCGAGCGCTGAGCTGCGGCTTCGCCGGCTTGTTAGTCGATGGCGGCCATCAGTTCGACCACGCGGTCCAGGAACGCGTCCACCTGGGCTTCTTCGTAGCCTTCGCGGCCCACGGCGGGACGGAACACGGCACGGCGCACGCTGTCCACGCTGAGCGGCTTGTCCTTCTCCAGGTAGCCGATGAGCTCCCGGCACAGCCGGTCCACGTCGGCGGTGTTGTAGCTGCGGGCCTTTTTCCGGGACGGCCGGCGGAAGCGTTCGCCGTCGGGCCTGTGCAGACGGCCCCGCAGGGTTCCGGACAATTGGCCGATCTCGCGCAACCACGCTTCCTCGCCGCGGGCCGCGATGAGGTCATCCCGCTCCCTGCGGGCAAAGGCATCCTCCAGCCGGTCCAGGGCTGCATCCACGCGCGATGCGGAGTAGCCGCCCTTCACCGGGTCAAAGGAGACACTGCGGACATCCCCGCTGGTGACCGGATGGGTCGCCGCTTCGGGGGTCTCCAGGGACACGCGCGCACGGGCCAGGAACTGGTCCACCTGCTTGGCGTTGTAGCCGTAGTCGCTCCGTCCCACGCGCTCAAAGGACGCGGGAATCTGCCGGTGTTGGTCCAATGCCACTGTGTTTTCCTTCAATGTTCTTCTGCCGGATCGCTTGCACCATTCTAGGTGCCGCGGACGCGCCCGGGATGGATGTCAGGCGCCCGCTGCCAGCCCGAACAGGATGAACGCCACAGGGGCAGCGAAAACGATCGAATCGAGCCGGTCCATCACGCCGCCGTGGCCGGGAAGGATGGAGCTCATGTCCTTGATGCCGAGTTCGCGCTTGACCATGGATTCGGCCAGGTCCCCGGCTGTGGCGGCGGCTACCAGGGCAACTGCCAGTACCACTCCGACCCACCACGGCTTATCCAGGACGAAAACGCTGGCCAGCACGCCCACCACCGCAGCCCCGCCCACGGATCCGGCGAAGCCTTCCCAGGATTTCTTGGGGCTGATCTTCGGCGCCATGGGATGTTTGCCCAGGGAGGCCCCCACCAGGTAGCCGAACGTGTCGTTGGCAACCACCAGGAGGAGCATGACGGCAACCTGCAGCGCTCCTTCAGGCACCGTACCGCCGGGCCAGAGGCCCAGCGGCGACGCTCCGATGCCGGCGTGGAGCGGCAGTGCGGCGAAACTGATGAAGAAGGGCACCCAGCCCAGGGCAAAAACACCCGCGAAGATGCTGTTGGCCGAGCCCGCCGCCCCCTCGATGGAGCGCCACAGCAGCACGGCTACGGAACTCAGCAGCAGGGCGAAGAGCAGGCTCTCGATCCCGCCGAGATAGGCCGCGAACGGCATGGCCACGGTGCCGGTCATCACGGGAATGATGGGCAGCCTGGTGCCGTTGGCTTCCAGTGCGCGGAAGATCTCCCACACGCCGAACACGGCGAAGGCGGTGGTGACCGCCACGAATCCGAGCGGAAGGAACAGCAGGCCGCCCAGCACGCCGAACAGCATGGTCAGTCCCACCACCACCGCGGCGGGCAGGTTGCGTCCCGCTTTGGGGGTGGGGTTGGCCCTGGGCCGCTTCCCCCGTGTACGCGGACCCTGTGCGGGGGCCTGTTCTGCCTGGCCCATCAGACTTCGAGCAGCTCAGCTTCCTTGCGCTTTAGCAGCTCGTCGATGCCGTCCACGTGGGCCTTGGTCAGGTTGTCCAGTTCCTTCTCCGCCCGGGTGCCCTCGTCCTCGCCCGCTTCGCCGTCCTTGATCAGCTTGTCCAGGGTTTCCTTGGCCTTACGGCGGATATTGCGGATGGAGACCTTGGCGTCCTCGCCCTTGGTCTTGACGATCTTGACGTACTCCTTGCGGCGTTCCTTGGTCAGTTCCGGAATGGTGATCCGGATGACGTTGCCGTCGTTGGACGGATTTGCCCCCACCTCGGAATCGCTCAGGGCACGCTCGATGTCCCGCAAGGCGGTCTTGTCGAACGGCGTGATCAGGATGGTGCGGGCATCCGGGATGGCAAAGGAAGCAAGCTGCTGCAGCGGCGTGGGCGACCCGTAATACTCCACCAGCACCTTGTTGTAGAGGCCGGGGTTGGCGCGGCCGGTACGGACGGAAGCGAAGTCTTCCTTGGCTACCTCGACTGCCTTGTCCATCTTTTCTTCGGCTTCGAGCAAGGTTTCTTCGATCACGGTCTCTCCTGACGGTTCTGGTGCAGTCCGGGGCGCCGGTTTGATGCACAAGGTGGTTCTCTGTAGCTGCTTCCGTCCTCGGCGCAGAGCCGGGGACGAAACTGTCCTGCAAACATCCTAGCCGCAGCTAGGCCGTGACCAGCGTGCCCAGCTTCTCGCCGAGGATGGCGCGGGTGACGTTGCC
Organism: Pseudarthrobacter sp. NPDC058362; assembly: GCF_042723515.1. Taxonomy (NCBI): domain Bacteria; kingdom Bacillati; phylum Actinomycetota; class Actinomycetes; order Micrococcales; family Micrococcaceae; genus Pseudarthrobacter; species Pseudarthrobacter sp. NPDC058362. Next base: position 605,946 of record NZ_JBHXIW010000002.1, on the reverse strand, counting down.
CTCGCCCTCCATGCCGAACACCACCATGGAGAGCTTATTGTCCTTGCACATGGTCATGGCGGTCTGGTCCATGACCCGGATGTCCCGGCGCAGGGCATCGTCATAGCTGAGGGTCTCGAGGCGTTCGGCGGTGGGATCTTTCTTGGGATCGGCGGTGTAGACGGCGTCGACGCCGCTCTTGGCCATGAGCACGACGTCGGCGTGCACTTCCAGGGCACGCTGGGCAGCGACGGTATCGGTGGAGAAGTACGGGAGGCCGGCGCCTGCGCCGAAGATGACAACGCGGCCTTTTTCCATGTGGCGGATCGCGCGGCGCGGAATGTAGGCCTCGGCCACCTGGCCCATGGTGATGGCGCTCTGGACCCGGGTCTCCACGCCGGCCTGCTCCAGGAAATCCTGCAGCGCGAGGCAGTTCATGACGGTGCCCAGCATGCCCATGTAGTCGGCGCGGGAGCGGTCCATGCCGCTCTGGGAAAGTTCTGCGCCGCGGAAGAAGTTGCCCCCGCCCACTACGATGGCCACTTCCACCTCGGGGACGGCCGCTGCGATCTGCTTGGCTACGTCGCGGACCGTTTCGGGGTCGACACCCAGCTTTCCGCCGCCGAAGACCTCGCCTGAAAGCTTCAGGAGGACGCGGCGCCTGCTCTTCTCTGGCTGGATTACAGTGTTGACGGCTTCCATGATGCCTTCCCGTTGATGATCTGAAAAAAGGTTATCCTGCCCGGGCAGCTGGTCGGAACCGGCCGGGCGGCAATCGGCGCGCATGCAAAAGGGGCGGCCACCGAAGTGGCCACCCCTTGCATGGATCGACTAGGAGCCGACGCGGAAGCGTGCGAACGCGGTTCCCTTGACGCCGGCCTCTTCGAGGACCTGCGCCACGGACTTCTTGGCGTCCTTCGCGAATGCCTGGTCAACCAGGACCTCACCCTTGTAGAAGCCCGTCACACGGCCTTCGACGATCTTGGTGAGTGCGGCTTCGGGCTTGCCCTCGGCCTTTGCGGTCTCTTCGGCGATGCGGCGCTCGGACTCGACCAGTTCGGCCGGAACGTCCTCGCGGGTCAGGTAGTTCGGGGCCATCGCTGCAATGTGGACAGCGACGTCGTGGGCTGCGGTGGCAGCGGCTTCGCCTTCACCGTCAACAGCGAACAGCACGCCGACCTGGGCCGGGAGGTCCTTGGAGGTCTTGTGCAGGTAGGCGTCAACCGTTGCGCCTTCGAGGCGGGCAATGCGGCGGACAACAACCTTCTCACCCAGGACTGCGCCTTCTTCGACGACGACCTCGGACAGCGGCTTGCCGTCAACTTCGGTGGCCAGCAGGGTCTCGAGGTCGGCTGCGCCGGACTCGACGGCCACGGCCAGGACCTTGTCAGCCAGCTGGATGAACTTGTCAGCCTTGGCGACGAAGTCGGTCTCGCAGTTGACTTCGATCATGACGCCAACGCCGTTGCTGACCTTGGCGGCGACGAGGCCTTCAGCGGTGGAGCGGCCTTCACGCTTCGTGGCGCCCTTGAGGCCCTTGATGCGGATGATTTCGATGGCCTTCTCGGCGTCACCGTTGGCTTCGTCAAGAGCCTTCTTGACATCCATCATGCCGGCGCCGGTGCGCTCGCGCAGGGCCTTGATGTCCGCGGCAGTGTAGTTCGCCATGTGAACCCCTCTGTCTAGAAATTTGATGTGGTGTACGGACTGACAGGACAGCAGCCCGCCTGGCGGGCCGCCATCCTGTCAGCGGCTCCGGCGCCGCGGGCGGCGCCGGAGAATCCGGATTTACTTGTTGTTACTTGGCGTCTTCGGCCGGAGCTTCGGCAGCAGCCGGAGCTTCTTCTGCCGGAGCGGCGGGAGCAGCAGCGGCTTCTTCGGCCTTGTTACCTTCGAGGAGCTCGCGCTCCCACTCGGCCAGCGGCTCTTCCGGAGCTTCGGTAGCGCCCGTGCCGCGGTTGTTGCGGGCGATCAGGCCCTCTGCAACGGCGTCGGCAACAACGCGGGTCAGGAGGTTCACGGAGCGGATGGCGTCGTCGTTGCCCGGGATCGGGAAGTCGACTTCGTCAGGATCGCAGTTGGTGTCCAGGATGGCCACAACCGGGATGTTCAGCTTCTTGGCCTCGTCAACGGCGAGGTGTTCCTTCTTGGTGTCCACGACCCAGAGCAGGGACGGAGCCTTGGTCAGGTTGCGGATACCGCCGAGGTTGGCTTCCAGCTTGGTGAGCTCGCGCTTGAGGAGCAGCAGCTCCTTCTTGGTGTAGGCGGAACCGGCGACGTCATCGAAGTCGATCTCTTCGAGTTCCTTCATGCGCTGGATACGCTTGGCGACGGTCTGGAAGTTGGTGAGCATACCGCCGAGCCAGCGCTGGTTCACGTAGGGCTGGCCAACGCGGGTTGCCTGCTCGGCAATTGCTTCCTGGGCCTGTTTCTTGGTGCCGACGAAGAGCACGGTGCCACCGTGGGCAACAGTGGCCTTGACGAACTCGTAGGCGCGGTCGATGTAGGACAGCGACTGCTGCAGGTCGATGATGTAGATGCCGTTGCGCTCGGTGAAGATGAAGCGCTTCATCTTCGGGTTCCAACGGCGGGTCTGGTGTCCAAAGTGGACGCCGCTGTCAAGCAGCTGGCGCATGGTTACGACGGGCATGCCGACGCTCCTTCCGGCAGGTCATTCATGAGAGAGCCCCGAGGCTTCTTACCCTGCCAATAGTTGACGGTTGGTTTAGCGTGGCCCGGACGGGCCGTGCTCCTGGCATCCACCGCGCTTCCCATCCGTGCCGCAAGGCCCGGACCGCAGGAGGCGCAGTCCTTCACAGCTGAAGTTTGGGGCTTCTGTTGTGAAGGGCTGGATACGCGTAGTCAGCCACCGCTCCCCCACACTCCTGAATGAGATGTGCTGACGCTGCCCGGACAGGGAAAAATTCCGCTGGAATAATCCACCGGAACGGGAAGCGTTGAGGGCGCAGCAAACTGCTCCCCCAAGTGTACTACAGCCGCCCGCTCCGGGGGGACGGCTCACGCGGCCTGGACTCCCCCGCAAGGCACGGGGCTGCCGGCTTTTCCACATAGAGCGGCACACCCCTGCCGCACCGGCGGGCGGCCGCCACATGCTGGGCAGATGAAGACCATGGCGATCCTTGCCGCGCTGCTCCTGCCCCTGCCGGTTTCCGTCGCCCCGGGCCCTGTGTCCGGCCCGCTGGCGGCGGGCCCCACCTGGCAGTGGCCGCTGCAGCCCCGCCCGCCTGTCCTACGGGGCTTCGACCCGCCGCCGCAGCCATGGCTGAGCGGCCACCGGGGCGTTGATCTTGGAGCAGTGGACGACGGCGCACAGGTCATCTCGCCTGCCGACGGTACGGTCAGTTTCGTGGGGACCGTGGTTGACCGCCCCGTCCTGACCATCGACCACGGCAATGGACTCCGGAGCAGCTTCGAGCCGGTGGAGAGCACGCTCAGCAAGGGGACGCACGTGGAGGCGGGCCAGTCGGTGGGCATCCTTGGAACCGGGCACTGCGCCGCTCCCTGCGTCCATTGGGGCGTGCGCGAGGACGGGGACTACGTCAACCCGCTGAAATTCGTCATGGACCTGCGCCCGTCCGTCCTGCTGCCGCTCGGGACCGGCTAGACGATGGCCGAGATCCCGGTGACGCTGCGGCCCGCCACCAGGGTGTTGATTTCATGGGTCCCCTCGTAGGAGTAGATGGCTTCGGCGTCAGCGAAGATCTTGGCCATGCCAAAGTCGGTAACAATGCCGTTACCCCCGAGCAGGCTCCGGCCCAGGGCTGCGCTCTCGCGCATCCGGGCAGTGGTGAATGCCTTGGCCAGGGCGGACTGCTCATCCCTGGCCTGGCCGTCAGCCTCCAGCTGCGAGAGCCGCACCATCATGCCCATGGAGCTGACCGCGTTTCCCAGAATCTGGACCAGCTGCCCCTGGACCAGCTGGTAGGAGGCCAGCGGCTTGCCGAACTGGTGACGCTCCACGGCATACCGGCGGGCGACGTCGAACGTGGCAAGCTGCAGGCCGACAGCCTGCCAGGCTACGGCAAGCCGGGTTACCTTGAGCACCCTGTTGACGTCCTTGAAACTGTTGGCATGGGCCAGCTTGAAGAAGTCCGGGACCACCACGTCTTCCAGCGTGATGTCGGCGTTCTGGACGGTGCGGAGCGAGATCTTGTTTTCGATTTTCGCGGCCCGGAACCCCGGCAGGGAAGTGTCCACCAGGAAGCCCTTGACCTGGTTGTCGGCCACATCGCGCGCGAACACGACGACCCAGTCTGCGAACGTCGCGTTTCCGATCCAGCGCTTGGCGCCGTTGAGGATCCAGGTGTCCCCGTCGCGCCGGGCCGTGGTGCGCGTGCCGCCGGCAACGTCGCTGCCGCCCAGCGGTTCCGTCAGTCCGAAGGCACCGGTTTTCCGCAGGGAGTAGATGTCCGGCAGCCAGGCTTCCTGCTGTTCCGTGGAGGCCAGCGCTTCGATGGAACCCGTGAAGAGGCCGTCGTGGACACCGAGGAAGGTGGCGATGGAGGCATCGGCTCGGGTTACTTCGGCGTGCAGCAGGCCCGCGAAGAGCGTGGAGTGGCCCTGCCGGCGCACCGGGCTCACCAGGTCGACCTGGGCCAGCTTGGGAATGAGGTCCATCGGGAATTCGGCCCGGTTCCAGAAATCCGTGGCGATCGGCTTCACTTCGCGGTCCAGGAACGTGCGGACCTCCGCGAGGCGGTCCCGCTCCTTGTCCGTCAGGAGCTGCTCGAAGGCGTAAAAGTCACCGTCAGCGTAAGGCAGGGCCGGAGCCTCGCCGGGGGTTGCGGCAGGAGTGGACACAGCGGACATGGCTACCTCGCAAGGGTCTGGTGGGCATCTAAGTTACTGGTGAGTAACATACCGCATCCGCGCGCATTAACAAAGGAAGCCGCGGCCAACGTTTGATCGTTGGCCGCGGCTTCCTGTACCTGTAGGGCTACTCGGACTTGAACCGAGGACCTTAGGATTATGAGTCCCGCGCTCTAACCAGCTGAGCTATAGCCCCCTGCCCCCCGCAGTGCGTGTCCGGGTAAGGGACACCTGTCCGGGAGGGCAAAAACACTCTAGCAAATGCTGGAATGCGCTCAGACCACCTTGTCCTCGAACCCGGCGCCCCGGTACAGGTCCTCAAACGTTTGGAGGGTGCCCTGGATGCTGTGCGGTTCCACCATTTTGCGGCTGGCCCGGCCCATGGCGGCGCGCTGGTCCACCGGGAGCTGGAGGATCCGAGTGATCTTCCCTGCAAGGTCGTCGCTGTCGTTCGGTGTGAAGAGGTAGCCATTTTCGCCGTCACGGACCAGGTGCGGCAGCGCCATGGCATCCGCCAGGACCACCGGTGTCGAAGCGGACATGGCTTCCAGGGTGACCAGGGACTGAAGCTCGGCCGTTCCGGGCATGCAGAACAGGTCCGCGCGGATGTAGGCGGCGCGGAGGTCCTCGTCGCTGGCCAGCCCAAGGAACCGGACCCTGCCGCCGAGCCCCAGCCGGGCTACCTGTTCCTCGAGGGCAGGCCGCACCTCCCCGCCGCCCACGATCTCAAGGTGCACGTCGAGTTCCGCCGGTGTCTTGGCGATGGCGTCGATCAGCACGTCCACGTGCTTTTCCTCTGCCAGCCTGCCCGCGAACATCACGGTGGGGCTCGGATGCGGCTCAATCACCTCACCGGCCCGGAGTTCGTACGCAGCGGAATCGATACCGTTGGACAGCGGCAGGACCTTCCGCAGGAACGCGTGGTCGTGCATAGCCTTGGCGGCCAGCGGCGTGGGCGTGGTGACCACGTCCGCCTGCCCCATGACCTTGCCCATGTCCTTCCAGGAAATGCGCCCGATGATGTCCTTGAACCACTGCGGGAACGGCAGGAACGGGTTCAGGTTTTCGGGCATGAAGTGGTTGGTGGCCACTACCCGCACGCCGCGCTTCACGGCTTCGTACAGGACGTGCTCGCCGATCATGTAGTGGCTCTGGATGTGTACGACATCCGGCTTGATCCGGTCGAAGAGCAGGCTGATTTCCTTCTTGATCTCCCAGGGAAAGCAGATCCTGAAGTACTCGTGGGTGGGGACGCCGTGCGATCTGAGCCGGTGAACCGCAGCTTCGGACCGGAACTCGGTAAAGCTTGCGCCGTTATCGGCCCGGCACGCCAGCACATGGACGTCATGTCCGCGGCCGGTCATCCCCTTGGCCAGCCGATACCCGAACTGGGCGGCCCCGTTGATATGGGGCGGATACGTGTCCGCGGCGATCAGGATGGTCAGGGGACGCTGGTCGGCTGGCGTGGTCACGGGGAAAACTCCTGATGGTCACGGTGCGGACAGCATGGACTGACAGCACGGTTGGCCGCGGCATGATGGCGCCCGGCTGCGTGGATTGCACTGCTAATGGGACGCCCTGCCCGCGGTCTTCCGCGCGTCCTTCTTCCGTTTGGTGACCTCGGGATGGTGCCTGGAGAGGGCGACGACCCCAACGATAGCAAGGGATGCAGCCGTTCCCATGGCAATGGCCATGACGGCGTGGACGTCCGGGCGCAGCTCGCCGAGGATGGCGATACCGATCGCGATCCCCACAATGGGGTCAACCACGGTCAGTCCGGCGATTACCAGGTCCGGCGGGCCGGTCGCGTACGCGCTCTGCACGAACCAGGAGCCCAGGGCTCCCGCGGCGATGATGGCCACCACCGAATACCACTGCACGTTCAGCAGGAACAGGCCGTTCGGGTCCAGCAGGTGCTTGCCGATGATCCGGGTGAGGACCGCGACGAAGCCGAACAGCACGCCGGCGCCCAGGATGTAGACGAAGGCATTCATCCGGTGCCGGAACATGACCGCCAGGGAGCCGAAGACCCCCACCGCCAGGGCAAGCAGCAGGTCGATGGTGAGTTCATCACTAAGGCTGACGTGGTGGTTCTCCTGTGTCACCGTCACGGCCAGCAGGACAAAGAGCGCCGACCCCGTCACGCAGGCGGCGATCGCGACGACGGTGGCGCGGTTGATGCTGATGTCCTGGTCCCGGGCATTCACGATGGTGGTGATGACCAGAGCAATCGCGCCGATGGGCTGTACCACGGTGAGCGGGGCGGAGACCAGTGCCACGGCATTCATGGCCATGCCGGCGCCGAGCAGCAGCAGGCCAAACACCCAGCGCGGGTTTCGCAGCAGCCGCAGGAATCCGTTCGAGCTCAGCGCAAGTCCGCCGGTGTCTGCCTTGACCGCACTTCCCTGGCGCTGCGCCCCCAGCGCCAGGCAGAACGCCCCAAGCACCGCGAGCAGAACGGCGAACCACACCATCAGGAGGCCCCGCCGTCGTCCGTTGGCTGCAGTCCGCCCTTGCGCAGCATGGCCCAGAAATAGTTGTAGGCCGCAACCCAGTGGCCCACGAGGCCCAGCCCCAGGACCACCCACGCGGCCACGTACGCGGGCCCGGACACCGGGGTGTCCAGCCGTGAAAGCACCAGCAGCGGCATGCCGAGCAGGAGGAGCCCCGTGCGGACCTTGCCCACGACGCTGACCGGCAGGTCGGGGTGGCCGTGGAAGAGCGAGAGCGAAAGCACCAGGAGCACGGCGTCAGGGATCACCAGTGCAGCGAGGTAAAGCCAATGGACGACGCCGGCAATCACCAGGGTGATGGCCACCGCGATCATGGCAAGCCGGTCGGCGATGGGGTCCAGCACCCGTCCCAGCTTCGACGCCTGGTCGAAGCGCCGTGCAATGTAGCCGTCTATCCAGTCAGTGGAGGCCATGATGGCCAGGACGATGACGCCGGCGGCATATTGCTGCCTGCCCAGGACCAGCCAAATAAACAGCGGCACACCCATGAAGCGGACGACCGTCAGCAGGTTGGGAATGGTGAACACGGAGTCGTGGTCTATCTGGGGGCGGCCGGGCCGGGAACCGGCTCCAATGAATTTCACCCCGGGTCCCTTTCCTTCCTGCCAGTCGTGGCGGCGGCCTGGCCGCCTGCGTTCTTGTGCGGCCCGGAGGCCTGCGTCAGTAGGTGCGGATAAGCTTCCGAAGGAGCACCACCAGGATGGCTCCGGCAGCCGCCATGGCGGCCAGCGGTTTCCAGCGTGCGGCCAGGCCGCCGCCCGCGGCCCCGGCGCTCTGGCCTCCTGCCATGGAGGCCTTCTTCCGGGTAGCTGCAGCCTGGGCAGCCTCCAGCTTCTCCCTGGCGGCTGCGGCAAGGTACCGGGACTGTTTCTTCACGTCCAGTTCGGCACCCAAGTCGTCGCGGACCTCGGTGAGGTGGTGGCGGCGCTGGTCAAGGCGGCGGGCAAGTTCGGGTCCGGATGCCTGCGGGAACTCGCGGTCATGCTCGGCGGCTTTGGCGGCCTTAGCGGCCTTTTCCTTGGCGGCCGCTTCGTCCTTGGCTGCCTTCGCGGCCTTGGCTTCGGGGCTCTTGGGATCCAGGACGGCGGGGTTGTACGCGGAGCCTTCCCTGGCCACGCCGAGGTCATGCTTCAGCCCCCGGATGGCTTCTTCAGGAAGCAGGGGCATGGCCTTCTTGAACTTTCCGAGGCCCACCAGCGCACCGATGAGCGCAATGAGCAGGAACGCAGCGGAGACGATCAGCGCGGCAAGCCAGGCGGGCATCAGCGTTGCAAGTCCCATAATGGCTGCGACAATGAGGCCGACGGTCAGGAAGCACAGGAAGACGAGTGCGACGGCGAAGAACGCGGCCGCCACGCCCACCTGGATACCCTTGCGCTTGACTTCCGCCTTGGCAAAGGCGATCTCGTCGTTCAGCTGGCGTGGCGCCAGCCAGAAGAGGAGTTTGGCGGTGCGGGGCAGCGCGGTGATGCGCACCCCCCTGCCGGCCTGGCCGCTATGACGTCCGCTCATCGGTTCCGCCTGTCTGGTTATGGGTCGATTCGGCTTCCGTATTCCGCGGGAGGGTGTCCGTGCACCGTCCCCGATCCCAAAACTATCATTCAGGCCCGCGGCGTCCTTCCGGGCGGTCCGGGCGGCGTGGCCCCCGGCTCGGCTGATCCGACGGGTCCCGGGCCTAGGATTGGTATCCGTGACCACTCCCTCCAATCCGGGCGACCAGCTCAGCCGGCGCCGGAAGCTCCTGTACATCCTGCTCCTGGGCGCATTGACGGCATTGGGGCCATTCACCATCGACCTCTACCTCCCGGCTTTCCCCGCCCTCGAAGCGAGCCTGGGCGTGACCGAAGCCCAGGTCCAGCTGACCCTCGCCGGAACCACCTTGGGCTTCGCGTTCGGGCAGCTGGTGGTGGGTCCGTTCAGCGACAAGTTTGGCCGCCGGACCCCGCTGATCCTCGCCACGGCCCTGCATATCGCAACGTCGCTGGGTGCGGCCCTGGCCACGGACATCACCACACTGGGGATCTTCCGCGTGCTGATGGGCGTGGGCGCAGCAGGCGGCGGCGTGGTGGCCATGGCGATGGTCCGCGACCTTTTTTCCGGGTACGCGATGGTGCGGATGTTCTCCCGCATGGCCCTGGTGAACGGGTTGGCCCCCATCCTTGCACCGGTGATCGGCTCCCAGCTGCTCCTGGTGATGGAATGGCCGGGAATCTTCGTGTTCCTGGCCTCGTATGGCGCGGTGGTCATCGTCGCTACGCTCTTCCTGGTCCGCGAGACGCTTCCGCCGGAGCGGCGCGGCCAGTCCGGGATGACGGCAAAACAGCGTTACCAGGCTCTCTTCAGCGACCGGATCTTCGTGGGCCTGCTCATGGTGGGCGGACTGAACTTCGGCGGCCTCTTCACGTACCTGTCCGCGTCGCCGTTCCTCTTCCAGGATGTCTTCGGCTTCTCCGCACAGCAGTACGGGTACCTCTTCGGCATCAACTCGCTGGGCATCGTGGCCGGTGTGCAGACCAGTGCACGGCTGATCAAGCGGGTGCCGCCGCAGTGGATCATCGCCGGCGCCACCGCCTGGATGTTCGTCAACGCCTGCCTGATCGTGGCCTTCGACCAGCTGGACATGGGCCTGTGGGGCGTCATGGTGCCGTTGTGGCTCTACATCTTCGGGACCGGGTTCCTGTTCCCCTGTGTCCAGGTGCTGGCCCTGGCGGGCCACCCGGGACAGGCCGGCACTGCGGCGTCGCTGCTGGGCGCTGCCACATTCACCACCGCGGGCCTCATCTCGCCGATAGTCGGCTGGCTGGGCATCGACAGCGCCACCCCCATGGGGGGCGTGCAGGCCGCCTGCATTCTGCTGGCCATGGCGGCACTGTGGCTCGTGGTCCGGCCCCGCACCGTTCCCTCGATCCACTAGGCACCCCGCCTCAGGAAGGACTATGCCCATGAGCCGCGAAAAAGATACTGCCGGGAACCCCCGAAACCGCCGCAGGCCGCACCGCAACCGGAGGGGACTGTTCCTCGGCGCGGTGCTGGGCGCCGTCGCCGGCTATTTTGCGGGGCGCGCATCCGGCAACCCGGCCCTGGGTATGGCGCTGGGAATGGTGGCAGGGTCAGCGCTGCTCTACCGGGTTAACCCCGGCCCGTGGAACCGACCCTGACACGGGCCGCAGCGGCATCGGCAGCCGGGAAGCACCTGCCCCTGACGGGAGTGCCGCGATAAAATAGGGCTGTGCCCCACCGGCAGGACCAGCCCCGGATTCCAGCCACATGGCAGCGGTGCGACGCCCGCATCCTCCCCCTGTGGTGGGACCGGCTCTGCGCCAGTGCCGGTCCGCAGTCTGCGGCGCTCTACGCCGCAGGGCTCTTTGCCGAAGACCGGCGCCGGCCCATCGCCCAATGGTTCAATCCTGCCTTTGACGCCGCGCTGCTGGTGGCGCCGGAAACGTCGCCCGAATGGCCCGTGCAGCGCTTCGGCATCTTCTACGCCCCGCCCGGCGGCGGGGTGGTGCACGTGCACTCGGCGCCCCATGAATGGAACCCCCGCCAGCCCCGCATCTCCCCCACCGGGCATGAGGCGTTCACGGCCGCCATCGCCGAGGCCGAAAGGTTCCTCCAGGTGGAAATGGATTTTGTCTGAGGAACGCAAAATCCCCGCCACTCCGCAGGGAGGGACGGGGATCTTCCGGGATTGCTCCTCCTGCTGGACTTGAACCAGCAACCCTTCGATTAACAGTCGAATGCTCTGCCAATTGAGCTAAGGAGGAATGAAGCAGGTATGACATTAGCAAAGGTTCCGGGAGAAAACGAAATCGGCTCCGGCAGTGCCCGCACCGGGCTCCGGACCGCGGATTTCCGGTTGTCGCCAGAGACAAAAAATCCCCGCTCCGGAGACCGGAACGGGGATTGGAAGCTCCTCCTGCTGGACTTGAACCAGCAACCCTTCGATTAACAGTCGAATGCTCTGCCAATTGAGCTAAGGAGGAATGAAGCGGGTACCAGCCTAGCAAACACCGGGCCCGGAAAGAAAATCGGGGCCGCCGTTGTGCCCAAGGCCACAGCCGGCCGCTATGCCTCCGACCGCAGCGAACGGCGTTCCATCTCCAGCATCATCAGCTCACGGTTGAGCCGCTGGTAGGTGTCGGGGTCCGCCACCGGGTCCAGCCGCTGCAACTGACCCATCTTGTCCGCCTTGACCCGGGTGATTTGCAGTTCGAAAAGCCGTGCCAGGATGTCCCTGCAGTACTTCTGCACGGCCTCTTCGGTGCTGGCAGGCAGCGGGACCACGGAGAGCTCGGACACCAGCGGGCGCAGCGGCTCCGGCACCTCCTCCATCACATGCTCCACCCAGCGGACAGGGTCCCCCGTCAGCCCTGGTCCGGTGGCCCGCATGGCGTCATGCACCGCCTGGAACGCAGGCGTGGCGAACCGCGCCGCCTCGAACCGCTCCCACGGAGGCCCGGCCAGCAGCGCCGGCTGCTGCAACGCAACCTCCAGCGCCTGGCGTTCCATGGAGGCCACGGGGTCGCGTGGGTCCGGACGGTGGAAGGAGGGAACAGCGCCCGACGACGGCCCGGCAGCCACGCCGGGTGCACCGGCCGCCGCGGTGGCCGGGGAAGGCGCGCCCGGTGCGCCGGGACGGCCGGTGTCTCCGCGCTTCACCGCCGCGGTGACCAGGCGCAGCACCTCATTGGGGTCCGGCATGCCCAGCCAGCCGGTGAGCGCCTGGCAGTAGCCGGTGCGGGTGGAGGCGTCGCGGATGGCGGCCACCACCGGCACCGAGGCTTTCAGCCCCTGTACGCGCCCTTCCACGGTGTCCAGGTTGAACTGCTTGAGCGTGGTGCGGATCGCGAACTCGAAGAGCGGCCGGCGGGACTGCACCAGGGCGTGGACAGCTTCGTCGCCTTTGCTCTGGCGGAGGTCGCAGGGATCGGCGCCGCTGGGCTCCACGGCCACGTAGGTCTGCGCGGTGAACCGCTGGTCTTCCTCGAATGCGCGGAGGGCCGCTTTTTGTCCGGCGGCGTCGCCGTCGAAGGTGAACACCACCTCTCCCCCGGTGCCGTCGTCCGACAAAAGCCGCCGGGCGATCTTGATGTGTTCGGTGCCGAACGCGGTGCCGCAGGTGGCCACCGCCGTCGTAATTCCCGCCAGGTGGCACGCCATGACGTCCGTGTATCCCTCAACGACCACCAACTGCCGCTCCTTGGCGATGCTGCGCTTGGCGAGGTCGATGCCGTACAGCACCTGCGACTTCTTGTAGAGGGTGGTCTCCGGGGTGTTGAGGTATTTGGGGCCCTGGTCATCCTCGTAGAGCTTGCGGGCACCGAAACCAATGGTGTCCCCCGCAATGTCCTTGATGGGCCAGATGAGGCGGCCCCGGAACCGGTCGTAGATCCCCCTGTTGCCTTCGGAAAACATTCCGGTCAGCTTCAGTTCGGCGTCCGTGAAGCCGCGGCCGCGCAGGTGCTTGAGCAGGGCATCCCAGCCCTGGGGGGCGTAGCCGCAGCCAAAGTGCTCCGCGGCGGCACGGTCGAAGCCGCGGCCGAACAGGAAGTTCCTTGCCTCGGCGGCACCCGGAGTGAGCAGCTGGGCGCGGAAGAACTCGTCCGCGATCTTGTGGGCGTCCAGCAGCCGCTGCCGCCGGCCCACTTCCTCGCGGCTGGGGCCGCTGCCGCCATCCTCGTACCGCAGCTCGTAGCCGATCCGGGCGGCGAGCTTTTCCACCGCTTCCTGAAACGAAGTGTGGTCCTGCTTCTGGACGAAAGAGATGACGTCCCCGTCCTCGCCGCAGCCGAAGCAGTGGTAGCGGCCCACCTGGGGGCGCACGGTAAACGAGGGCGAACGCTCGTCATGGAAGGGGCACAGGCCCTTGTAGGTGCCCAGCCCGGCGCCTTTGAGCGTGACGTAGCCGTCAACGACTTCCTTGATGTCCGTGCGCTGCCGTACTTCGTCGATGTCTTCGCGTTTGATCAGGCCGGCCACAAAGCCATCCTAATGCGGACGCCCGACATGAACGGGCGGGGCATGATCCTGCTCACCACAGGGACGGCAGGCTCCCCACCAGGCGTTCGTACATGGCCAGTGCGGAGCCGTCCGTCAGGGAAGCCACCTGGTCGATGACTACGCGCAGGCGCGCGCCGTCGTCCCCAGCTGCCCGCCAGTCCGCGGCGAACATGGGTTCCAGGTGCCGATCCCCGGTTGCGCTCAGGGCCGTGACCAGTGCATGCAGGACCTCGCGCTGGCGTTCGTAGATGGGCTGCCGGTGGTCCGTGGTCATCACGAAGGTGGTGGCCAGGCCCTTCATCACGGCGATCTCCATGACGGTCTCGTCTGGGACCATGAGCTCGGCGTTGTAGCGGGTCAGCCGGCCGGGGCCGTAGACGGCCCGGGTAGTCTCCAGCGCGCTTTGGCAGAACCGGCCGATCAGCTGGCTGGTCATGTTCTTCAAGGCTGCCATGGACTTGCGGCTGCCGTCCGCCTCCCGGACCCAAACGTCCGTGGCCTCCAGCCGGGCCAGGGCAGCGTCGATCGCGGCGGGGTCGTTGTGCGGCAGGTACCACTGTTTGGCGTAGCCCACCACGCGGGCCCGGTGGTCCGGGTTGTCCATCCAGCGCAGCTGGAAGTGGCCGGCCACGATGGCGTCCTCCACGTCGTGGACGGAGTAGGAGATGTCATCGGCCAGGTCCATGACCTGTGCTTCCATGCACGACCGGCGCTCGGGAGCGCCCTGCCGGATCCAGTTGAAGATGGGCAGGTCGTCCTCGTAGGCGCCGAACTTGCTGGTCCGCTGGCCGTGGATGACCGGGGCGTCCAGCGCGGACCAGGGGTACTTGGCCGCAGCGTCCAGGCTGGCGCGGGTGAGGTTCAGGCCTGCCGGGGCGCCCTCCGCGGTGAGCACCTTGGGTTCGAGCCGGGTGAGCAGGCGGAGGGTCTGGGCGTTGCCTTCAAACCCGCCGATGGAGTGTGCAACCTCGTTCAGCGCGGATTCGCCGTTGTGGCCGAAGGGCGGGTGGCCGAGGTCGTGGCTCAGGCAGGCGGTGTCCACCACGTCCGGGTCGCAGCCCAGTGTGCGGCCGAGCTCGCGGCCCACCTGTGCGACCTCCAGGCTGTGGGTGAGGCGGGTGCGGACAAAGTCGTCCGTGTCCGGGGCCACCACCTGGGTCTTGGCGCCGAGCCGGCGCAGCGCCGAAGAATGCAGGACACGTGCCCGGTCCCGCTCGAAGTCCGACCGGTACGTGCTCTTGGCGGGCTCTTCCACCCAGCGGGCGGAATCATGGCTGCCGTACCCCGACAACAGGGGTACCGAGCGCGGCTCCGACACGGATGTTTCAGCCACCGGACACGTCCAGTTCCGCCGCGGCGATGTCCCGCGACTGGTCCTCGTTCAGGGACCGGGAATCCAGCCAGTCCTTGGGCAGGGCGGGCTTTTTCGGGGAACCGGCGCGGCCGCGGGGGCCCTCGGAGTCGATGCCGGGATAGGGCACCTCCGGGTCCAGCTCATCGAGCAGCGAGCGCAGGACCTCGAGCGTGGGCACCGTGGCGAGTTTGGCGCGCAGGTCTCCGCCCACGGGGTAGCCCTTGAAGTACCAGGCCATGTGCTTGCGGATCTCGCGGAGGGCTTTGTACTCGTCGCCGCCGAAGGTTTCGATCATGAGCTGTGCGTGGCGGTAGACGCCGTCGGCCACCTGCCCCAGGTTGGGCCGGTGCCGGTGGTCGCTGCCTTCGAACGCGGCCTGCAGGTCGCCGAAGAGCCAGGGCCTGCCCTGGCAGCCGCGGCCTACCACAACGCCGTCGACGCCGGTTTCGCGGACCATCCGGACGGCGTCCTCGGCGGACCAGATGTCGCCGTTGCCCAGTACCGGGATGTCCGGGAGTTCCTCGCGGAGGCGGGCGATCGCGGACCAGTCAGCCTGGCCGGAGTAGAACTGCGACGCGGTCCGGCCGTGGAGCGCGACGGCGGCAAC
Source organism: Pseudarthrobacter sp. NPDC058362 (assembly GCF_042723515.1). Lineage (NCBI taxonomy): Bacteria > Bacillati > Actinomycetota > Actinomycetes > Micrococcales > Micrococcaceae > Pseudarthrobacter > Pseudarthrobacter sp. NPDC058362. Next base: position 590,663 of record NZ_JBHXIW010000002.1, on the reverse strand, counting down.
GCCGGAGTCGCGCGCGATGCGGCCGGCGTCGAGGTACGTAAGGTGGTCGTCGTCGATACCCTTGCGCATCTTGATGGTGAGCGGGATGTTGCCCTTGCCCGCCTCCTTGACGGCGGTCTGCACGATGGCGGTGAAGAGGTCGATCTTCCACGGCAGGGCCGAGCCGCCGCCGCGGCGGGTCACCTTGGGTACGGGGCAGCCGAAGTTCAGGTCGATGTGGTCTGCGCGGTCCTCTTCCACGAGCATCCGGACCGCTGCGCCAACTGTTGTGGGATCCACGCCGTAGAGCTGTACCGAACGGACTTTCTCGTCCCCGTCATGGGAGATGATCCGCAGCGACTCGGGGGTGCGCTCCACCAGTGCGCGGGAGGTCACCATCTCGGCGACGTACATGCCGCCGCCGTATTCGCGGCACAGGCGGCGGAAGGCCGAGTTGGTGATGCCGGCCATGGGGGCCAGGATCACCGGGGTGTCCACGGTCAGGGGACCCAGCTTCAGGGGCGGGAGTTCCAGCCTGGGGGCGGGAGGAGTTGCTGCAACAGTCACCTGTCCATTGTTGCAAAGCGGGGCAAATCGTGGCGGCAGGGTGTCGCGGCGGCAGCTCCCGTCAGCTGTGCCGGGCCCGCCGTCCGCGCCGGGTTTCCGGCAGCTCCGTGTCTTCGGCCGCCCCTCCTTCGCGCTCCGTCAAGGCCGCCGCTGCGAGCGCTCCGGTGTCCTCGACGTCGTCCGCTGTGTGGTGCGGGCCGGGCCCGGCGACTGCGGGAACAGCTCCCCCCGTACCGGTGGCCTTGACCACCAGCACGGCGATCAGCGTGGTGACCGGGATGGCCAGCACCAGGCCGATGGACCCCACCAGCGTGCGGATGACTTCCTCCGACAGTTCGGCGCTGGTGAGCGTTTCCACCAGCGGCCGGTCGTAGAGCATCACGATGATCAGGATGGGCAGTGCGGCACCGGCGTAGGCGAACGCGATGGTGTACACGGTGGAGGCAATGTGGTCACGGCCGATCCGCATGGCGGAGGTAAAGAGCTTGCGCGCACTGCTGGACGGGGCGAGCTCGTAAAGTTCCCACACCGCGGAGGATTGTGTGATGGTGACGTCGTTGAGGACGCCCAGGCCCGAGATGATCAGCCCGCACAGGATCACGCCGGAGATGGAGATGTTGGCGGAGGTGTTGATCAACGTGGTGGCCTCGTGGTTGCCCACTCCGGCCAGGTTGGCGCTGCCCGTGGCCCATGCGGCCAGGAGCGCGGTGATGCCCAGTCCGAAAATGGTGCCTAGGAGGGCAGTGGACGTCCGGGCCGAGAACCCGTGGGCAAAGTAGAGGACCCCGATCATGATCACCGTTGAACCCACCAGTGCCAGCAGCAGCGGCGGCTTGCCTTCCACCAGGCCCGGCAGCATGAAGCCGGCCAGCACGAAGTAGGCTCCCACCAGTCCGATCAGCGCGCGCAGGCCGCGCCATCGGGCCACAGCGATGACCACCGCGGCATAGAGCAGCGCCAGCAGGAGGATGGGCAGCGTGCGGACAAAGTCCACAAAGATATAGGCCGGCGATCCCGACGCCGAGACGCCCTCGGCGCCCGAAAGATTCAGGTAGCGGATCTGGTCGCCGGGGTCCACCCCGTGGGACTTGGCGATGTCCGGGTTGATGACCACCTTGACTGCGCTTCCACCCCTGTCCGGCTCCGTGTAGGCGAACGTGCACTCCGAGCCGGCGGGCTCGGTGCCCTGCGGGCTTCCTTCCTGTCCGGCCTGGCTGGGGTCCTGGAGGCCGGCTCCCTGCATGCACGGTTCGGTAACCACGCGCTGGATGGCGCCGGTGTCGAAAGTGACGCCGGCGGCCGTGGAATAAGGGTTGGCCAGCGAGATGCCTTCCTTGCTGCCGGAAGGCCACAGCATGGCCATGGCCGCGAGTGTCAGCAGCGTCAGCGGAACCAGGATTGCCGCCAGGATGCGGTTGGCCTTCCGGCGGGCAGCCATCGCCTGGGGCGTCGGCTCCGAATGGTCAGTAGCAGCGTGGGAGTGTCCGGCGCCCATCAGCAGTGAAACCTCATACCTTGAACTCTACGGCCGGCACCTTAGGGTTGATAAATGGCCTGCCCGCCCGGGGGCGGCAGGCCGGAAGGCGGCAGGAATGGTTCAGAGCAGCAACGGCGCAGTCCTCAAAGTCCTGGCACCCGCGGGTCCGGTCCGCGGCGTGGCCCTGGTGCTGCATGGCGGGAAGTCCCAGAGCAGGGAGCCTGTGCAGGCGCGGCATCTCAGCCCGGCCCGGATGATGCCCTTCGCCAGGGATCTGCACCGCGGCGGGGGGCGGCACGGGCTGGCCGTCTGGAGCCTGCGCAACAGCGTCCGGGGCTGGAACGGCGCCGACATGTCCCCGCTGCAGGATGCGCGGTGGGCATTGCAGCTGATCAGGGAGCAGCATCCGGGCGTGCCGGTGTTCCTGGTGGGCCACTCCATGGGCGGCCTCACCGCGCTGTCCGCCGCCGGCGACCCACAGGTGGTTGCCGTCGTGGCGCTGGCACCGTGGCTGGGCCCGGCCAGCCCGACAGCCAGCGTGGCCGGCCGGGAGGTGCTGATTGTGCACGGCACCAGGGACCGCTGGACGAGTCCCGCCGCGTCGCTCGCCTTCGCCCAGCGGGCAGCGTCCGGGGCCGCCAGCATGCAGTACGTGGCGCTCCGGGGCGCCGGACACTTCATGCTGCGCAAGGTCCGGCTCTGGCAGTCGTTGACCACGGGGTTCGTGCTGAAGTCCTTCGCCGAAAGCACCGGGGCTCCGGTGGCGCCGCCGCCCGCATTCGGTGACCTGTTGCCGGAGTCCTCGCTCCAGGTGACCCTGTGAGCCCATACCCTGTAGCTGCCTTCCCGTGGGCCGCCTTTGTGGCGGCGCTCCCCTGGACTGCGGGTGCCGTCGTCGTACTCCTGATGGTGACGTTTGCCGTGGCGGTGCGGCAGGGGCGGCACTCGGTGATGGACGTGGCGTGGGGGCCGGGGTTCGTGGCGGTGGCGGTGGTCGCATGGGTGCTGTCCGCCAGTCATGGCGACGACGGCCGGCGGCTCCTGCTGCTGGTTTTGACGGCCGCATGGGGCCTGCGGCTGGGCCTGCATATCGGCTGGCGGGCCCGCGGCGGGCATGAGGACCCGCGCTACCGGGACCTGCTAGCCGGCGCGCCGGGTTCCCGCAATGCCTACGCGCTGCGCCGCGTGTACCTGCCGCAGGGTCTGGTGATGTTCTTCGTGTCCCTCACCGTCCAGGTGGGAATGTTCAGCACGGGACCGCTGGGGTGGCTGGCAATAGCCGGCACCATGCTGTGGCTGGTGGGCTTTGCGTTCGAGTCCGTGGGCGACTGGCAGCTGGCGCAGTTCAAAAAGGACCCGGCCCGGAAAGGGACCGTGCTGAACAACGGGTTGTGGCGGTATACGCGGCACCCCAACTATTTCGGCGACGCCGCGGTGTGGACCGGACTGTTCCTGGTGGTGGCGGACTCCTGGCCGGGAGTGTTGACAGTCCTCTCCCCCGCCCTGATGGTGTGGACGTTGGCTGCGAAGACCGGCAAGCCGCTGACGGAGAAGGCCATGTCCGGCCGGCCGGGCTACCGGGAGTATGTCGAGGCCACGAGCGGATTCATCCCGTGGCCTCCCAAGCGGCCCTGACCCCGCCCTACCTGCGTCCCCTGGTTAGTCAGCGACGACCAGGGTTTCGGGTCCGGCCAGGCGGGCCTTGCCGCTGTCCAGGAGGGGTTCGACGGCGGCGCGCAGGGCAGCCATCGAATCGTCCAGTTCCAGCATCACCGGATGCTGGTACGCGATGAGGGACAGGATGTCCCGTACGGCATCGGCGGCGTCAGCCGGCTCGAGCCCGGGTTCGTGCCCCACGAAGACATCCGTTGGAGTTTCCCTGCCGTCGGCGTTTTCGGTCCCGGCGGCACCGGTGCCTGGTACGCCGGGCGCGGCGTCCGGGTCCGCCGGTGCTGCGTAGCTGACGGCGAAGGCGCGGATGCGGCCCTTTTTGGTGGGCTTCACGCCGGCGCCGAATGCCGATTCCGGCCGGGCCCGGAGCACGATGGCGCCGTGCGCGCCGGTCAGTTCATCCAGGAACAGCTTCTGCACCTGCCCCACAGACAGCACGCCGGGCGAGTCCCAGCCGTGGATGGACGAGTAGTACCGACCCACCACGTCCGTCAGTTCCACGGAACCGGTAGCCAGGTCCATGACCACATCGGATCCGGCGTTTTCGCCGCCGGCGGCTCCGCCGTCGTCCGGGAACACCGGAAGCTTCAGCGCGCCAGGTTCTACCACCACCAGGCGGGACCGCTGGATGGGCGCCAGCCCAAACGCCTCGGCGAAGGCGGCACCGGGGGTGCCGGGCTCCACCTTGGCGCGGAGCTTTTCAACGCCCGACGGCGCGTGGCCGGCTTCGCGCCGCAGCATAGTCAGCAGCGTGGCGCCGATGCCGGAGCGGCGGTGGTCGCGGGCCACCTCGATGTAGGTCCAGAGCCGTTCCGGATGCAGGGATGCCTCGTAGACCACGCCGGCGGCCACCGGGATGCCAACGCCGTCAAGAACGTCCTCGGCCACGATGCAGCGGCGCCAGGGGGTGCCGGCTCCCCCGTCGGAGGAGACCGCGAGGGCGCTGCGGAACTGGCGGGCCTGGGCAGTCTCCGGGCCACCCCAGATCTCCAGGAGCGCCAGGTCGTCGCCCTCACGCCATTCGCGGTATTCGATGGCCATGCCTAGGCCCCGATCAGGCGTGCGGCCAGGTAGCCTTCCACCTTGTCCAGGGAGACGCGTTCCTGGCTCATGGTGTCCCGTTCGCGGATGGTCACGGCCTGGTCCTCGAGGGTGTCGAAGTCCACCGTGATGCAGAACGGGGTGCCGATCTCGTCCTGGCGGCGGTAGCGGCGGCCGATGGCCCCGGCGTCGTCGAAGTCGATGTTCCAGTTCTTCCGCAGCTGCGCGCCAAGGTCCTTGGCCTTCGGGGACAAGTCCTCGTTGCGGCTCAAGGGCAGCACGGCGGCCTTGACCGGGGCCAGGCGCGGGTCGAGCTTCAGCACGGTGCGGACGTCCACGCCGCCCTTGGCGTTGGGGGCCTCGTCCTCGGTGTAGGCATCTATAAGGAAGGCCATGAAGGACCGGGTAAGGCCGGCGGCGGGCTCGATCACGTACGGGGTGTAACGCTCGTTGGTGGCCTGGTTGAAGTAGCTCAGGTCCGTGCCGGACGCCTTGGCGTGGGTAGAGAGGTCAAAATCGGTGCGGTTGGCGATGCCCTCGAGCTCGCCCCACTCGGAGCCCTGGAAGCCGAAGCGGTACTCGATGTCCGTGGTGCCCTTGGAGTAGTGGCTGAGCTTTTCCTGCGGGTGCTCGAAGAAGCGGAGGTTTTCCTCGCGGATGCCCAGGCCGGTGTACCAGGCCATGCGCTCCTTCATCCAGTACTGGTGCCATTCCTCGTCCGTGCCGGGCTCCACGAAGAACTCCATTTCCATCTGCTCGAACTCGCGGGTGCGGAAGATGAAGTTTCCGGGAGTGATCTCGTTGCGGAAGGACTTGCCGATCTGGCCGATGCCGAACGGCGGCTTCTTGCGGGACGTGGTGAGCACGTTGTTGAAGTTCACGAAGATGCCCTGGGCGGTTTCCGGGCGGAGGTAGTGCAGGCCTTCCTCGCTGGCCACGGGGCCCAGGAAGGTCTTGAGCAGGCCGGAGAATTCCTGCGGCTCGGTCCATTCGCCACGGGTGCCGCAGTTGGCGCAGGCAATGTCCTTGAGCCCGTTTTCGGCAGGACGGCCCTTCTTTTCCTCGTACTCTTCCTCGAGGTGGTCCGCACGGTAGCGCTTGTGGCAGGACAGGCACTCCACCAGCGGATCGGAGAAGACCTCTACGTGGCCGGACGCTTCCCAGACCTGGCGGGGCAGGATGACGGATGAGTCCAGGCCCACTACGTCTTCCCGGCCACGGACCACGGACTGCCACCACTGGCGCTTGATGTTTTCCTTCAGCTCGGCGCCGAGGGGCCCGTAGTCCCAGGCAGAACGCGAACCTCCGTAGATCTCACCGGCCTGGAACACGAAGCCCCTCCGCTTGGAGAGGGAGATGACCTGGTCGAGAACGGATTTTGCTGCCATGGGGGTAACTCCAATTTCTACAGGGCCGCTGGGTGCGGTCCGCGGTTGTTCCGGCCCCGTGCTTCCCGCGCGGAAAGCACTGGGACGCCGCAAGTCCGGATGCGGAAAAGATGCAGGAAAGCTGCGAGACCTAGCCTACCGGCCCTGCCGCCGAAAGGCGCCCCGTGGCCAGGGCAGGGTGGTCAGGACGATGGCAGCAAGGGTCAGCAGGGTTCCCAGCACCGTGGCCGGCGCCACCACGGAGCCCGGGGCCGGCAGGACGATGTCCAGGACCAGTGACCCCACCAGTTGTCCGGCGATCATGCCCAGGCCGGTGACCAGCACTCCAAGGGTGCGCACCAGCAGGGCGCTCAGGCCGATGAAGATGCACCCCATCGGCCCGCCAAGGTAGTACCACCACTCCCCCGGCAGCGGTGCCACCGGGCCGGTCACTGCCACCTTGACGGCGAGCGCAGCCCAGAGGACCACGGTGCCGGCGATGAAGTTGACCAGGGTGGCGGCGATGGGCGACCCGTAGTGCATGGTGGCAGTACCGTTCATGGCCTGCTGGAAGCTCATCAGGAAACCGGCCAGGACGGGCAGCAGCACAGGCACCAGCAGCGCCCCCGGACCGCCTGAACCGTCGGCAGCAGCAGCGGCTCCCGTCCCGGTGAACCGGGGGGACACCGCCCATGCCACGGCCGCGATGGTCAGGACCGACCCCGCCGCCCGGATACCGGTGACGGCCTTGCGCCCGGCCGGGCCGATGCCCATCCGGTCCACCAGGAGGCCGCTAACAGTTTGCCCGGTCACTGTGGCCACGGTGAACAGTGCCACCCCGAGGATCCCCACGGTGAACGACTGGGCAAAAACGAAGAATGCACCGATGGCACCGGCGAGCGCATACGCGGGCGGGAAGGCCCGGCTCCGGAGCGCAGGGACAATCCGGGCGAGCCCTGCCCGGCCCCGCGGCAGGAGCAGCGAGACCGCCACCATCAGGACCAGCCCTGTGCTGAAACTCACCACGGCAGCGGCGATGCCGTCATCCAGCCGGGTGCCCAGGGCGCCGTTGATACGGCCCTGGACGGGAATGGCGAGCCCTGCGCCGACGGCCAGGGGAAGCCCGGCGAGCAGCGGCAGTCGGGAGGGAGAGGTCATTGAACACACCTTACGTCAGGCATTATTGCTTCATGAGCAACCCCGTTGAAGACGTCCCCATCCGCGACACCATGATCCGCCTGGGCCAGCTCCTGAAGCTTGCCGGCCTGGTGGAGGACGGCGTGGAGGCCGCAGATCTGATCAAGAACGGGCTAGTCAAGGTCAACGGGGAAATCGAGGACCGCCGCGGCCGCCAGCTCCACCACGGCGACACCGTCACCGTCAACGGGCAGTCTGTGCGGGTTGCCGGCCCCGGCGAAAGATAACCGCCGGGCTGAGCCCCCCGAAGCCCCCGCAACTGGCCCGCGCAGGCCGCGTCCCGGCGTCGTACGCGCTATTTCCGGAGCACCTCGTGGGTGAGGAATTCGCCCACGTGCCCGATTTCCTGCTGGTTGATGCCATGCCACATGCCCGTGTACAGCACCTTGGTGAGCTTGACATGCTTGCGTACCCAGCCCATGGTGAAGTCGATCTTGTCCGGGGTGATGACCGGATCCTGCTGGTCCCGCCCCCAGAACATCGGAACGGTGCCGTCGAGCTGGTCGTCGTGGAAGGTGGGATCGTCCCCGGCGTCCACCACAAAACCGGAAAGCCCGACGACGGCGGCAAAGTCCGTGGGCCGCTGGCGCAGGAGAGTGGTGGCCATGGCCATGCCCATGGAGAATCCCAGCAGCGTCACCGACGGGTGGCCCACCCGGATGGTGTCGATCCACTCCAGCACATAGGCGGAGGCGGCCTTGACCCGCTCCAGCGAGTAGTCGATGGAAGCCGTCAGCGGGAACCAGGTGAACCCCGGACCCATGGCGATGGGCGCCCGCACCGAAGCGACGGCGAAGTCGCCCGGAAGCAGGTCCGCCAGACTCAGCAGGTCCTGCTCGTTCGCGCCGTAGCCATGCAGCAGGACCAGCAGCGGTTTGCCGTCCCGCTGGTCCTCCGGGTGGGACCACAAGACAACGGGGGCGGGAAATACTTCGGCTTCAGTCATGGTTTCCATTCTTACAGCACCTTCCCGGCGCATCAGCAGCAACCTACGTTCGCGTAGCCAGAGCGGCGAAAGGCAGGATAGGACCGTGAGTGAGACCAACGCCATCCAGACCACTCCGGCCCGGCCGGGATCCCACCCCTGGACCCGGTACGTGGCAATGGGCGATTCCTTCACAGAGGGCATCGGCGACCCCGAACGCTCGAGTCCGGGCGGCTTCCGCGGCTGGGCGGATCGGGTGGCGGAGGAGCTGGGACGCACCCAGCCGGACTTCGCCTACGCCAACCTTGCCGTCCGGGGCCGGCTCCTGCAGCAGATCGTGGACCAGCAGCTCGCACCCTGCCTGGCGCTGAAGCCGGAACTGGTGACCCTGTCCGCCGGCGGAAATGACCTCCTGCGCCCCGGCGGGGATCCCGACGCCCTGGCGGAGAAACTCGATTCCGTGGTGCAGATCCTGGCCATGGGCGGTGCCACCGTGGTTCTCTTCAACGGGCCCGACACCGGCTCATCGGTGCTGGGCCGGATCCGCAGCAAGGTGGCCATCTACAACGAGAACCTGCGCACCGTCGCGGCCCGGCATGACGCGGTCATTGCGGATATGTGGTCGCTCCGCCAGCTGAAGGACCCCCAGATGTGGGACGAGGACCGGCTGCACTTTTCCCCGCTGGGCCACCACACCATCGCGGCCATGGTGCTGGACGCGCTGAACGTGGAGCACACCCTGCAGCCGCTCCAGCCCAAGCCGCTGCCTCCCCGCACCTGGCGCGAGGCCCGCTCGGAGGACCTGGTGTGGGCGCGCGAATACTTCGTGCCCTGGGTGCTCCGCCGACTGCGGCACCAGTCCTCCGGCGACGGCATCACCGCAAAACGTCCGACGCCGGGTCCCGTTTTTGGGCCGGGCGTTCCCTTGGGTTCCGGCGAGGGGCCGCTCGGCAGCACCGGCGGGCAGGACGCCCTGGGCGGGGGCACCCCTGACCCAGCGGCACGGGAAGCCGGGCAGGGCAGCCGGGCTTAAGCTGGAAGGACATATCTGAGAGGCGATTCCCCGTGAACAACCTGTTTTTCTGGATCCTTGTCCTGTCCTTCCTCATCCCCATGGGGCTGCGGATGTACCGGAAGTCCATGGCCCGCCGGAACCAGGACCGGGGATTCCCCGGCCAGTACCCGGGCCCCGGCCACTTTCCCGGAGACGGACAGTTTCCCGCCCCGGCCGCACCGCAGAACAGGCAGCCGCGCGACGGCTATACCCAGCAGGACTACTTCTCCGGCGGATTCCGCGAGATCAACCGGCCGCGGCCGGTGGAGCCGCCGGCTCCGCTCCCGGGACTCTATGGCGAGCCGCCCGCGCCGCCCCAGCCCTGGCAGCAGCAGCCGGCTCCGGAAGAGCCGGCTGCCCCGGCCACTCCCCCGCCGCCGTCGGCCCCGCAGGGCTTCCGTGCCCGGAAGCTCGCCGAACTCGACAGGCAGTACAGCGACGGCGACATCTCCATGGAGGAGTACATGACCCGGCGCAGCGACATCATGGACGGCTGACCGCCCCCGGGAAAACCTGGGGGCGGTCAGGGTGATCAGTCGATCTGGGGGAAGCCGAGGTCGATGACGGAGGTCGCGGGGTCTGGCCACCGCGTGGTGACCACCTTGCCGCGCGTGTAGAAGCGGATGCTGTCCGGGCCGTACATGTGCGTGTCGCCGAACAGCGAGTTCTTCCAGCCGCCGAAGGAGAACGTCCCCACCGGTACCGGGATGGGAACGTTGATGCCCACCATGCCGGCCTCGACGTCGAACTCGAACTGCCGGGCGGCGCCGCCGTCGCGGGTGAAGATCGCCACGCCGTTGCCGAACTCGTGTTCGTTGACCAGGCGCACGGCATCGCTGTAGGTTTCGGCGCGGACCACGGACAGGACAGGCCCGAAGATTTCCTCATCGTAGACCTTCATACCGGGCTTGACGTGGTCCACCAGGCTGACACCGATGAAGAACCCGTCCGAGTCGAACTGCTGCTCACGCCCGTCCACCACAACGGTGGCGCCTTCATCTTCGGCACCGGCCACGTAGGAGGCAACGCGGTCGCGGTGTTCCTTGGTGATGAGCGGACCCATCTGGGATGCCGGATCCGTGCCGGGCCCGATCTTCAGGTCCGCCATCCGGGTCCGGATCGCCTCTACGAGGTCGTCGGCGATGCTGCCCACCGCCACCAGGACGCTGACGGCCATGCAGCGTTCCCCTGCGGAGCCGTAGGCGGCAGAGACGGCGGCGTCCGCGGCCATGTCCAGGTCGGCGTCAGGCAAAACCACCATGTGGTTCTTCGCCCCGCCAAGGGCCTGGACGCGCTTACCGTGGTCCGCTGCGCGCCTGTAGATGGACTGGGCGATGGGGGTGGACCCCACGAAGCTGACCGCTTTGACGTCCGGGTGCTCCAGAAGGACGTCCACGGCTTCCTTGTCGCCCTGGACGACGTTGAGGACGCCGGCCGGCAGGCCCGCTTCAGCAAACACCTCGGCGATGAAAACGGCCGACGAGGGGTCCTTCTCGCTCGGCTTCAGGAGCACGGTGTTGCCACAGGCCAGGGCGCTGCCGATCATCCACAGCGGAACCATCGCCGGGAAGTTGAACGGGGTAATGCAGGCCACGACGCCCACAGGCTGGCGGACTGAGTGGACGTCGACGCCGCTGGAGACCTGCTCGGACCGCTCGCCCTTGAGCATGTGGGACAGCCCGGTGGCGAACTCGATGTTTTCGAGGCCGCGGGAAATTTCGCCCTCGGCGTCGGAGAGGACCTTGCCGTGCTCGCTGGTGAGAATGGCGGCGAGTTCGGGCTTGCGCTCGTTCAGGATCTCGCGGACCTTGAAGAAGATGTTGCTGCGCCGGGCCAGGCTGGTGGCGCGCCACGCCGGCAGGGCTGCCTTCGCCGCCGCGATGGCTTCCTCCACCCGGGCACCGGAGGCCAGCGCCACCTGCTTGTCCTGGGCGCCCGTGGCGGGGTTGAAAACAGGGCCGAAGCGCTCTGCGTCGCTGACGCGCTGGCCGTTGATGAAGTGCGGAATTGTCTGCATGGGTCTCTTTCGGGCTGGGAAGTTCGGTACGGTCAGGCGGACTGGTCTGCGGCGCCGGGCTGGGCTGCGGCGCCGAGCGAACCGTCCGCGAGCTTGATGATCATGGAGCAGTCCTTGCCGGACTCCCCTGCGTCGATCAGGCGCTGGAACAGCTGCTGGACGTGCTTGCCGATTTCCAGCGGAGTTCCCGTATCCTCCGCTGCGCTGATAGCCAGGCCGATGTCCTTGTTGGCCAGTTCGGTGGTGAACGTGGGGGCAAAGTCGTTGTTCGAGGCTGCGGTGTCCACCACGCCGGGGACGGGGTACCAGGTCCGCAGTGCCCAGCTGTCGCCGGAGGACACGGAGGCAATGTCCCAGAAGACTTGCTTGTCCAGGCCGAGGCGGTCGGCCAGCACAGCGCCTTCGGCGGTGGAGGCGAGGTTGATGAAGAGCATGAGGTTGTTGCAGATCTTGGCGGCCTGGCCGGTGGTGGCGCCACCGGTGGGGATGATGTTTGCGGCCATGGGGCGGATGTACTCGGTGGCATCGGCCACCGCGCCGTCCTCGCCACCCACCATGAACGTCAGGGTGCCGGCCTTGGCACCGCTCATTCCGCCGGACACCGGGGCATCGACGAATCGGAAGCCGGCGGCAGCAGCGGCGTCGTGCAGTTCCTGCGCCGAGGCGATGTCGATGGTGGAGGAATCAACCAGGAGAGTGCTGGTGGAGGCGTGCGCCAGCACGCCGTCCGGGCCCAGGTACACGGCTTTGGCGTGTTCGCCCTTGGGAAGCATGGTGAAGACAACGTCAGCCCCTTCCACCGCCTGGGCGATTCCGGCGACGGGCTTGACGCCGCCGGCCTCCGCAGCGGCCACGGCGGCGGGGTTGAGGTCGAAGCCCCGGACGTCGTGACCTGCCTTGGCGAGGTTCACTGACATGGACCCGCCCATGTTTCCCAACCCGATCCAACCGATAACTGCCATGTGCAAGCTCCTTCGCTTCTGGTCCGGCCGCCTTGGCCGGAGTCGTCTGTGTCCACCATCACATGCTGGTAAAGTGCAATCAAGGTAAAAAATCACAGATGCCATGTGCATTGATGCACAGGGATGGAAGGCGGAATACGTGGGCAGTCTGCCGAGCCCCGACGATTTGCTGATTCTCCTGACGGTGGCGAGACTGGGCCGGTTCAATGCGGTGGCGGAGGCGCTGGGCACAACGCACACGACGATTTCGCGCAGGATCCTTGCCCTGGACCGGCAGTTGGGCGGCCGGACGCTGGAGCGCAGCCCGCACGGCTGGGAACTGACGGAACTTGGTGCCTCCGCGGTCGCTGCGGCCGAGGCCATCGAGGAGACGCTCGGCACCCTGGCCGGCGCCATCGGCCAGGAGCGCGATGCTTTGTCCGGAATGGTGCGGATCAGTACCTCGGACGGTTTTGGCGCCGACTTCGTCACGCCGGCACTGGTCCGGCTGCAGCAGCGCCATCCGATGCTGAATGTCGAGATGCTCAGCGCCACCCGCAAGGTCAGCCAGAACAGATCCGGCGTGGACCTCGAAGTGGTGGTGGGCGGAACGGACGTGCGGAACGCGCAGACGATCTTCCTGACCAATTACTACCTGCGGCTTTACGCCAGCGCCGGCTATGCGGCGCGGCAGGGCCTTCCGGAAACGCCCGACGACGTCGGGCAGCATGGCTTCGTCTCTTACGTTGAGTCCGCACTCCAGGTAGCGGAATTGGGCCACCGTTCCTCGCAGCTTCCCATGCCGAAATCCAGCTTCCAGGCCACCAGCATCTTTGCCCAGGTGGAGGCGGTGCGCCGAGGCGCCGGCATCGGCCTCCTGCCGAGCTTCATGGTCAGCCGCGATGCCGATTTTGTTCCCGTCCTGCCGCACGACTTCGAACGGCAGCTGCCCATCTGGGCGGTGGCCCGGCCGGAGTCGCTGCGCTCAGGACGCGTGCAGGCCGTCGTCGCTGCGCTGAAGGAAGAGGTTGCCGCACGGCAGGACCTGCTCGCGTCCTGAGGCTGTTCGCACCGGCACGCGGCGGGATGCTCAGGGCTGGAATAGCCGGCGGACCACGCGGCCGGCCGCGAGGGCGTCCAGGCCCTCGTTAATTTCATCCAGCGGCCGGGTGTCCGTGTGCAGCAGTTCCACAGGCAGCCGGCCTTCGCGCCAAAAGCCCAGGTACCGGGGGATGTCGCGCTCCGGGACCGCGTCGCCCATGTAGGACCCCAGCAGCCGCTTGCCGGCGCCGGCGAACTGCAGGGCCGGGACGGTCAGTTCCGCCGAGGGATGAGGCAGGCCGACGGACACCACGGCGCCGCCGCGGGTTACCTGTTCCAGGCAGGACGCGATCACGCGCGCCGAACCCACGGCTTCCACTGCCACGTCTACGCCGTCACCGGTGGCGTCAGCGATCAGCTGCGCGGCGTCGTCGGGCGTTCCCACGGCAGTGGCTCCGCAGTCCAGTGCGAGCTGGTGCTTGCCCTCGTTCGGGTCGATGGCGATAACGGAAGCCGCGCCGGCAAGACGTGCTGCCATGACTGCCGAAAGCCCCACGGCGCCGAGGCCGAAGACGGCGACCGACTGGCCGGCGTCGACCGCTGCCGTGTTGAAAACCGCACCCATGCCGGTGAGCACAGCGCACCCGAACATGGCCGCCACGGTGTCCGGAACGTCGTCGTCGATCACCACGACGGATTCCCTCGCCACCACGGCATAGTCGGCGAATGCCGAAACGCCAAGGTGGTGGTTGACGCGTTCCCCGGCAGGGGTCCGGAGCAGGGCCTCGCCATGCAGCAGGTCCCCTGACCCGTTGACTTCGGCGGCGCGGTGGCAGAGTGCCGGCCGGCCGGCCCGGCAGGCGCGGCAGTCGCCGCAGCTGGGGACGAAGACCAGGACCACGTGGTCGCCCACGGAGACGCCTTCCACGCCGGGCCCTACGGCCTGCACGCGCCCCACAGCCTCGTGCCCCAGCGCCATGGGCAGGGGACGCACCCTGGACCCGTCGACCACTGAGAGGTCCGAGTGGCACAGGCTGGAGTAGGTGATCGCGACGCCCAGTTCCCCGGCACGCGGTTCGGGGCGGTCAAGTTCCTCCACCACCAGCGGGTGCGCCTCGGTGTAACTGGTGCCGGCGGGAACGGTGTTGTAGAGGACAGCGGCTCGCATGGCGGCTCCTTGCTGTGGCTGATTCGTGGAGTGGAGGTTCATGGCATGCAGTTGCCCGGACCCGGAAGCCGGGTCCGGGCAACTGCCCTGGCTGGTGTCGCCCGCGTGGGTTATTTCTTGGACGCGGCGAGCAGATCCGCGGTGCCCTTGGCGTCCGCGGCGTCAACGTCGTGCAGCGAAATACCCCGGGTTTCCTTGAGGAAGAAGACCGAGACTGCCGTGACGACGCAGGCTCCGAGCAGGTACAGCGCCACCGGAGTGGACGAGCCGAAGTTGCTCAGCAGTGCCGTGGCGATGATCGGGGCCAGCGAGCCGGCAACGATCGAGGTCACCTGGTAGCCCAGGGACACGCCGGAGTAGCGCATCCGGGTGGGGAACATTTCGGCCATGATGGAGGGCTGGCCCGCGTACATCAGTGCGTGGAAGATCAGGCCGATGGTGATGGCGGCCAGGATGATCATGTCGTTGGCAGTGTCCATCATGGGGAAGGCGAAGAAGCCCCAGGTACCGCCGAGGATCGCACCGGCCATGTAGACCGGGCGGCGGCCGAAGGCATCGGACATCTTGCCCACCAGCGGCACGGTGCAGAAGTGGATGAAGTGGGCCACCAGCAGCAGGAGCAGGATGCGGGAGGTGTCCGTCTCCACGACCACTTTCAGGTAGGTGATGGAGAACGTCACCACGAGGTAGTAGAGGATGTTCTCGGCGAAGCGCAGGCCCATGGCGGTGAAGACACCGCGCGGGTAGCGGCGGAAGACCTCAGCCACGCCGTAGCCCTTGTTCTCAACGGCGACTTCCTTGCGGGCCTCGATGAAGATCGGGGCGTCCTGGACCTTGGTCCGGATGTAGTAGCCGATGATGACGATCACGGCGGAGAGCCAGAACGCTACGCGCCAGCCCCAGCCGAGGAAAGCTTCCTGGGACAGCGTGGAGGACAGGGTGAAGAGGACGCCGGTAGCCAGCAGGTTGCCCATCGGCACCGCAGACTGCGGCCAGCTCGACCAGAACCCGCGCGACTTGTTGGGGCTGTGCTCGGCCACCAGCAGGACGGCACCGCCCCACTCGCCGCCGACCGCAAAGCCCTGGACGAACCGCAGGAACACCAGGAGGGCGGGCGCCCAGTAGCCGATCTGGGCGAACGTGGGAAGGCAGCCCATGAGGAAGGTGGCAACGCCCACCATGATGATGCTGAGCTGCAGCAGCTGCTTGCGGCCGAACTTGTCGCCAAAGTGGCCAAAGACAATGCCGCCGATGGGGCGGGCAACGAACCCGACGGCGTACGTCACGAAGGCGGCGATGATGCCGTCCAGCTCCGTACCCGAGTTGGGGAAGAACGTCTTGCCAAATACGAGCGTGGCGGCTGAGGCGTAGAGGAAGAACTCGTACCATTCAACGACCGTGCCGGCCATGGAAGCCGTGACGACCTTCTTCAGGCCCGTGGACTTGACGTCGGGCTCCCCGACCCGCCCTGCGGCGGACTTTTCCGTACTCATTAATGAACTCCTTCGGCGTCTACGTCGACACCAGATGCGACCAGGATGTGGCGATGCGATGTGAGGTACACAACATACCGCCGATTCACACGAGTATGGTCTGCGTGTGGCTGCAAGCTCAACGGCAAATAGTGCAGAAGGCCTCTGCATAAATGCACAGGGAGGGCGCGGAAGCCCGGAATTAATCTTCGAGATGGTCGCGCAGCTGGGCGCCCAGCTGGCCGATTTCGGTCAGGAATCCGTCGTGGCCGATGGGCGCAGAGATGACGTGGACATCCACCTCGCCCGGCAGTGCGGCGGCGAGTTCGTGCGACTGCTCCGGGAAGTACAGCCGGTCGGTATCCACCGCGGCCACGAAGAATTTCGCGGTGGCCCGGCTCAGGCTTTCGGCCAGGGACCCCCTGCCGCGGGTGACGTCGTGGCTCATCAGCGCCTCGGTGAGGGCGATATAGCTGTTGGCGTCGAAGCGCCGGACCAGCTTGCTGCCCTGGTGGTCCAGGTAGCTTTCCACTTGGTAACGGCCGCGGCCGGAAAGCGTTTCGGCCTGCAGCGGTGCTTCGCCGGACTGCGGACTGCGGCCGAAGCGGCCGTCAAACTCCCGGGCTGAGCGGTAGGTAATGTGGGCGATCCGGCGGGCCAGGGCCAGGCCGTCCTCGGGGGACGCACCGCCGTAGTAGTCGCCGTCGTTATAGTTCGCGTCCTGACGGATGGCGAGCGTCTGGGCCTGGGCAAAGGCGATCTGCTCGGCCGTACTGGCGGCCCCGACGGCGATGACCGCGCAACGCTGCACCCGCTCAGGGTAAGTGACGGCCCATTCCAAAGCCCGCGCACCGCCCATGGACCCGCCCAGCACGGCGAACCAGGACCGGATGCCCAGCTGGTCGGCCAGCCGCGCTTCCGCCACGGTGCTGTCGCGCAGGGTCACCAGCGGGAAGCGGGAGCCCCATGGCTTGCCGTCGGGAGCGGGCGACGACGGCCCGGTGGACCCGTAGCATCCGCCCAGGATGTTGATCGCCACCACGAAGAATTTGTCGGTGTCGACGGGCGCGCCCGGGCCCGCCAACTCTTCCCACCAGCCGTCCTCGTCCGTGTCGCCTCGGGTCACGTGGGTGCTGCCGGTCAGTGCATGTTCAATGAGGACGGCATTGGAGCCGTCGGCATTGAGCGTGCCCCATGTTTCATAGGCAAGGATGACGTCCGGCAGGAAGCCGCCGGCTTCCAGTTCCAGCCCGCCAATGCCTGCATACCGGACCACGCCGTGCCGCGGCCCCGCGGTGCGGGGAACGGTGACTGTCATGTGCAAACCTCTTCTACGCGCTTGCCCGCCGCCGGAGGGCCGGCGGGCCAGGTCCTCACCCGGGGCACCCCGCCGCGGTAGGAGGGTTGCCGGCCAGCAAGCCGGGGCTGTTGCTGGCACTCATGACCTCCCTCGAGTGTATGAAAGATCCCCCCAGCGGCGCCACGCGTGTGACCCGTTATGACATCCGCCGATACACCGGCATCCAACCCGCGGCGCTTTGCGCCAAGGGTTCCGCCCCCATTTCCAAGTAAGGCAAACCTAAGCTGAGAGCCTGATCACAAAGTGCCAAGATGTTGCCATGCGCATGGATCACGTCTCTTACGCCTGTGAACACGATGGCCTGGCGGCCACCACTGAACGGATTTCCTCCGCCCTGGGCGTCGAGGCAGTCAAGGGCGGGGTACATCCCCGTTTTGGAACGCGCAACATGATCATCCCGCTGGCGGGACACAAATACTTGGAGGTCGTGGAGGTCCTGGACCACCCGGCTTCGGACAAGGCACCGTTCGGCCAGGCTGTGCGTGCCCGTTCGGCGGCTGGCGGCGGCTGGATGGGCTGGTGCGTCGAGGTGGACGACCTGGCACCGTTCGAGGAGCGCCTGGGCCGCTCGGCGGTCAACGGCAACCGCAAGTTCCCGGATGGCCGCGAGCTGGTCTGGAAGCAGATCGGCATCCTTGGCCTGATCGCCGACCCGCAGGTGCCCTACATGCTCAAGTGGGAGGGCGACCCGTCGCTGCACCCCTCGAATGCCTACAACAGCAGCCTCAAGATGCGGTCGCTGACCATCGCCGGCTCTCCCGAGCGCGTCACCGAATGGCTCGGCGAGCCGGTAGAGCGCCCGCTGGAAGACGTTGCCGTGGACTGGGTGGCGCCGCACGGCACCCCGGGCATCCTGTCAGTGACGTTCGAGACTGCCACCGGCGCCGTCACGATCTGACCGCACCACAGCTTCGGCCGCCATCAGCGGGTGACAATGGCGTCACCCACCGATGGCGGCCGAATTCTTTTTAACCAGGCCCCGCCGGTCAGCCCAGGCCCACCGCACGGCCGAAGAGGCTGAAGCCGACGAACGCCACCGTATCGAGCAGGGCGTGGGCGATCACCAAAGGCATGACCCTCCGTGTCCGGGTATACAGCCAGGCGAAGACGATACCCATCACCACGTTTCCGATGAAGGGTCCGAACCCCTGGTACAGATGGTAGGTGCCGCGCAGCAGGGCGCTGGCGCCAATGGCGGCGGGGACGCTCCAGCCGAACTTGCCGAACCGGTCCAGCAGGTAGCCCACCACGATCACCTCCTCCACCAGCCCGTGGCGCACCGCCGAAAGAACGAGGACCGGGACCGTCCACCAGTAAGCGTCCAGTGCGCTGGGGATGATGGCTGTGGTGATGCCGAGTGCCCGACCCGCTGCGTAGAGCCCCAGCGACGGCACCCCGATCAGCGCAGCCAGCCCCAGGCCGTGCAGGATGTCACGGCCTGGGCGGGACAGGTCCAGGCCCAGCTTCCGGAACGCAGATCCGCTGGAAGGAAGCCCTTCGGAGGCGGTCCGCCGGTGGTCCGTGAGGAAGTAGATCACCAGCAGCACCGGGACCAGGGCAAAGACGATGTCCAGCAGCTGGTAGGTCAGGTCGAAGTACTCGCGGCTGCTCTGCTGGCGGTTGAGCGTGGACGTGCCCTGCGCCAGCGGCGCCCGGGACATCTTGTCCAGGAGCTGGACCACGGAGTACACGGCGGACTGGCCCAGGGACAGGCCCAGGACAATGAGGACTTCGAAGGTGAGTCGTCGGCGTGATGAGACCAGCATGTCAGGCAGGCGCCACGATCACTTCGGTGCCCCGGGCTTCAAAGGCGGCCTTGTCCCGTGCGGAAATTCCGGAGTCGGTGATCAGCCGGGTGAAGTTATAGCCGTGCATGGTGGCGAAGGCGCGGACGCCCACCTTTGACGAATCGGCCAGGACGTAGGACACCCGGGCCCGGCTGGCCAGGAGGGCATTCACGGAAGCTTCCCCTTCGCCGGTGTTGGTGGGCCCCACCTCGGGATCGATTCCGTTGACGCCGATAAACGCGATATCCAGCACTACCTTCTGCATGATGATGTCCGTGTAGGGGCCCACCAGTTCATAGGACCGGGGGTTGAGGATTCCACCCGTCACCATGACCTTGATGTTGGGCCGGACGGCCAGCTGCCCGGCGATGTTGATGGCATTGGTGACCACAGTAAGGGTGGGCTGGTTTGAGGGTGCATTGAGGTCCTCGCGGGTGGCCAGGATCTGGGCCAGCGCCGTGCTGGTGGTGCCGCCGCACAGGCCGATGACGGCGCCGGGGCTGATGAGCGCGGACGCGGCCTGGGCAATCTGCTGTTTGGCCTCCGCGTGGTCGTCCCGGTTGTACCGGCCGGGCAGGTCGTAGGCCAGGGCACCGGTGGTGGCCCCGCCCCGGGTGCGCGTCAGCAGCCGTCGCTTGGCCAGGCTGTCCAGGTCCCGCCGGGCAGTTGCGGGCGAGACGTTCAAGGTGGTAACGATTTCCTCGACTTCCACCTGGCCGGTCCGGGCCAGCAGGTCCAGGATCGCCGTGAGTCGGTCGGTACGGGTCATGCTGGAAGCCTCCGGGGGTTGCAGTCTGGGGCGGTGCCGGCTGCTACCCCACCCGCACGCCGGCCCGCCACACAGCGTACGTCAGCGGCATGCCCGGACGGTAGGCGAGATGCGTGGCGGAGGGGGCGTTCAGCAGGTGGAGGTCCGCGCGGTGTCCGACGGCGATGGATCCCACCGCGCGTTCGCCGTCGGCATCCTTGCCCGTGTCCCGGTGGAGGGCCAGGGCGCCTCCGTAGGTTGCGGCGCGGACGGCTTCATGCACGCTGAGCCGCATTTGCAGCACCGCGGTGGTGACGCAGAAGGACATGGAGCTGGTGTAGGAGGTGCCGGGATTGCAGTTGGAAGCCAGCGCCACCTGGACGCCGGCGTCCAGCAGGGCGCGGGCGGGAGCCAATGGCTGGCGGGTGGAGAGGTCGCAGGCCGGAAGGCACGTGGCCACGGTGCCGCGCCGGCCCGATCCTGTGGCGGGATCCCAGCCGGTCCAGGTGCCGGCGAGCGCTGCAACGTCCTGTTCGGAGAGGTAATTCACATGGTCCACGCTGGCCGCGTCGAGCTCGACAGCCAGCTGGACGCCCGGGCCTTCGCCCAGTTGGTTGCCGTGGACACGCAGGCCCAGGCCGGCGTCGCGGCAGGCCAGCAGCACCCGGCGCGATTGTTCGGCGGTAAACGCGCCTTCCTCGCAGAATACGTCGGCCCATTTCACGTAGGGGCGCACGGCGTCCAGCATGGGGCCGCAGACCAGGTCCGTGTACGCATCCGGGTCCTGGCCCACGGGGACCAGGTGCGCGCCGAGGAAGGTCACTTCGTCGGCGACGGTGGATGCGATGCGGGCGCTCCGGGCCTCGTGCTCAATGTCGAGGCCATAACCGGTCTTGGTTTCCAGGTACGTGGTGCCCTGCGATGCCGCTTCCACCACCCGCCCCATGGCCAGCCGGGTCAGGTCGAAGTCTGAGGCTTGCCGCGTGGCGCCCATGGTGACGCCGATGCCGCCGGCAGAGTAGGACTCCCCCGCCATGCGTGCCTCGAACTCCGCGGTGCGGTCCCCGGCGAAGACCAGGTGGCTGTGCGAATCCACCCAGCCGGGCAGCAGGGCACGGCCTCCGGCGTCCACGGCCTCGTCGGCGGCCGGGGCGCCTGCCGCGGAACCGATCCAGGAGATCCGTTCGCCTTCCACCACCACGGCCGCGTCTTTCAGGACCCGGTGTTCCAGGTCCTGGGTCATCAGCTCGGCCACATTGGTGATCAGCGTACTCATGCACTCCATTCTTCAGCGCCGAATGGACCATCGGGTGGCGGCCACAGCCTGTCCTGTCCGGGATTCCGGACTGGCTGCGGCTCCCTGCCCGGCCAGGATTTGCCCGGCCGCGAGTTCGGCCAGGGCCGAGGAGGTCTGGAAGCCGTAGCCGCCCTGGCCGGCCAGCCAGTAGAAGCCCGGGGCTTCAGCATCGAAACCCGCCACGGGAATGCCGTCCGCCGCCTCGGTCCGCAGCCCGGTCCATGCGCTTCGCACGGCTGTGATTCCCAACGTGGTGATCGTATTCAGCCGCTCCACCAGTCGCTCAATGTCCCCGGGGCGCGGCCGGGCGTCCTCCGGGCCGCTAGGCACGCTTTCGGAGGGCGAAATCAGCACGTCCCGTCCTTCGGCGCGGAAGTAGAAGGTGTGGTCGGCGGCTGCCACCATCGGGGCGGATTCCGGCAGGGGACGGTCGACGGCGGCAATCGCCGCGGTGCGCCGGTACGGCTGGAAGCCGAGTTTCTCCACGCCGCTGAGCACGGCGAGTTCGTCTGCCCATGCACCGGTGGCATTGACGAGGACCCCGGCCTGGAACGCCTCCGTCCCGGCCCCCACCTGCCAGCCTGAGCCCAGCCGCTGGGCCGAATGGACCCTGGCACCGGTGATGATGTCCGCACCGGCGGCAAGTGCACTCCGGCGGTGGTCTTCCAGGAGCAGCGGTGCATTACAGGCGAAGGATCCGGTGTCCAGTCCGGCGGCCTGGAACGAATCCGGAACCAGCGCCGGGCACAGCTCAAGCGCCTGTTCCACCGTGATGGGTTTCATGTGGCCGCTGGCTTCTGCCGCCACTGCAGCTTCCGAGCCCACCAGCATGAAACTGCGGGGCGTGAGGACCGGCTCGCGGAGGTCAGAATCCCGGCTGGCCAGAAGTTCGAGTGTCCGCATGGTCAGCTCCTGGACCACCGGCGGCCCGTAGCTGGGGATCAGCTGGCGGGCGGAGCGGGAGGACGTGTGGTACGCCAGCTCCTGCTCCGCCTCCACCAAGGCAACGCTGCAATGGCCGGCCAGCCGGGAGGCCAGGGACAGCCCGGCGATGCCGCCGCCCATGATCAGGACATCGTACTGTGCGCTCATGGGTCCATGATGGCAGAGGAGGGGCCCGGGCGGCGGAGCTAAGCGGCTGCCTCCGCGCGGCTGGCGACGAACGCACGGACGCACGCTTCGACGTCGTCCGTTGAATGCGCGGCGGAAAGCTGGACGCGGATCCTGGCCGCCCCCCTGGGCACCACCGGGAAGCTGAAGGCGGTCACGAAGACGCCGTGTTCCAGCATGCGGTCCGCCACCCTGGCGGCCTGGACGGCGTCGCCGAACATGACCGGGACGATGGCGTGTTCTCCGGGAAGCAGGTCAAAGCCTTCCTCGGTCATGCGGGCGCGGAACAGGGCCGCGTTGCGGAACAGCCGGCTCCGCAGGTCCGCGGAGTTTTCCACCAGGTCCAGTGCCTTGATGGTGGCGGCCACGATGGCAGGAGCCAGGGAGTTGGAGAACAGGTATGGCCGTGCCTTCTGCCGAAGCATGGCCACTACCTCCGCACGGCCGGACACGTAGCCGCCGGACGCACCGCCCAGGGCCTTGCCGAACGTGCCGGTGTAGATGTCCACTCGGTCCGAAACGCCGGCGTGTTCGGGCGTGCCGGCTCCGGTGGCGCCCATGAAGCCCACGGCGTGCGAATCGTCCACCATGACCAGCGCGTCGTGCTTCTCGGCGAGATCGCAGATTGCCTCCAGCGGCGCAAGGTAGCCGTCCATGGAGAACACGCCGTCCGTCACGATGATACGGCGGCGGGCGCCCGCGGATTCGACCAGCTTCGCTTCGAGGTCGGCCATGTCCTGATTGGCATAGCGGTAGCGCTGCGCCTTGCAGAGCCTGATGCCGTCGATGATGGAGGCGTGGTTCAGGGCGTCGGAGATCACCGCGTCCTCGGCGCCCAGCAGGGATTCGAACACCCCGCCGTTCGCGTCGAAGCAGCTGGAGAAGAGGATGGTGTCCTCGGTGCCCAGGAAACGGGAGACCCGTGCTTCCAGCTCGAGGTGCAGGTCCTGGGTGCCGCAGATGAAGCGCACACTGGCCATGCCGAAGCCGCGCTGGTCCATAGCGGCCTTCGCGGCGCCGATGATGTCCGGGTGATCCGCCAGCCCGAGGTAGTTGTTGGCGCAGAAGTTGAGCACGTCCGCGCCCGGCCGGCCGGGCTGCCCGGCGGTGATGTGGCTGGACTGTGGAGAGCTGATGCTGCGTTCGGCCTTGAAGAGCCCGGCGGCGCGGATCTCGTCCAGTTCGGTGCGCAACTGGTCCTTGATGGAGGTGTACATGGCGTTTCCTTAGAGTTTGGTCCAGTCGAGGACGACCTTGCCGCCGGTCCCGCTGCGGGCAATGTCGAAGCCTTTTTCCCATTCCGTGGCCGGCAGGACATCGGTGACCACCGCGGAGATCCCGGCATGGAGTACGGGGTTGGAGGAGAGCATGGCGCTCATGGCGTACCAGGTTTCATACATCTCGCGGCCATAGATACCCTTCAGCGTCAGCATGTGGGTGACCACCTTGGCCCAGTCGATGGTGATGTCCTGGCTGGGCAGGCCCAGCATGGCGATGCGGCCGCCGTGGTTCATGTTGTCAATCATCTCCGGCAGCGCGGCCGGGTGCCCGGACATTTCCATGCCGATGTCGAACCCTTCCCGCAGGCAGAGCTCCTGCTGGGCTTCGCGGATGCGCGTGGTGGAGACATCGATGGCCAGGTCCGCCCCCAGGCGGCGGGCCAGCTCCAGCCTCGGTCCGGAAACGTCCGTAACGGCGATTTTGCGGGCACCGGCGTGCCGGGCCACCGCGATGGCCATCAGCCCGATGGGGCCGGCGCCTGTGATCAGGACATCCTCGCCCACCAGCGGGAAGCTCAGGGCGGTGTGGACAGCATTGCCGAAGGGATCGAAGATGGCACCGAGTTCAGGTGTGACGGAAGAGTCGTGGTGCACCCAGACGTTCGTCTCGGGAATAACAACGTATTCGGCAAAGGCGCCGTCCCGCTGGACGCCGACGCTGACGGTATGGATGCACATCTGCCGCCGGCCGGCGCGGCAGTTGCGGCAGATTCCGCATACGACATGACCTTCGCCGGAGACCCTGTCCCCCACTTTGACGTCGCGCACGCCGGCACCGGTTTCCACCACTTCGCCGTAGAACTCGTGGCCGGGGATCAGCGGCGCCTCGATAATGCCCTGCGCCCAGGCATCCCAGGACTGGATATGCAGGTCCGTGCCGCAGATGCCGGTGGTCATGACGCGGATCTTCACGTCTGCCGGGCCCGTGACCGGTTCCGGGCGGTCCACCAGCTCGAATCCGGCCTGCGGGCCGGCCTTGTACAAAGCCTTCATCGGCTTCCTTACTCTTGGTCCATACGCGTGGCAGGGTGCTGCCTTCCCCATTACAGCGAGGAAAAAGCTTTAGAACAATGGGGAATATCTCAATCGACGATGTAGGTATTCCTAATGCGTAGACTGGTGCGGTGGAAATACACCAGCTTGAAATCCTGCGCGAGCTCGGGGCCCTGGGCAGCGTGAAGGCAGTCGCGGACACCCTCATGGTGACCCCCTCTGCCGTCTCCCAGCAACTGGCCCTGCTGCAGCGTTCCGCGGAGGTCCCGCTGACACGCAAGGAAGGCCGAAACCTGGTCCTCACGGAGGCGGGCCAGGTGCTGGCGGACGCCGGTGCCGCGGTGGTCAGCGCCATGGCCGATGCCCGGAGCGCGATCGGCAGCTACCACGGCTCCGAAGCAGCGCGCGTCACCCTGTCCGGATTCCACAGCGCCGGGCAGGCACTGTTCGCGCCGCTGGCCAAAGCATTGGAAGGACCAGGGCGGCCGCACATTGAACTCTCCGACGAGGACGTCGCCCAGCATGACTTTCCCGCCCTCACCGCCCGGTACGACCTGGTCCTTGCCCACCGGATGGACCACAGCCCTCGCTGGCCCACCGAACGGGTCACCGTGGTTCCGCTGGCGCACGAACCGCTGGACGTTGCCCTGCCCGCCGGCCACCGGCTGGCACAGCAGGCGTCGGTTTCCGTGGCCGACGTGGTGGACGAGGCCTGGGTGACCAGCCACGCCGGCTATTCCCCCGCAGACGTGCTGTCCGCCGTCGCGGCGGTATCCAGCCGGGAACTGAGGATCGTGCACCGGATCAACGACTATTCCACGGTGGCCGCCTTGGTGGCGTCCGGCGGGGTGGCGGGCCTCCTGCCGCGGTACACAGCAGGACCTGTCCTCAACCCGGCCATCGTCCTGCGTCCCCTCCAGGGCATCAGCACGCGGCGCCGCATCGACCTGCTGGCCCGACCCGAAAACCTGAAGCGGCGCGCGGTCACAGTGGTCTGCGAAACCCTGCAGGACATCATGGCCGGCCTGGTGGAGCCGGATTAGCGTCCGCTGCCTCGGGAGTTTCCTGCACCGGCCGCGATCCGCGTCGCCGTCACCCGCTCCGCCTCCTTGAGGCCGAAGATGCGCACCGCGTCCCCTACGGCAATGTCCGCAATGGTGCCGGTACGCCGCCCGGCCGCCTTATCGTCGTCGTCCGCTGCAGGCGACCGGTGGCCGAAGGCGGCACCGCTTCCGATGATCTTGGTATCCGTGTCCACGACATAGGCCTGCGAGTAACCGTCTTCGCTCCGGACGGTGACCGACGTGCCGCTGACGGCTTCCACGGTTCCGCGCTGGACCAGGATGGTTCGGAAGCTGCCGTCAGCGTCCTTGACCACGCTCTCGCTGTGCTGAAGCCGCCCGCCGCGGGCATGGTCGGCTTTGTGCTGTTTGTCAGGCGGGTGCTGCTTATCCTGTTTGGCCTGGTTGCCCTGCTTGTCCCGGTGGCCGGGCGGATTATGCGACGGCGCGCTGGAGGTCTGGGCGGTGGACGACGGCTGCAGGGAGGGTCCGCCGGCCGGCCAGGCCAGCGCGGCCCCCGTACCTGCGAGCGTGATGGCAACTGCTCCGGCGAGCACGAGTGTCCGTGTCCTGCTCCGGCCCTTGAACGGCACGGTCCGCCCCCTTCACCTGGCTGACTTGCATGACTGGCCGGGACCGCTGCCGCGGCCCCGTGGGGTCAAGTGTAGGGCTGCAGGACACCACTGCATACGGGTACTTTTGGCGGCGGCCACCTGAGTACTTAAAGCGCAACTGGGTAGCGCTAAGTGTCGTTATGGACGCTCAAAACGACACTTAGCGCTACCCAGTTGGGGTGGAGGGCTAGGCTGAGACGCCCAGCTTCTCGAGGATGAGCTCGCGGACCCGGCCGGCGTCGGCCTGGCCGCGGGTGGCCTTCATGACCCCGCCCACGATGGCGCCGATGGCCTGGACCTTGCCGCCGCGAATCTTGTCGGCGACGTCGGGCTGCGCGGCAAGCGCGGCGTCGATGGCTTCCAGCAGCGGACCGTCATCGGACACCACGGCGAGGCCGCGCTGCTCCACGATGTCCGCCGGGGTGCCTTCGCCGGCGAGGACGCCGTCCAGCACCTGGGACGCCATCTTGTTGTTGATCTTGCCGTCTTCCACCATGCGGTTGAGCTCCACGATGGTGCGGGGCTGGACGCCAAGCTGGCCCGGATCCACGTCTGCTGCCTTGGCACGGCCCACGATTTCGCCCATCCACCACTTGCGCGCAACGGACGCGCTGGCACCGGCGGCAATGGTCTCCTCGATCTCGTCCAGGACGCCGGCATTCACCACGTCCCGGAATTCCAGGTCCGAGTAGCCCCAGTCGGCCTTCAGCCGCTTGCGGCGCTCGGCCGGAGGCTCGGGCAGCGTGGCGCGCAGTTCCTCGACCCATTCCCGCGACGCAACCACAGGAACGAGGTCCGGCTCGGGGAAATAGCGGTAGTCGTCGGCGTCGGACTTCGGCCGGCCCGAGGTGGTGGTGCGGGTGTCCTCGTGCCAGTGGCGGGTTTCCTGCACCACGGGGTTGCCGGCATCCAGGACGGCGGCGTGGCGCTGGATCTCGTAGCGGACGGCGTGTTCGACGGCGCGCAGCGAGTTGACGTTCTTCGTTTCGGATCGGATGCCAAAGCGTTCGCGCCCGTGCGGGCGGAGCGAAACGTTCGCGTCGCACCGCACGTTGCCGCGTTCCATCCGGGCATCCGAGACGCCCAGGTTCTTCACGATTTCACGGATGGCGGCCACGTACGCCTTGGCCAGTTCCGGGGCACGGGAGCCTGCCCCCTCGATCGGCTTGGTGACGATTTCCACCAGCGGCACGCCGGCGCGGTTGTAATCGACCAGCGAGAACTCCGCCCCGTGGATGCGGCCGGTGGCACCGCCCATGTGGGTCAGCTTGCCGGCGTCCTCTTCCATGTGGGCGCGCTCGATCTCCACGCGGAACACGGTGCCGTCTTCGAGTTCGACGTCCAGGTAGCCGTCGTACGCGATGGGTTCGTCGTACTGGGAGGTCTGGAAGTTCTTGGGAGTGTCCGGGTAGAAGTAGTTCTTCCGGGCGAAGCGGCAGCTCTCCGCGATCTTGCAGTTCAGCGCCAGGCCGATCTTGATGGAGGACTCGACAGCGGTCTTGTTCACCACGGGCAGGACGCCCGGCATGCCGAGGTCCACCTCGTTGACGTTGGTGTTGGGTTCATCGCCAAAGACGTTCGGAGCGGAGGAGAACATCTTGGTGTTGGTGTTGAGCTCCACGTGGACCTCGAACCCCAGGACGGGATCGTATTTCTCCATGGCCTCTTCGAAGCTCAGGATTTCCTCGGTGATCATTATTTTGCCTCCTGGGTTTCGAGGGCCGGGGAGCCGGCAAGTTCGGGGGCCTGTGCCAGCAGCGGGCCGCCCCATTTTTCCTCGAGCAGTGATTCCAGCACCGCGCCGACGCGGTACAGGCGGGCGTCCTCGCGGGCGGGGGCCAGCAGCTGGATGCCGACGGGCAGCCCGTCCTCATCCGCCAGGCCGCCTGGCAGTGATAGTCCCGGGACACCGGCGAGGTTTGCCGGGATGGTTGCCACGTCGTTGAGGTACATGGCCAGCGGGTCGTCGAGCTTTTCGCCCAGGCGGAACGCGGTAGTGGGCGCCGTGGGCGAAATCAGGACGTCGGCGACCGTGAAGGCGGCGTCAAAGTCGCGCTGAACCAGGGTGCGGACCTTCTGCGCGGAGCCGTAGTACGCGTCGTAGTAGCCGGCGGACAGCGCGTAGGTGCCCAGGATGATGCGGCGCTTGACCTCGTCGCCGAAGCCTGCGGCACGGGTGGCACCCATGACGCGTTCGATGGTCATGGGACCGTCCTCGGGCAGGACGCGCAGGCCGTACCTGACGCCGTCGAACTTGGCCAGGTTGGAGGACGCCTCGGACGGCATGATCAGGTAGTACGCGCCCAGCGCGTACTGGAAGTTGGGGCAGGAGACCTCCACGATCTCGGCGCCGGCGTCCTTGAGCAGCTCCAGGGCTTCCTTGAAGCGGTTTTCGACACCGGCCTGGTAGCCCTCGCCGTGCAGTTCCTTGATGATGCCCACGCGCAGGCCCTCGACGTTGCCGGTCTTCGCCGCGGCTACGAGGTCCGCCAGCGGGTCGGGCAGGGAAGTGGAGTCGCGGGGGTCATGGCCGCCGATCACCTGGTGCAGCAGTGCCGAGTCCAGGACGGTGCGGGTGACAGGACCGATCTGGTCCAGCGAGGATGCCATGGCGATGGCGCCGTAGCGGGACACGCTGCCGTAGGTGGGCTTGACGCCCACGGTGCCGGTGACGGCGCCGGGCTGGCGGATGGAGCCGCCGGTGTCCGTGCCCAGTGCCAGCGGGGCCTCAAACGCGGCGACGGCGGCAGCGGACCCGCCGCCGGATCCGCCCGGGATGCGGTCCAGGTCCCATGGGTTTCGCGTGGGTCCGTAGGCCGAGTGCTCGGTGGAGGAGCCCATGGCGAACTCATCCAGGTTGGTCTTGCCCAGGATCGGCATCCTGGCCGCGCGCAGCCGCTCCACGACCGTGGCGTCGTAGGGGCTGTGCCAGCCTTCGAGGATCTTCGAGCCGGCAGTGGTGGGCTGGCCCACGGTGACGATCAGGTCCTTGACGGCGACGGGCACGCCGGCCAGGACATGCAGGGCCTCAGCTTCGGCGCCTCCCGCGGCGCGGATGGCATCCACTTCGGCGGCGACGGCCAGCGCTTCTTCGGCGTTGACATGCAGGAACGCGTTGACGCCGCGTTCGCCGCCGTCCACGGCGGCGATGCGGTCCAGGCAGGCCTGGGTGACGGCGACGGAGGTGACCTCGCCGGCGGCGAGCTTTGCGGCCAGTTCCGCGGCGGAAAGCCGGATCAGGGAGTCGGCGGTGTTCAGTTCAGTCATGGTTATGCCTCATCCAGGATTGCCGGGACCTTGAAACGGTTGTCTTCGGAATCCGGCGCGCCGGACAATGCCTGCTCGGCCGTGAAGGTGTGGCCCACAACGTCCTCGCGGAACACATTGGCCAGCGGGATCGGGTGGGACGTGGCCGGGACGTCGTCCCCGGCGGCCTGGCTGACGGACTTCACCGAATCCACGATGACGGCCAGCTCCCCGGCCATCCTGTCCAGCTCTTGGTCACTCATCTCGATGTGAGCGAGCCGCGCGAGATGCGCAACATCGTCACGGTTGATCGCAGCCATGGATCTCCCCTGCAAAGTACGGATTGTTTTCCGATCCAGTCTAGTGGGGAAACGGCCGGTGCCCCGCGTGGGTCAGCCCTTCTGGGCCACCAACTCGATTTCCACCAGCATCTTCGGGTCAAGGAACGGCAGCACGTGGACCAGGGAGAGCGTGGGGCGGATCTCGCCAAAGACCTCGCCGTGTGCCCGGCCGGCTTCCTCCCATTTGCTGATGTCCGTCAGGTACAGCTTGGACTGGACCACGTCACCGTAGCCGAAGCCTGCGTCGGAGAGGACGGTGCCAAGCTTCTCCAGGATGTAACGGGTCTGGGTGTAGAAATCCTCGCCCACTATCCCGTCCTCGCCGCTGGCCGCCGTAGCCGAAATGTAGAGGGTATTGTCCACCTGGACGGCCCGGGAATAGCCGAGGGTCTGTTCCCAGACGGAGCCGGTGCCGAAGGTTTTGCGCATGGTGGAGCCTTTCAAAGCCGGAACGGGTCGGCACCACTTTAGGGCTGGTGCACGTCCAGCCGGTAAACCAGCAGCTTTATGTCGGTCCCCGGGACCAGCCAGTCACGCTCGGGGATCCGGCGGAAGCCGGTGGCCCGGTAGAGGCCGTGCGCACTAAGCCAGCTTTCGCCGGTGGTCAGTGCCACGGCGCGAATCCCCGGAAGCGCCCGGGCGTGCGCGATGATCGCTTCCAGCAGGGCCCGTCCGGCGCCGCTGCGCTGGACGGCGGGGTCCACGACGAGCATGCGGAATTCGAGTTCATCATGCAGCGCGATGTCCGCATAAGGTTCTCCGGCCACAGCCAGCGTCACAGACCCCACGACGGCGCCGTCACGCTCGGCAACCCAAATGGTGGCCTCACCGGCGCGCAGGGCGACGTCCTGGATCTTGCGCATGTACGGGTGGTCCGCGTCATCGAAGTACCCCGCAGCGAGGTAGGCGTCGCGCGTGATGCGGGCGACGTCGTCGTAATCTGCCTCGACGGCGGGACGGATGGTTATCTGCGGCTGCACCCGTCAATGGTAGTGGCGGGCGCAGCCGCAGAGGCGCCGGAGGGCATTTTCCGTGACTGAACTATCACTCCCCGCGCCGGGTCAGAGCGGAAACCTGCCCGAAAGCTCCAGCCCCGCGGCGCACGTCCAGGCGTCCAGGCGTTCCTGGTCCGACGGGCCGCCGTCCAGCGGGCTGGCCAGCCGCGGCCGGCGCACCCAGCAGCCGGCCTCCTCGGCGATCAGGGCACCGGCGGCGAAGTCGTGTTCATTGAGTCCCCGCTCGCCGTAGGCGTCGTGCGTGCCGTCCGCCACCATGCACAGGTCGAGGGCGGCCGAGCCCAGCCGCCGCACGTCGGCGAAGCCTTCGGCCAGTTCCGCAAACGCTGCTGCCTGCTGCGACCGGACGGCCGGATCGTAGCTGAAGCCGGTGGCCAGGATCTGTCCGGTCCGCCCGGGCACCGGACCCTCCAGCCGGGTCAGCCGGCCGCCTTCCTCAAGCCATGCGCCCTCCCCGCGCACCGCGTGGTAGATCCGGCCGAGGGCAGGGGCGTGGACGACGCCGGCCAGCCACGTACCGTCCGGACCGGCCACTGCCACCGAGGTGGCGTAGTAGACGATGTTTCGGATGAAGTTGGTGGTGCCGTCCAGCGGGTCGATGGACCAGCGGTAGCCGCTGGGATCGGCGGGGCGCGTGGTGCCGTGTTCCTCGCCGGTGATGCTGTCGCCCGGGCGGGCCGCGGTGATGACGCCCCGGACGGCGTCCTCGGCCGCGACGTCGAAGGCGGTCACCCAGTCCCCTGCCGCGCCCTTGTTGCTCGGCGCAAGGGCGTCGGCGGTGCGCCCGACGAGTACTTCGGCGCCCGCTGCGGCTGCTGCCCTGGCAACGGCAAGGAGTTCGTCCGCGGCGGTCACGCCTGATCCTCCGCGGTGTCGGCCGCTTCTTCCGGCACATCCGGATCCGGCGTGACTGCCCCGCCCCCCAGTGCCGCCGGTCCGCCGTCGAGCAGTTTCCGGAAGCCCTCCTCGTCCAGGACGGGAATGCCCAACTGCTCGGCCTTGTCCAGCTTGGTGCCCGCGCTTTCGCCGGCCACCAGGTAGTCGGTTTTCTTAGAGACCGAGCCCGACGCCTTGCCGCCGCGGACCAGGATGGCTTCCTTGGCCTCGTCCCGGCTGAAGTTGGGAAGGGAGCCGGTGACCACCACGGTGACGCCTTCCAGCGTCCGGGGGGTGGATTCGTCGCGTTCATCTGCCATCCGGACACCGGCGGCCGCCCAGCGGTCCACGATCTCCCGGTGCCAGTCCTCCGCGAACCACTCCTTGAGGGCCGCGGCGATGGTGGGGCCGACACCGTCCACGCCCGCCAGTTCCTCCTCCGATGCCTGCCGGATGGCGTCCATGGTTCCGAATTCGGTGGCCAGTGCCCGCGAGGCACGCGGGCCGACGTGCCGGATGGACAGCGCCACCAACACCCGCCACAGCGGCTGGGACTTGGCCTTGTCCAGCTCCTTGAACAGTTTTTGGGTGGTGGCCGTGGGCTTGGACGGGGACTTGGCCGTGCCTTTGCTGTAGAAGTACGGCACAAGTTCGAACTCCCCGGTGGACATGCCCTTGCTCCGCTTTTCCCGCCGGATCCGGACCTCGGCGAGGGACTCGGGGGTGAGGTCGAAGAGGTTGGCCTCGGAAGTCAGCGGTGGCACTTCCGGTTCAGCAGGCTGCGTCAGCGCGATGGCCGCTTCCCAGCCGAGTGCCTCGATGTCGAACGCCCCGCGGCCCGCAAGGTGGAAGACCCGCTCTCGCAGCTGCGACGGGCAGGACCTGGCATTGGGGCAGCGGATGTCCACGTCCCCCTCCTTGGCCGGCTTGAGCGGCGTGCCGCAGGAGGGGCATTCGGTGGGCATCACGAAGTCGCGGACCGGCGGGTCCTGCTGGTCCCGAAGCGCCAGGACGGGTCCCACGATTTCCGGGATGACATCACCGGCTTTGCGGAGCACCACGATATCGCCGATCTTCACACCTTTGGCCTGCACCACGTCCTGGTTGTGGAGCGTGGCCATCTCCACGGTGGACCCGGCCACCTTGACGGGCTCCATGATGCCGTAGGGGGTGACCCGGCCGGTGCGTCCCACGTTCACTGCGATGTCCAGCAGCTTGGTGTGCACTTCCTCGGGCGGGTACTTGTAGGCGACTGCCCAGCGCGGAACACGGCTGGTGTAGCCCAGGCCGCGCTGGGTGGCGAAGGTGTCCGCCTTGACCACGATGCCGTCGATCTCGTGGAGCAGTTTGTGGCGCTGCTCGCCATATTTCCGGATGAACTCCAGCACCTCGTCCAGCCCGTCCAGGACCTCGTAGTAGGGGCTGACCGGCAGGCCCCATGACTTCATCAACGCATAGGTTTCGGACTGGCTCCTGGCCTCCAGGCCTTCCCGGGCGCCGATGCCGTGGACGAACATCTTCAGCGGCCGCTTGGCCGTTTCCGCCGGGTCCTTTTGCCTCAGCGAGCCGGCAGCGGCGTTGCGCGGGTTCGCCAGCGGCGCCTTGCCCGCCTCGATGAGCGCGGCGTTGAACTCCGCGAAGGCCTTGGACGGGATGAAGACCTCGCCGCGGACTTCCATCTCCGCCGGAAAGCCGGAACCCGTGAGCTGCTGCGGGATCTCCTTGATGGTGAGGACGTTGTGGGTGATGTCTTCGCCGGTGGTGCCGTCTCCCCGGGTGGCGGCCCGGACCAGTTTCCCGTCACGGTAGAGGAGGTTGACCGCGAGTCCGTCGATCTTGAGTTCGGTCAGCCAGGCGGTTGCGGCGGCGCCGTCACCCAGCCTGGCGATGCTGGCCCGGGCCTTGGCAAGCCAGGCTTCGAGCTCATCGAGGGAGAAGACGTCCTCGAGGCTGTACATCCGCTGCAGGTGCTCCACCGCGGCGAAGGCCGCCGAGACTTCGCCGCCGACTTCCTGGGTCGGTGAGTCGTTGGCCACCAGCTCGGGGTGCAGCGCCTCGATTTCCTCCAGGCGGCGGAAGAGCGCGTCGAACTCGGCGTCCGAGACAAGGGGTGAGTCTTCCTGGTAGTACGCAAACCGGTATTTGCGGACCAAGTCCACCAGGTTCTCGTACTCCCCGCGAATCGAACCGGCGGGAGTCGACTCCTGGCTGTCCTGTCCGTCGGTCCTGGTGTCGGTCAATTCTGCGGGGCCTGGTCCTGTGCTCACAGACCTATCTTGCCTTACCGCCGGGAGGGTCGCTCAGTGCGCCCGCACCCGGTTCCTGCCGTACCAGGCGAAGGCGGCGGCGCTGATTCCCACGAGCATGCCGCCGGCGGTGATGTTCAGCGGGTCAGGCCCGCCGGACCCGCCAACGCGGGACAGCTTGGCCTCTGTGGGGCGGGCGGACCGCGTGTAGGGGGTGTCCCAGTTGGACTCCGTGGACGGTTCCGCCGAACCCGGATGTGAAGGCGAGGGCGTAGCCGTCTTCGCCGGTGCCGCCGTTGCCGGGGGCGGGGCAGGCACCGTTGCCGGGGTGGCAGGGACGGGATCCACCTCAGGGCCTTGCGGAGCCGGGGCTTCCGGGGGTGCGGGCTCTGCAGGTGCCGGCGGGCCGGGCGTCTCCTTGTTCTTGCCGCGTCCCTCACCGGGCCGGGATTCCGTTCCCAGGCAGGATTCTCCGCAGTCCGGGGATGTAGTGGCGTCCGGCGAATCAGCCGCCGCCACACCGCCTGCCGAGAGGCTCACCGAGAGCGCCAGGACCGCGGCCGAGGCCGAAGCGGACATGGCGCGGAGTGCCGATTGGGAGGGGGTCATTGCTACCTTTCGATGCGCGCAGTCCCCCCACCCGCGGCTTTCTGGTCCAACCGGTAGTCTGCTATACCTCCCGGAGGGCCGCAAATCAGGCAGCGCCCGCAGCCCTCGTATCCACCACGATCACGGTGACGTTGTCCCGGCCGCCGTGGTCCAGCGCGGCATGGATCAATTCCATGGCTGCGTCCTGCGGATCGGCCACCGTGTCGAGGATGCGGGCGATGCTCCGGTCGGCCAGTTCGCCTGTCAACCCGTCGGAGCAGACCAGGACCCTGTCGCCTGCTTCCGCAGGCACCAGCCAGAAGTCGGCTTCGTTGTCCTCGCCGGTCCCCAGGGCACGGGTGACCACATGCCGCTGCGGATGGCTGGCGGCTTCCTCGGCGCTGATCTCTCCGTCGTCCACGAGTTCCTGAACCAGCGAGTGGTCCACGCTCAGCTGTTCCAGGTGGCCGTGACTGAACCGGTACGTGCGGGAATCCCCCACGTTCATCACGAGCCAATAGGTCCGGCCCAGTTGCTCCACCAAGACGGCACCGGAGAGCGTGGTTCCAGCGCGGGATCCGGTGGCGCCGCGGATTGCAGCGTCCGCCCGGAGCAGGTGGGCCTGGAGGGCGGGCGCCGTGAGGCTCCGCTCCCCGGTTTCGACCTGGGGAATCGCCGCCAGCGACTGAACGCAAAGGCCGCTGGCCACCTCCCCGGCTTCATGGCCCCCCATGCCGTCGGCCACTGCGAAAACCGGTTCGCGGGCAAGGTAGGAATCCTCATTGAGCGCCCGGCGGTGTCCCCGGTCCGTGCCGTGGCCGCAGGTGAGGGCGAGCCGGGTGCCTGCGGTGGTGCCCGCGGCCTGGTTTGGTTGTGCGTTCATATCCGTCATCACGTTAGGACAGGCACCCGGCCTAGTCCACCACCAGGCCCTTACCCAGTCCGCGTGTCAGCCGCACCGGCCTGATCTCGCCGAAGCCGCGCACGTTCTCCGGGGGACGCGGCTCCATCACGAAGCGCTCGTCGTGTTCCAGTGCGGAGGCGGTCATGGAGTCGATCAGGACCGTTCCGGGGTCCGCCAGGGAGGTGAGGCGGGCTGCCAGGTTGACGGTGGGGCCGTAGATATCGCCAAGGCGGGACAGGATGCGGCCCCACACCATCGCCACGCGGGCCTCGGGGAGGATCTCGTCGTCAGTGAAAGCCTGCGCCAGCGCCAGCGAGATCTCCGCTCCGGCCGCCGGTGTTTCGGCAATGTAGAGGACTTCGTCTCCCACTGTCTTGACCAGCCTGCCGCCGCCCACGGAGATGATCTCGGCGCACTTGTTCTCGAACCGCTGGACCAGCCGGGCCAGCGTTTTCTCGTTCATCCGGCGGGAGAGGCTGGTATAGGAGACCAGGTCCGCGAAGCCCACGGCGCGCGCGAGCGGCAGCGGGGCGTCATCCTCATCGCCTTCGCGGCCTTCCTCGCTGGCGCGGAGTCCGGCTTCAGCCCGGACGGCCAGTCTTTGGATGCCTGCGTTCAGCTGCCGGCGCCAGGAGTAGACGAGCATTTCCTCAAGGGCATCGACCAGTGCGGGCAGTTCGTTGACCAGCCGTTTGCGGGCCACCGCGTCCGTCACGCCCTGTTCATGGACCATGTCTTCCACCAGGGCCTCGATTTGCCACACCACCATCCGGTCCGTCATCTGGCCGATTGACCGGGTGATTGAGATGGCGGCCTCTTCCGTCAGCTTCCCGGAGCGGACCAGGTCCACCACGGTCGAGAGCGCCGACTGGTCGCGTTCGGTGAAGGCAACGTCGTCGTCGCCGAAGTTGGGGAAGCCGAGGGCGCGCCACAGCTTGCGCGCGGACAGCAGGGAGAGCCCGGCGCCGGCTGCAACTTCACGCCGGCGGAGCTTGCGTTCGCCGCCCAGCAAGCGGGATTCGAGGGCCTTGGCTGCCAGCCGCTCGGCGGACATGGCCTCGGGCGCGGCAGGTTCGACGGTCTCCTCTGCGTGCTCACCGTTCATACCGTCCACCTTCTCCCGTTTCCTCTACTGCCTGCTCCGCCACTGCCTGTTCCGCCATCCTCCGGTTCCGTGCCGCCGAATTGCGCCGCTTCCGGCCCGGACTCCCGGGTGTCCGCAGGGAGCTCCGCGATGGCGTCGAGGATGAAGTCCCGGAACCGAGCCGCCTCCGGCACGTCCGGCAGGGTCATGGTGTCCTGGTATCCGGTTTCCAAGGATATATTCCCGCTTCGCAGCAGTCGCTGCAGCAGCGTTTCATGGACGGTGAGGTTACGCACGGAGGCGAGGTTCACCTGGTGTTCGCTGCGGCGCAGCATTCCTGAGCGGGCCAGGAGGCGGCGGCTGGTGAGGATGTAGCGGGTTCCGTGCCAGCGCAGGAGCCGCGGCAGGCAATAGCCCAGCCAGGCCGCCAGGACGGCGGCGGCAAGGGCGGCCACGAGCCAAGGCGTCCATTCCTGACGGAGGGCGGGCACCAGCCGCACAGCCTCCCCGCGGATCACCCAGGCCGCGGTGAACGCGGACATGGCGGGTGCAAGGATAAAAACAACGACGGCGCCGGCAAGTTTCCGTGGCTGCGGACGGGTGGTGACAATCACCTGCTCGCCCGGGACCAGGTGTTTACGCATAACCGTCCTGGCCGGAACTGTCCGGCGGCGTCCACGGCCGGAGGTGGACCACGTCGCCGGCCGTGACCACATGCTCACGGCCGTCCCGGTCCACCACGAGGAGGGACCCGAACTCGTCCAGCCGGGTGGCGTGCCCGATGATTTCGTGGTCGCCCGGCAGCTGCGCACGGACCTGCTTGCCCAGGGTGGCCATCACCGATTCGACGCGCTTGTGCAGTGAAGGGCCCCCCGCGAGCCCTGCCGCAGGGTCGCCGTCGGCGTTGCAGAAACTCCGGTAAAGCGAGGCGAAATGGGAAAGGTAGCTCTTAAGCAGCTCCGTGCGGTTCACGGTGCGGGGCGATTCCAGGACAACGGACGTGGCCGTGGGCACCGGCAGGTCCTCCTCCCGGAGCGTCACGTTCAGCCCAGTCCCCAGCACCACAGGCACGGATCCGTCCACCATGGGAGCCAGCTGGGCGAGGATGCCCGCGATTTTCCGGCCGCGGACCAGGACGTCATTGGGCCATTTCAGTTCAGCGGGGATCCCTGCGGTTTCGAGGAGGGTTTCACGCAGCGCCACGGCGGCGATCAGGGACAGCCATGAATAGGTGTCCGTGGGGAGGGGCCTGCCCTCCGCGTTGACGGGGCGCAGGACGACGGAGACGGAGACTGAGCTGAGCGGCGGCGCTTCCCAGTGCCGTTCCAGGCGGCCGCGTGCCGCTGTCTGGTACTCGGCGGTGAGGACGGAGAGGTCCGTCCAGGCGGCAGGATCGGATGCCACCGCCCGCAGCAGGTCCGCATTGGTGGAGCCGGTGGAGTCCACTACGTCCAGCCGGGGAATTCCGGCCGCCAACAGGAAACGCTGGTCTGCCAGTTCCGTCCTGTCCAGGGGGGTGCCTTGGGTGCGTGCGTCGTCCATGACTAGATCCTATCGACACGGACCGGCCGGAGCCCGCAGGATAACCGGGTGGAGGCGCGCCCTTCCAATGGCGGCCTAGAGGAAAATGTCCGGGACAAGCTGGTCCTCCGGCGCACCCAGGCTGTAGGGACCGAAATCCGCCACTCCGGCTGCGCGCAGCACCTCCTCGTCCGTATAAAAGTTCCCGCTCGCCGCCCGCCCTTCGCCCAGCGACCCGGTCAGGATGGCATGCGCGGCGTCCGCCATGATCCGGGGACCGCGCGCGGCCTGCACCATGTCCTCCCCGCGCGGCATGTTACGGATGGCGGCGGTGTCGATCAGGGTGCACGGCCACAGGGAGTTGACGGCGATCCCGTCTGCCGCGAGTTCCTCGGCGAGGCCCAGGGTGGTCAGGCTCATGCCGTACTTCGCCATCGTGTAGGCCAGGTGCCGGCCGGCCCAGGCCGGATCAAGGTTCAGCGGCGGTGAGAGCGTAAGGATGTGGCCGTGCGGGGACTGTCGCAGAGCCGGCAATGCCAGCTTGGACAGCAGGAAGGTGCCCCGGACGTTGATGTCCTGCATAAGGTCGTACTTTTTCATGTCGATCGCCTCCGTCGTGGAGAGGTCGATCGCGGAAGCGTTATTGATGACGGCGTCGATGCCGCCGAACCGCTCCACGGCCGAGTCAACGGCGCGCGCCACGTCCTCGTCCCGCCGGACGTCGCCCACCAGCGGAAGCGCCGCTCCGCCGGCTGCGGTGATCTGTTCGGCTGCCGTATATACGGTGCCCGCCAACCGGGGATGGGGTTCGCCGGTTTTGGCCATCAGGACGATGTTGGCCCCGTCCTGCGCCGCCCGTTCCGCGATGGCCAAGCCAATGCCGCGGCTTCCGCCGGAAATGAGGAGGGTCCGGCCCTGCAGGGATCCGCTGGCCTGATAGGGGCTGCCGGCGGCCGTCAAAGCGTC
The DNA here is from genome assembly GCF_042723515.1 of Pseudarthrobacter sp. NPDC058362. Taxonomy (NCBI): domain Bacteria; kingdom Bacillati; phylum Actinomycetota; class Actinomycetes; order Micrococcales; family Micrococcaceae; genus Pseudarthrobacter; species Pseudarthrobacter sp. NPDC058362. The sequence goes on along the minus strand of NZ_JBHXIW010000002.1, from coordinate 551,708 downwards.
GTTGCTCGAAGTCATGGGAACACTGTAACCCAACTAAGTTACTGACCAGTAACATTACGTTGCGGCTGAGGGCACGACTGAAAATTGTAGGTTCCCTACAGCTGCAGGGGCAGGATGCGTCACTAGACTAGCCAGCAGGGTCCGTTTTTTGTGTGGAAGCTACTTAAGGTCCGGCAGCCACGGTCCGCCAGCAAAGACAGCGCCACAGAACCAACTGCTACAGAGCCGGAGATATCCATGAGCCACGATCTGACAACGACAGCGGGAAAGATCGCCGATTTCCGCGACCGCCAGGCCCGTGCAGAGCAGCCCTCCGGCCCCGAGGCCATCGAAAAGCAGCATGCGCGAGGGAAGAACACCGCCCGGGAGCGAATCGCCCTGCTGCTGGATGAGGACTCCTTTGTTGAATTCGACGCCCTCGCCGTACACCGTTCCACGGCCTTCGGCATGGAGAAGAAGAAACCGCTCGGCGATGGCCTCGTTTCCGGGTACGGCACCGTTGACGGCCGCCTGGTGGCGGTCTACAGCCAGGACTTCTCCGTCTACGGCGGCTCGCTGAGCCAGGTCAACGGCGAGAAGATCGTCAAGGTTCAGGAATTTGCGCTCCGCAACGGCTGCCCCGTCGTCGGAATCCTGGACGGCGGCGGCGCCCGCATCCAGGAAGGCGTCGCCTCCCTCGCCATGTTCGCGGACATCTTCCGCAATAACGTGCACGCGTCAGGCGTGGTGCCGCAGATCTCGCTGATTATGGGCCCCTCCGCAGGCGGTGCGGCCTACTCCCCCGCCCTGACCGATTACGTGGTGATGGTGGACAAGACTTCACACATGTTCATCACGGGCCCCGACGTCATCAAGACCGTCACCGGTGAAGACGTGGACATGGAGACCTTGGGCGGCGCCCGGCAGCACAACGCCACCACCGGGACCTCCAGCTACCTCGCCTCGGATGAAACGGACGCCATCGACTTCGTCCGCGAACTGCTGGACTTCCTGCCCTCCAACAACCTCTCCGAGGCGCCGGTGCTGGAGCACCACCAGGAGCTTGAGGTCGACGATGACGACCTCGTCCTGGACACGCTGATCCCGGACTCCGCCAACCAGCCGTATGACATGCGCAGCGTGGTGGAGCAGATCGTGGACGACGGGCACTTCCTGGAGATGCAGGCTCTCTACGCGCCGAACGTGATGATCGGCTACGGCCGGGTGGAGGGCCACACCGTGGGCATCGTCGCGAACCAGCCGCTGCAATTCGCCGGAACCCTGGACATCGCCGCTTCGGAAAAGGCGGCCCGCTTTGTCCGCCACTGCGACGCATTCAACATCCCCATCATCACCCTGGTGGACGTGCCCGGATTCCTGCCCGGCAAGGACCAGGAGTTCCAGGGCATCATCCGCCGCGGAGCCAAGCTGCTCTACGCGTACGCCGAAGCTACCGTCCCCAAACTCACCGTCATCACGCGCAAGGCGTACGGCGGCGCGTACATCGTCATGGGCTCCAAGAAGCTCGGCGCGGACCTGAACCTGGCATGGCCGACGGCGCAGATCGGTGTGATGGGTGCCCAGGGCGCGGTGAACATCCTGTACCGCCGCGACATCGCCGCCGTGGCCGAGGCCGGCGGCGACGTCGAGGCCCGCCGCGCGGAAATGATCCGCCAGTACGAAGAGGAACTCCTCAACCCCTACCAGGCAGCGCAGCTGGGATACGTGGATGCCGTTATCGCGCCCTCCGAGACCCGGGTGCAGATTATCCGCGGGCTCCGGGCCCTGCGGGACAAGCGCGCCAGCCTTCCCGCCAAGAAGCACGGGAACATTCCGCTGTGACGGATCCCAAGGAAGACCAGGCATTCGACGCCCAGGCAAACGGAGAACAGGCACCCGAAGCGCCGCTGCTTTCCGTGGTCAAGGGACAACCTACGGCCGAAGAGCTCGCTGCGCTGACCGCCGTCGTACTTTCCGTGGGCGGAAGCGAAAGCGCCGGCACCGTCCGCCCCAGCGTCCGCCACTGGGTGCGGCGGCAACAGCTGCGTCTGGCGCCCACCCCCGGCCCCGGGGCGTGGAAGCGCAGCAGGGGCTGACGTTCGACTAGTCTCGGGGGTGTGACTACCGACACCCGCCGCCCGCACACCCGCATTGACGCCGTCGCCGACGATTACACCGAGACCCTCATCGCGCTGAACCCGACGTTTGCCACCACCTTGGGCATCCCGGGCCACGAAACCGAGTACCAGGACTTTTCACCGGCCGGAATCGCTGGGTTTGCCGAGGCTGCCCGCGACGCCTTGACCCGGCTGGAGGGTCTGGAGCCCGAAGATGATGTGGACGCCGTCACCCTCGATGCGATGCAGGAGCGGCTCGGGCTGCAGCTGCTGATCCACGCCTCCGGCTGGGACTATGCGGACCTGAACAACATCGCTTCCCCCGCGCAGGACATCCGCGCCATTTTCGACCTCATGCCCACCGACACGGAAGAGCAGTGGGAACACATTGCCGGCCGCGCCCGCAACGTTCCAGGGGCCATCGACGGATATGTCGAGTCACTGCGGGAAGCGCGCGACGCCGGCCGGGTTGCCGCCGCGCGCCAGGTCAGGATAGTAGCGGGGCAGGCTGCGAAGTACGCGGCGGAGGAAGGCTTCTTTGCCCGGCTCGCAGCCGATGCGGCGACGGCAACCGGCCCCCTGGGCCCCGCCACGCAGAAAATGCTCGACGACGGCGCTGCCGCTGCCCGGGACGCCTACGCCCGCCTCGCGGAATTCCTCGAAACTGAACTGCTGCCGTCCGCTCCGGAGAAGGACGCGGTGGGCCGGGCCCGCTACGCCTTGGCCTCGCGGTCCTTCCTGGGCGCCACCGTTGACCTGGAAGAGACGTACGCGTGGGGCGTGCAGGAACTCGACCGGCTGATCACCCAGCAGGAGGAGGTGGCCAACCTGATCAGCCCTGGCGCCACCATCGCGGAGGCCAAAGACCTCCTCGACAAGGATCCCGCGCGGCAGCTGAAGGGTACAGACGCGCTCCGGGAGTGGATGCAGGCGCTCTCCGACAAGGCTGTGGCGGAGCTGGCCGGCGTGCACTTCGAGATTCCGGACGTGATGAGGAAACTCGAATGCCGGATCGCGCCTACCGATGAAGGCGGCATTTATTACACCGGCCCCTCGGACGATTTCAGCCGGCCTGGCCGGATGTGGTGGTCCGTCCCCGCCGGGGAGGACACCTTTACCACGTGGGCCGAGACCACCACCGTGTTCCACGAGGGCGTGCCCGGCCACCACCTCCAGGTGGCCACCGCGACGTACCGCCGCGAGCTGCTCAACAACTGGAGAAGGAACGTGTGCTGGACTTCGGGGCACGGCGAAGGCTGGGCACTGTATGCCGAGAAGCTGATGCACGAGCTCGGCTACCTGTCCGATCCCGGCGACCTGATGGGCATGCTGGACATGCAGCGCATGCGTGCGGCGCGCGTGGTCTTCGATATCGGCGTCCACCTTGAGCTCGACATGCCGGAACGATGGGGCTCCGGCGCCTGGACTGCGGTCAAGGGCTACGCCTTCCTCAAGGAGAACCTGCCCATCAGCGAGGGGCAGCTGGACTTCGAGTTCGCCCGGTACCTGGGCTGGCCGGGCCAGGCGCCGTCCTACAAGGTGGGTCAGCGGCTGTGGGAGCAGATCCGTGCGGACCTTGAGGCCCGGCCCGGGTTCGACCTGAAGGAGTTCCACACGCGGGCCCTGAACGTCGGCTCGGTGGGACTCGACACCCTCCGCCGGGCGCTGCTTAAGTAAGCCGAACCCTTCGGGGTGGGAGGGCGACATCCTCGGCGCGCTGCTCGTTCCTCGCTTTGACGCGCGCTGCCGGATGTCGCCCTCCCGCCCCCGCCCCGACGAGACATTAAGCACACTCTGTCCGGGAATAAGTAACAAAGACCGCTTGAACCCTTGATTTCACGGGAATTTTTTGCATCCTCGGAAACTCGGGGCCCGTAATATTTCTCAATGTCCGTTCGCCGTGCTAGTCGGTCCGGTCCTAGCGTGTCCGGGTGAGCACATCAACGAGCACCCTTCCCCCCGCCGGAAAGACCGGCTTCCAGCTGCCCCGATGGGCCGGATCCTTCGGCGTCCAGATCATCGCGGCCCTCATTGTCGGCCTGGGCCTTGGCCTGCTGGCCAAGTACACGGGCAGCACCAAGGAAGTGCCCAACGGCCTGGGCGCCACGCTGCAGACCATCGGCTCCAGCTATGTCTCCCTGCTGCAGACCGCCGTGGTCCCCCTGATCTTCACGGCCGTAGTCAGCTCCATCTCCAACCTCCGGGAAGTCTCCAACGCAGCCAAGCTCGCCTGGAACACTCTCCTGTGGTTCGCCATTACCTCCCTCATCGCGGTCCTGATCGGCATCGGCCTGGGCGTCCTCCTGCAGCCCGGCAGCAACACAGGCATTGTGGGCGAAGGCTCTGAACCGGCCAAGGTGGGCAACTGGTGGGCATTCCTGACCGGCCTGTTCCCCAAGAACTTCCTGGGCCTCGGCGCCACTTCCACGGTGGCTGAAACCGGCGCGGTCACCACGGCCGTCAGCTTCAATGTGCTGCAGATCCTGGTCATCGCCATCGCAGTGGGCGTCGCCGCGCTGAAGGTGGGGAAGGCCGCCGAGCCCTTCCTGGCCCTGAACGCCTCTGCCCTGGCCGTCATCCAGAAAGTCCTCTGGTGGATCATCCGGATCGCCCCACTGGGCACCGTGGGCCTGATTGGCAACGCCGTGGCCGTCTACGGCTGGGACACCATCGGTTCGCTGGGCCGGTTCACCTTCGCCATCTACGTTGGCCTTGCCCTGGTCATCTTCGGGGTCTACCCGGCGCTGGTGCGCAGCCACGGATTGTCCGTGAAGCAGTACTTCTCCGGCGTCTGGCCCGCCGTGCAGCTGGCGTTCGTATCCCGCTCTTCCGTCGGCACCCTGCCGCTGACCCAGCGCGTCACCGAGCGCAGCCTGGGCGTCCCCCGCGCCTACGCCTCGTTCGCCGTGCCACTGGGCGCCACCACCAAGATGGACGGCTGCGCAGCCATCTACCCCGCCATAGCGGCGATCTTCGTGGCCCAGTTCTTTGGTGTCCAGCTGGACTTTAGCCAGTACCTGCTCATCGCCCTGGTCTCCGTCCTGGGCTCGGCGGCCACCGCCGGAACCACGGGCGCCGTGGTGATGCTCACCCTGACGCTCTCCACGCTGGGACTGCCGCTGGCCGGCGTCGGACTCCTGCTGGCGATCGACCCGATCCTGGACATGGGCCGGACCGCGGTTAATGTTGCCGGCCAGGCGCTGGTGCCCACCATCGTGGCCAAACGCCAGGGCATCCTGAATGAAGCGCTGTACAACGCACCGCGCAACGGCACCCCGTTCGTGGATGACAGCGAAGACACCGCCGGCGGGGACACCCGCGTCCTCCAGGACGCCAAGGCATAAGTCTCAACGCCAAAATCCCCGGGACGCCTGTCCCGGGGATTTTCGCGTGCCCGGCGCAGGCCGACGGCTCCGGATCAGTGCCCGCCGCCGCCGATCACGCCAGCCTCCACGGCCTTGGCAACGGCATCCGCTTCAGCCTGCGTGAGCTTCCCGTCGGTCACCGCCTGGTCCAGGCGGTCCTTCAGGGCAGCAGCCCGTTCAGCCTGCGCTTCGTTCCGGAGCTCCCCGAGCGCCGCGGTGACCTTAGCCTCCTCGATACCCAGGGCTTCGGCCAGCGATTTCGCCAGGTTCGCTTCCCTGGTGGCCCGGTCCGGGCGCCCTTCCGCCGGCGGGGAGAACGGACGGTTCGCTTCGTGGAAGGCCTGCAGCGCCTCCGTGACGTCTGCCTTGTCCACTCCCAGCTTCCCGGCGAGGGCCGAGGCCTGTTCCGCGCCGTGCATCCCGCCGCCGTGCATGCCGCGGCCTCCGTGCATACCCATGCCGCCTTCCGGTGCCGCGGTGCCGCTCTCAGCGGACGCGCCCGCGCTGGGTGACGGGGCGGGCGTGGTGGCGGAGGCCATGCCCGCCAGTCCAAGTCCGGCGCCGAGGGCCAGCGCGGTGGCCGACAGCCCGAGGGTCATTTTCTTTATGCGTGTCATTGCGGTGCCTCCTGGATCCGCCGTCGGTGACGGCTGTTTGCGGTACGTTCCCTCCCGGGACATTTCCAGCATGGGCGGGGAGGTTCTGTACGGGCTTTCGAAAACCTTTCATTCTGCTGTGAAGGTTGTCTGCGCCACCCGCACAACAAGTTGCGCACAGTGCAAACTTGCACGTAGTGTAATCATGTGAACATATCTGCCGCCGGAGCCCTGGCGTCTCCAGCCTCCCGCCGTGAACTGAACAAAGCGGCCACCCGCCAGAACATCACCGAGGCTGCGCTGGGCCTCCTCCGTGCCAACGGCCCGGGGAACTTCACCGCGGAAGATATTGCCGAGGCCGCCGGCATTTCCCGCCGCACGTTCTTCAACTACTTCAACAGCACAGACGCCGCCCTCGCCGCGATCACCCACGGCTTCCTGGACAACGCCATCCAGCAGCTGCGCCTGCGGCCCGCCGGGGAACCCATCATGGAATCCGCGCAGGCGGCACTGATGGCCCTCGCGGACCCGGCGGCCGTGGCCCCGCTCGCCGAACTGTTCTCACTGACGTCCGAAAGCGCACTCATGTCGCAGTCCGAGCTCGCGGCCTGGGACTACTGCCGGGAGCAGATCACCGGCGTGGTCCGCGAGCGCACGTCCGGCGCAGCCGGCGACCTTTACGCCCACGCGCTCGCCGGATCGGTGATTGCCTGCGGCAAGGCGGCCCTGGAGACCTGGTTCAGGCAGTGGGGCCCGGACCTCTCCGCTGAATCCCTCGCTGCCCTCCGCGGGCAGCTCATCGATGCAATGGCCCTCCTGGGCTCGGGCTTCACCGCACCACAGCCTTCCCCCCGTTCCTCCTGACCAGATCGGTTTCCTCATGGCACTCCTCCTCTACCGCCTCGGCATGTTTTCCTACCGGCGCCGCTGGCTGGTTGTTTCGCTTTGGGTCGCCGCACTCCTGGCAGTAGGCGGTTCCGCCGCCGCCTTCCACGGCTCGCTGTCCAACAACTTCCAGATCCCCGGCACGGAAACGCAGCGGATCGCGGACAAGCTCAAGGCAGACCTGCCCTCGGCGTCCGGCGGCACTGCCACCATCGTCTTCGAAGCGCCCGACGGCGGATTCACCCCCGCGCAACGCACAGCGGTGGCGGATGCGCTGGGCAAGCTGGAGTCCCTGCCGGAGGTCCGCGGCACAGTGGACCCATTCGCCACCCAGGCCGAACTGGACCAGGCTGGCCAGGCCATCCGTGACGGCGAAGCCCGGCTGACCAACGGAACCAGGGAGCTGGAGGACAACCGTGCCCGGCTTGAGGCCGGTGAAGCGCAGCTGGCCGCGGCGGAGCAGCAGCTCAGAGCCGCTGGAGCACCCGCCGAAGTCATCGAAGCACAGCTGGGTCAGCAAAAGGCGGCGCTGGCTGAAGGACGCGCCAAGTTGGAGGCCGGAGCCCAGGAGTTGGAAGCCGGCAAGGCGAAGCTGGAACTGGGCAAGCGCCAGGCGGAGGCCTCCGAGGGCATCCGGTTCGTTTCCGACGACAACCTCGCCGCCGTGGCACAGGTGCAGTTCAACACCTCCATCAACGGCCTCAGCCCGGAGCTGCGCCAGCAGGTCCAGGACATCGTGCACGGAACCTCCAGTGCCGGCGTCACCGCCCTGGCCAGCAAGGAAATCACCGAGGACATCTCTGCCCTCTTCGGCACCGCCGAGATCGTCGGCATCGGGGTGGCAGCCCTGGTCCTCGTTATCATGCTGGGAACCCTCGTGGCCGCCGGACTGCCGCTGCTCATGGCCGTCATCGGGGTCGGCATCGGCGTGGGCATCACGTTCGCACTCTCCGGGGTGTTCGATATGAGCTCCATCTCCCCCATGCTGGCCCTCATGCTGGGGCTGGCCGTAGGCATCGACTACTCACTCTTTATCGTGAACCGGCACCGGACCCAGCTGCTGGCGGGCATGGACCCGGCTGAATCGGTGGCCCGCGCCACGGGCACGTCCGGTAACGCCGTGGTCTTCGCCGGCCTGACGGTGATCATTGCGCTTGCCGCGCTGGTGGTCCCCGGCCTTCCGTTCCTGGCCGTGATGGGCCTCGCGGCCGCCGGGACCGTGGCGGTGGCCGTGCTGGTGGCCATCACGCTGACGCCCGCGGTGCTGTCCCTGATCGGCCGGCGCATCATCTCCCGCCGGGCCTGGGAGCGGGCCGAGGCGCACAATGCCGAGCCCGGCCATGAAGCCCGCGACGAGGCCGTGGATCAGGAAAGAAGCAACCGTGGCTGGGGCGGGCTGGTGACCCGCCATCCGGTGCTGGCGCTCCTGGCCGGCGTCCTGCTGCTGGGCACCCTTGCGCTGCCCGCAGCGCAGCTCCAGCTGGCGCTGCCCGACGGCGGCAGCGAACCCGTGGAGTCCGAGGCATACCAGGCCTACAGCGTCACGGCCCGCAGCTTCGGCGAGGGCGTGACCGGCCCCATCGTGGCGGTGGGCGAGTTCCCGGCCGGCCTTGACGCAGCACAGGCGCAGGACCTGCAGCTCGACGTCGCGGACAGGCTCCGTTCGGTGGACAACGTGGTGGCGGCCGTCCCCGTCGCTCTCAGCGAGGACCGCCGTACGGCTGTCTTCCAGGTCATCCCAGAGGAAGGGCCAGCCAGCGCCAGCACCGTCCAAGTGGTGTCCGAGCTGCGCGGCCTCAACACGGAAATCCAGGACGACGTGAACGTCTCCATGGGCCTGACGGGGCAGACCGCCGGCAATATCGACGTCTCCACGAAACTCGGTGACGCCCTGCCGCCCTACCTGGCGATCGTCGTCGGACTTTCCCTGGTCCTGCTCCTGCTGGTGTTCCGCTCCATCGTGGTTCCGCTGCTGGCCACGGGCGGGTTCCTGCTCTCGCTCGCCGCAGCCTTCGGTGCCGTGGTGGCCGTCTACCAGTGGGGCTGGCTGGGCAGTGTGTTCGATGTCGCCAATCCGGGCGCGGTCCTGAGTTTCCTGCCTATCATCCTCATCGGTGTGCTGTTCGGGCTGGCCATGGACTACCAGGTATTTATCGCCTCCGGCATGCGTGAGGCCTACATGCACGGCTCCACGGCCAGGCAAGCGGTGCGGGTGGGCTTTCACCACGCCGCCGCCGTGGTGACGGCTGCCGCGATCATCATGGTGAGCGTCTTTGCCGGGTTCATCTTCAGCCACCTGACCATGGTGCGGCCGCTGGGCTTCGCGATGGCGTTCGGCGTGCTGCTGGATGCGTTCGTCGTGCGCATGACCATCGTCCCGGCCGCCATGTACTTGCTGGGCGAAAAGTCGTGGTGGCTGCCCCGCTGGCTGGACCGGATCCTGCCGGACGTGGACGTGGAGGGTGCGCAGCTGGCGCGGCCGGAGCCGGCAGCACCGCCGCAGGCCGTCCACTAGGCTGGAGGCGTGGTCCGCCTGATTCTCGCTTCCCAGTCCCCCGCCCGCACCAAACTCCTGGCCGAGGCCGGCATCCGGCACACCGTGCTGGTCTCGGACGTGGACGAGGATGCCGTCCAGGCACGGTACGGCGTCACGGACCCGCACGACACCGCCCTGCTCCTGGCGCGCGCCAAGGCCGAGGCGGTGGCGGCGCTCCCGGAAGCCGAAGGCGCCCTGGTCCTCGGCTGCGACTCCGTCTTCGAATTCGACGGCGAGGCGCACGGCAAGCCCTACACGGCCGCCGTCGCGCGTGAACGCATGCTGCGAATGAGCGGAAACTCGGGCGTCCTGCACACCGGCCACTGGCTGGTGGACTGCCGGGACACCGCGTCCGACGGCGGCGCGGGCGAAGCGGGGTCCGGCGCCACGCTGGGGACGGTCGCCTCAGCCGAGGTCGCCTTCCTGGAGATGGAACCGACCGAAATCGATGCGTACATCGCCACGGGCGAGCCGCTGCACTGCGCCGGGTCGTTCACGATCGACGGCCTGGGCGGGGCGTTCATCCGGAAGGTGGACGGCGACCCGCATACTGTGGTGGGCCTCTCGGTTTCGACGCTGCGCGGGCTGCTGGCTGCCGCGAACGTGCGCATCACCGACCTGTGGGCCGCGCCGGAAACCACCGGCTGAAACTTCGCCTTTTCCGGCGCACTTGTAGCTTCCCTACAAAGCGGCCGCTGTTTACGCGCGGAATCCGCAAGTAATATCGGCGGAACCTCCAAAACCGCGCTAGGCTCCCTGAAGGAAAGAAGGAGACGCCTTGTCAGCAAATTTGGAGCAGTCCGCACGTCCCACGCACTCGACCCTCACAAAGGTGCTGATCGCCAACCGCGGTGAGATCGCCGTGCGCATCATCCGCGCCGCACGGGATGAAGGCATCGCATCCGTGGCCGTGTACGCAGATCCGGACCGCGACGCCCTGCACGTCCGCCTGGCTGACGAGGCCTACGCCCTGGGCGGGAACACCGCAGCAGAGTCCTATCTGGTGATGGACAAGATCATCGACGCCGCCCGCCAGTCGGGCGCGGACGCCATCCATCCCGGCTACGGCTTCCTGGCCGAGAACGCGCAGTTTGCCGCGCGCGTGATCGAGGCCGGCATCACCTGGATCGGCCCCTCCCCCGAGGCCATCTCCGCGCTGGGCGACAAGGTCCAGGCGCGGCACATCGCCGAAAAGGTGGGCGCGCCCCAAGTCCCCGGCACGGCGGACCCGGTGGAATCGGCCGAGGAAATCCTCGCGTTCGTGGACAAGTTCGGACTGCCCGTGGCCATCAAGGCGGCCTTTGGCGGCGGCGGCCGCGGCATCAAGGTGGCCCGCACCCGGGAGGAAATCCCCGAACTCTTCGAGTCCGCGGTGCGTGAGGCCACGGCTGCGTTCGGCCGCGGCGAGTGCTTCATCGAGCGCTTCCTGGACGCCCCGCGCCACGTCGAAACCCAGTGCCTGGCGGATGCGTACGGCAATGTCGTGGTGGTCTCCACCCGCGACTGCTCCCTGCAGCGCCGCAACCAGAAGCTCGTGGAAGAGGCACCGGCGCCCTTCCTTACCGACGAGCAGAACCGCCGGCTGTACGAGTCCTCCAAGGCCATCCTGAAGGAAGCCGGGTACCTCGGCGCCGGCACCTGCGAATTCCTGGTTGGCCAGGACGGCACCATCTCGTTCCTCGAGGTCAACACCCGCCTGCAGGTGGAGCACTGCGTCTCCGAGGAAGTCACTGGCATCGACCTGGTCCGCGAACAGTTCCGGCTGGCCCGCGGCGAAGAGCTGGGCTACGGCGACCCGGAGGTCCGCGGCCACTCCATCGAGTTCCGCATCACCGGCGAGGATCCGGGCCGGAACTTCATGCCGGCCCCCGGCACTGTCCGCGTCCTGAAGAACCCCACCGGCCCCGGTGTCCGGATCGACTCCGGTATCGAGCAGGGCGACGTGATCAGCGGGAACTTCGATTCCATGCTCTCCAAGCTGGTGGTCACCGGCGCCACGCGCAAGCAGGCACTGGAACGGTCCCGCCGCGCGCTGGAGGAAATGGTGGTCGAAGGCATCCCCACCGTTATCCCGTTCGACCTCGCCGTGGTTTCGGATCCCGCGTTCGCGCCGCAGGAGGGCCCGTTCAGCGTGCACACACGCTGGATCGAGACCGGCTTCACCAACAACCTGCCCGCGTGGACCCCGGACGGCGCAGCCGACTCCGACGGAGCCGGCGATGACCGCCAGCGCGTAGTGGTGGAAGTGGGCGGCAAGCGCCTCGAGGTGGTCCTGCCCGCCGCCCTGGGCTCCGTCTCAGCCGGTTCGGCAGGCGCCGGCAAACCGGCCAAGGCCAAGAAGCGTTCCCGCTCCGGCGGGCCTGCCGCCGCCACCGGCAATGCGCTCTCGTCGCCCATGCAGGGCACCATCGTGAAGGTGGCCGTGGCGGACGGAGACGTCGTGGCCGAGGGCGACCTGGTGGTAGTGCTGGAGGCCATGAAGATGGAACAGCCGCTGACCGCGCACCGCTCCGGCACCATTACCGGGCTCAAGGCAGCCGCCGGCGAAACTGTATCCGCCGGCGCCGTCATCGCCACCATCGAAGACTAGGCCCGGGGAGGCCCTCATGCTTGCACCCAGTTTCCAGGACGAAGTGGACCGCTACCACGCGGCAGTTCCCGAAATAACCCGTGGCAACACGGATCCCATCAAGGACCTGTATTCGCGGCAGGACGATGTCACCCTGGCAAACCCCTTTGGCGGGATCGCCCGCGGCTGGGCCCAGGTGGAGGCCCGCCTGGACCAGGCCGCACGCCAGTTCCAGGACGGCGAGATGCTCGGCTTTGACACCGTCACGTCCTTCCACGCGCAGAACACCGGTTACCTGGTGGAGACCGAGCACTTCCGGGCCCGGCTCGAGGGTGCAGCCGCGTCGGAGGAGTTCGCCCTGCGCGTCACCAGCATCTTCCGCCGCGAGGAAGGCTACTGGAAGCTGGCGCACCGCCACGCCGACCCGGCGGCCAAGCCTGGCTCCCGCCGCTCGCTGGTTCAGCCCGCCGGCTGACACGGGCTTGCGGCCAAGGCAGACTTAGCAGATGCTGCCATTCCTGCTCCTGGCCTCCCGGGCGGAAGATACCGCCGCCGAGGACGAATACGCCGCCTACCTGCGGTATTGCGGGTTGGAGCCGCGGGAGCTTCACCGGGTCCGGATGGAGGCCGCCCCGTTGCCGCCCCTGGACCTGGACCGCTACTCGGGCATCATCGTGGGTGGCAGCCCGTTTACCTCCAGCGATCCGGTGGAGAAAAAAAGCGCGGTGCAGCTCCGCGTGGAAGGCGAGCTCTCGCACCTGCTCGATGCCGTCGTCGCCCGCGATTTTCCGTTCCTGGGTGCCTGCTACGGGGTAGGCACCCTGGGGACGCACCAGGGCGCGGTGATCGACCGCACCTATGGTGAGCCCCTGGGAGCCGTGCAGGTGGAGCTCACGGGGGAAGGCCTCGCGGACCCGCTGCTGGCGGGCCTGCCGCCGTCGTTCACCGCCTTCACCGGGCACAAGGAGGCCTGCACTGTCCTCCCCGCGCATGCGGTGCTGCTGGCCCGCTCCGCCACCTGCCCGGTCCACATGTTCCGCATCCGCCGGAACCTGTACGCCACCCAGTTCCACCCCGAACTGGACTCGGAGGGGCTGGCTACCCGGATCGACATCTACCGGCACGCCGGGTACTTCCCGCCCGAGGCGGCCGAGGAGCTGATGGCAGCGGCCAGGCAGGTTACCGTGACCGCGCCGATCACCATCCTGAGGAACTTCGTCGCGCGCTACGCCCGCTGACATGCAGCTCCCCAGCCAGCGGGTAGCCGGCCGGACAGCAAAATGCCCGGCCTACTCCCCTGCTGGGTAGGGGGTACGCCGGGCATTGCCGCACCAAGACCGGACAGCTGCGTCAGGCCACGTTGTTCTCGTAGTCAGTGTCTTTGGTTTCACGGGTGATCCACAGGGCGATGAACGTGAGCACCGCTGCGGCGGCTATGTAGAGGCCCACCAGGAAGGTCCCGCCGCCGGCCGCCTGCCACAGCGCGATGGCAACGAACGACGCCGGTGCGGCGCCAATGACGCTGGACAGGTTGTAGGCCACGGCGGAGCCGGTGTACCGGACGTTGGCCGGGAACAGCTCGGGCAGGATCGCGGCCATGGGGCCGAAAGTGAGGCCCATGAGAGTGAAGCCCACGATGAGGCCGACGACGGCGGCGCCGGCACCCGGGCCGAACATGGTGAACCAGAGGACGCCGAACACGAAGATGCCGGCGGTGACACCCAGGAGGAACTTCCGGCGGCCCCACTTTTCAGCCAGCGGACCGGACACCAGGGTGAAGATGCCGAAGAACACGACGCCGAGGATCAGCATCCAGAGGAAGTCCCCGCGGGGGATGCCCAGGCCGGGGACGAAACCGGCCACCTCGGCGGCGGACATGGGCTTTCCGGCCTTTTCTGCCGCGGCCTGGGCAGCCTCGACGGATGCCGGCTTGGTTCCATAGGTGAGCGTGAAGGACGTCATGACGTAGAACAGAACGTAGGTGGCGAACATGATGAACGTTCCGGCCAGCACCGGGCGCCAGTGGCTCTTGAGGGTGGCCGCAAACGGAACCTTGGCAACCTTGTCCTCGGTCAGGACCTTCTGGAAGGAGAGGCTTTCCACGAGCTTCAGCCGGACGTAGAGGCCCACGATGACCAGGATGGCGCTGAGCAGGAACGGTACGCGCCAGCCCCAGGAGAGGAACGCTTCCGGGGTGAGTGCGAAGTTCAGCCAGATGAAGAGCAGGTTGGCGAGGATGAAGCCGATCGGCGCGCCAAGCTGTGGGAAGGTGCCGTAGACGGCGCGCTTGCCCTTGGGGGCGTTTTCGGTGGCCAGCAGTGCTGCGCCGGACCACTCACCGCCGAGGGCCAGTCCCTGGGCGAAGCGGAGCACCACCAGCATGAGCGGTGCGAGGATGGCCCAACCCGGCAGCGACGCCGTGGGCAGCAGGCCGATCAGGAAAGTGGCGATTCCCATGGTCAGCAACGATGCGACCAGAGTGCCCTTGCGGCCGAACTTGTCACCAAAGTGTCCGAACAGCACCGAGCCGACCGGACGGGCGATGAAGGCGACGCCGAAGATGGCGAACGAGCTCAACAGCGCGTTGATGTCCGTGGCCTGCGGGAAGAACAGTTTGGGGAACACCAGGACGGACGCCGTGGCGTAGATGTAGAAATCATAAAACTCAATCGTGGTGCCGATGAGGCTGGCAAAGATCACTTTGCCCTTGGAGTTGACCGGTTGTGCCGACCCCGGCTCCGTTGAGGTTTCGAGTGATGACATGTAAGCGCACTTTCGTGAGAAACCGGCCGGACATTGATCAGCCCGGCATGCATGTGTGGTGCAGTACCCAGAGTTCGATATTACTTGTCGACGTCCAGTCAATGGACAAAAGGTCCATAATGCGGACTTGCGTGTCGCTGGCCACACGGAGAGGCCGTCGGATGCCTTTCGTAGCCCTCACATCTGCCCGCGGCGGCAGATAGGCAAATGTCACAGCGTGTTAACACGGGGCGTCGGTCCGTGAAACGCGCCGTCCCTACCTTGGAGGAACAACATCCCCCAAACAGGAGGTACGCCGTGACTGATGACCGAACCGCAGGTGCCGGGGCCGGACATTCCCTGGACCTTGACGAGGCAACGCGTCCCACAACCGCAACGGCGCTGGACTTCCGTCCCGGCCGCTGGATTGCCAACTGGGATGCCGAAAACAAGGAGCAGTGGGAAACCGCAGGCCGCTCCATCGCCCGCCGCAACCTGAACTGGTCCATCTTCGCCGAGTTCCTTGGCTTTGTCGTCTGGCAGCTGTGGTCCATCGTGGTGGTCCAGCTCCCCGCCGCCGGATTCAACTTCTCCACGTCGGAAATCTTCTGGCTCATCTCCATGCCTAGCCTGGTGGGCGCCACGCTCCGCATCCCCTACACCTTCATGGTCCCCCGCTTCGGCGGCCGCAACTGGACCATCGTCTCCGCCCTGCTGCTCCTGATCCCCTCCATCGGCCTGGCCCTGTGTGTCTCCAATCCGGAAACGCCGTTCGGTGTCATGCTGCTGATCGCCGCCCTGGCCGGTTTCGGCGGCGGCAACTTCGCCAGCTCCATGGCGAACATCACCTTCTTCTACCCGGCCCGCGAAAAGGGCTGGGCGCTGGGACTGAACGCCGCGGGCGGAAACGTCGGTGCCGCCGTCGCGCAGCTCGCCGTTCCGATCGCCATCACGCTCCTGGCCGCGGGCACCGTCAACCTGCCCATCGCGGGCTGGATGTGGGTCCCGCTGATCCTCCTCGCCGCCTTCGGCGCCTGGAAGTACATGGACAACCTCACCAGTGCCAAGGGTGACGTGGCGGGCTCCGTCGCGGCGCTCAAGGAACCGCACCTGTGGATCATGGCGCTGCTGTACATCGGCACCTTCGGCTCCTTCATCGGCTTCGCCGGTGTGTTCCCCAAGCTCATCAAGGACTACTTCCCGGAGTTCTCCTCGATCGCCGTCGGTACCGTCGCCCTGTCGCTCGCGTTCCTCGGCCCCCTGGTGGGCTCCCTGGCCCGCCCCTACGGCGGACGCATGGCAGACCGCATGGGTGGAGCCCGGATGACCGTGACCGCCTTCGCCGCGATGGGCGTCATCACCCTGACCATGATCTGGACCCTGCCGCTGAAGAACTTCTGGCTCTTCCTGGTCCTCTTCCTGATGCTCTTCACCGCCAGCGGCTTCGGAAACGGCGCCACCTACCGCATGATCCCGGTCATCTTCGCCACTTCCAGCCGGGCAGCGAAATCCGGGGCAAGCTCGGTGGCCACCCAGCGCCTGGCCTCCTCGGCACTGGGCCTGATCTCCGCCATCGGCGCCTATGGCGGTTTCGTCATCCCGCAGGTGCTGAACGCATCGAACTCGGCCAGCGGCTCCTACACCCCGGCCTTCTACGGCTTCGTCGCGGCCTACGCCCTGATGCTCGCCGTCTGCTGGTTCTGCTACATCCGCAACGCCAACCGAAATGCGATGGGACACGTCTAACATGACCAACAGCGCCGACACGCACTGCCCTTACTGCGCCCTGCAGTGCGCCATGACGCTCACGTCTCCAGCGGAACTGGCCCCGGCTCCCCAGCCGGGGCCAGTCCCCGTGCCGCTCCTGCCCACCCTGCACTCCTCCGCCCCGGCGGCTGCGGCACCTGCCGCCCTTGAGGTCAGCGGACGCGATTTCCCCACCAACCGGGGAGGCCTGTGCCGCAAGGGCTGGACCTCCGCAACCCTCCTGAACCACCCGGGCCGGATCACCGAGCCCCTCCTCAAAGGTCCCGACGGCGTGCACCGGCCCATCAGCTGGGACCACGCCCTGGACCTGGCCGCCTCCGCCGTCCGGGACGTGCGCGCACGCTACGGTGCCGACGCCGTCGGCGTGTTCGGCGGCGGCGGGCTCACCAACGAAAAGGCCTACATGCTGGGCAAATTCGCCCGGCTGGCCCTGCGCACCTCGCGCATCGACTACAACGGCCGCTTCTGCATGTCCTCCGCGGCGGCCGCCGGAATGCGCGCCTTCGGCGTGGACCGCGGCCTGCCCTTCCCGCTGGAGGCCCTGGACACTGCCAGCACCATCCTCATGCTCGGGTCCAACGTGGCCGAAACCATGCCGCCGTTCGTCCAGCACCTCAAGGGAGCGCGCGACGCCGGTGGGCTCATTGTGGTGGATCCGCGCCGCTCCGCCACGGCCGCCTTCACGGCCGACGGCGGCGGCCTGCACCTCCAGCCCCTGCCTGGCACCGACCTCACCCTCCTGCTGGGCATCTCCCACGTGGTCATCCACGAAGGCCTGGTGGACACGGCCTTCGTCGAGGAACGCACTGCGGGCTACAGCGCCGTGGTCCGCAGCGTCAACTCCTTCTGGCCCGAACGCGTCCAGTCCCTCACCGGCGTCCCCGCCGACCTCATCCGGGAAACCGCCCGCAGGCTTGCCGCCGGCGCCCGCCAGGGCGGCAGCTACATCCTCACCGGCCGCGGCGTGGAACAGCACACGGACGGTACCGATACCGCCACCGCGGCCATCAACCTGAGCCTCCTGCTGGGCCTGCCCGGGTCCGCACGCAGCGGCTACGGCACGCTCACCGGCCAGGGCAACGGCCAGGGCGGCCGCGAGCACGGCCAGAAGGCCGACCAGCTGCCCGGCTACCGCAAGATCACCGACCCCGCCGCCCGCGCCCATATGGCCCGCGTCTGGGGTGTTCCGGAGGAAACCATTCCCGGTCCCGGCCTGCCGGCGGTCCAGCTGCTGAAGTCGCTGGGACAGCCCGACGGCGTCCGGTGCCTGTTCATCCACGCCTCCAACGTGGTGGTGGCCTCCCCCGACGCGAACGCCGTGACCGCCGGCCTGCGGAGCCTGGACTTCCTGGTGGTCTGCGATTTCTTCATGTCGGAGACCGCCGCGGAGGCCGATCTCATCCTCCCGGTGCTCCAGTGGGCCGAGGAGGAAGGCACCCTCACGAACCTGGAAGGACGGGTCCTTCGCCGCCGCCGGGCCCTGGCCCCGCCCGCCGGTGCCCGCAGCGAACTGTGGATTATGGCGCGGCTTTCGGAGCGGCTGGACGCCCCGTCCACGTACAGCGAGGACCCCGAAACCGTCTTCGAGGAACTGCGCCTCGCCTCCGCCGGTGGCCTGGCGGACTACTCAGGCATCGATTACGCGATGCTGGACCGCGGGGAAGCCGCCTACTGGCCCTACCCTGCCGGCAGCACGGGCACGCCCCGGCTGTTCCGGGACCGCTTCGCCCACCCGGACGGCAAAGCCGTGATGACCCCCGTGGTCCCCCGCCGCCGTCGAACGCTTGCCGCCAGCCCTGACCCGGCAGCGAAAACCATGACCCTCATCACCGGCCGGCTCCTGGAGCACTACCAGTCGGGTGCGCAGACACGCCGTGTCACCGAACTGCTGGCATCCCAGCCCGAGGCGATGGTCCAGGTCCACCCCGCGGCCGCCGAGGCGATGGGCATCACGGCCGGCTCCCTGGTGTCCGTGGCGAACGAGCGCGGCGAGGTGGTGTGCAAGGCCGAGCTCAGCACCGACATCCGGCCGGACACGGTCTTCCTGCCGTTCCACTTCCCCGGCCTGGGCAGCGCAAACCGGTTGACAGAGGCCGCCACGGACCCTACGTCCGGAATGCCTGAGTTCAAATTCAACAAGGTTTGGGTGCAGGCCGTGGCTGCACCCCTGTCCAGCAAAATGCTTCAAACGACGGAGGCCTCATGAGCGAGCAGGTTGTCATTGTTGGATTCGGCCCGGTGGCTGCCCGGCTGGTTGACGAACTCCTCCCCGCCGTACGTGCCGGGCACGTGGGACTGACCGTGGTGGGCGAGGAAGCTGAAGCCGCCTACAACCGCGTCCTGGTGGCGGACCTCGGAGTTGGCCGCACCACGGCCGACGCCCTCGCCCTCTCCGACGCCGCCGCCCTGGTGGCCGAGGGCGTTGACGTCCGCCTGGGCGTCCGGGTCCGGCGGGTGGACCGCGCCCGGCAGCAGGTCCTGCTGTCCGGTGGCGATTCCGTCCACTATGACCGGCTGGTGTTCGCCACCGGTTCGCGTCCGGTCATCCCCAACCTGACGGGCATCAACCCGGACCCCACCTCCCCGGTCCTGCCGGCGGGCGTGACGGCCCTGCGCGACCTTCGCGACGCCGACGTGCTCCGGCGGGCGGTGGACGGCGGCAAGCGCGTGGTGGTCCTGGGCGGCGGGGTCCTGGGGCTGGAAACAGCCCTCGCCGCGGCCGAGGAAGGCGCCACGGTGACGGTGGTCCACAACGGCCCGCACCCGCTGGGACGCAACATCGACCGCGGCGGCGGCGCCGTGCTGGCTGCGGGGCTGCGCCGCTGCGGCGTCCGGATGGCCGGAAACGCGCGATCCACCGGCGTTGAGCACAACGCGCCCGACGGCGGATTCTCGGCGCTGCTGCTGGACGACGGTTCGGCGATCGACGGCGACCTCCTGGTCATCTCATGCGGGGTGCGTCCCCGGACGGAACTCGCCGAAGGCTGCGGACTCTCCACCGGCGCCGGGATCCTGGTGGACCACCGGCTCCGTGCCCACCACGAGCCGCACATCTTCGCCGTCGGCGACTGCGCGGAGGTGCGCTGCCCGGACCCGGACTGCTCGGCCTGCCGTAACGCCACGGGTCCGTCCGGGCTGGTGGGTCCCGGCTGGCGCCAGGCCGAATGGCTGGCAGAGTACCTGACGCTGCTGGCCTCCGGCCTGTCGGAGGAAGCCGGGGTGCTTCCTGAGCTGCCCGCGGAAAAGCCGGGCGTGATCGTCCTCAAGGCCCGCGGCATGAACCTGGCCGTGGCCGGGGACAACAGCGCCGACCCTTGGGACGAGGAAATGCTCACCGCCGGGGCAGTGGACGGCCGGCCGCGCCTGCAGGTGGCTCAGTGGGCTGACCCCGAACACGGCCGCTACGTGAAGATGACCACCCGCGGCGGCGTTCTTGAAGGCCTCGTGGCTGTGGGAATGCCACGAACCGCCGCGGAGCTGGTAGGGCTGTTCGAGCGGTCAGCCGAATTGCCGGCGGACCGTTCCCTGCTGCTCCGCCTGGACGGCGCGGACCAGCCTGCTGCGTCTTCCGGGGCCGATCGGGCCGTAACCGTCTGCCGGTGCGCCGGGGTAGCCGGCGGCACCATCGCGGACGCTGTAGCGGGCGGCTGCTCCACTGTGGGCGAGGTGTCCAAGTCGACCCGCGCCGGCACGGGTTGCGGCGGCTGCCACGATGACATCAGGGGCCTGATCGAGAAACACTTCTCCCCAGCCGCCGCGTGACCGCGCCGATGCTGCGTCAGAGCCTGGCGCTCCGGACCAACGCGATGAATTGCTGTTTGGTCTGCTCTGCGGATGGTCCTGCCGGGGAGATCAGGATCTCGGCAACGAACGTGGCGAGGGTCTGGCCCTTGGTCACCTGGATGTACATGACGGTGGTGGGCACATTCGCCGCCGGACGGAGCGATTTGGAGCCCGTCGGTTCGGTCCTGGCCAGGAAGACCGCTTTGTCCCCGAGGCCTGCAATGCTTTCCCCTTCCATGGCCGGAGCGTCGGGGCCCGGGCCGGTTGCCTCGAGCACTTCCACGGTGAAGATCAGAGAGTCCGGGCCAGGGGTGCCCAGGTTGCCGAAGGTGTACCGGCAACTGACTTCTCCGGGAAGCACCTGCGGCTCCTTGGACGCTCCGAACGCCTGCCTCACTTCGACGGCGGTAAGCAGGGCGCAAACGGGATTGTTGGTGGAGTCCGGCGGGCCCACCGCGGGTGCAGCGGGAACGTTGAGAGGCGTCCCGTTCCCCCAGCCGGCGTCGATCGCAGCCTGGGATACTGCGCGGGCCATTGCGTCCCCGTCGGGAACGCTGCCCGCCATCGGTGGCGGAACAACATACGGCATTTCCAGGACCTCAGTGCCACGGACGGCATGCAGGACCACGTTGGCCGATGCTCCGCCGGCCTCGCCCTGGAAATGCCCGGTCCACTGCAGACAGGCGAAATCCCCGATCCCGGCGACAGGCGAACAGTCCGGGGCCGACTTCGCGGCAGCCACGTCCGCTGCGGATGCCGGCGACGTCAGCGCCACGGACAGGGCAACGGACCCGGAATCGGACTTGCTGGAGTAGGAACACAGATACGCTTCGCTGCCCGGCGGCCTGGCACCGCCACCCTGGCCCACCGGACTCAGATCCGGGACCACCTTACCGGCGATCTCTGGGGTGATGAGGTCACAGGCAGGGTTGCCCGTGCCGGTTCCTCCTCCGGCCGCGTCCGTGCTGGCTGTCGGCGCGGACCCCGGGCCGCCCTGGCCGGCCGGTTGGGAGCAGGCGGCCAAGGACACGGCAAGTGCCGCCGTCGTCATCGCTGCGGCGAAGCCGCGCCGTCCGGCCCACGCAGCCGATGTCTCTACTGCAACCATGCACCCAGTGTGTGGCTCCGGTTAAGGCCCGCCATAGGGCCGAAGGTACCGACCTCCAACGGCGTCCGCGGGACGCGCGCGTCCTCCCGCCGCCGCCAAGCACAGGCTCTTCCCCGGCCGTCCTGCCCACAGTAAAATGCGGCCACGGGCCTGATCCGGCCCCGAGGTAGCAGGCCTGCGCTGGGCAGGGCCAAGGCTTGCACCCGACTGCAGCGCCTGCGGCCTGAAGCTCTCGAGAGGCAAAGGAATCCCATGCGCATCACAACGCTGTTCAAAACTGCCGTCTGCACGCTCGCCTTGCTCGGACTCGGTGGCGGTCCAGCCCTAGCCGGCCCTCCGGAAGATGTTCCCCGGGGCCAGACGGAACGCGGCCCGGAGAACGCCAACTCCATCTGCTCCTTCTCCGGACTCAACGACAACCCTGACGCGCCCTTCCCGGAGGGCGGACAGGTACAGTCCTACGGCCAAATCATCCGGATCCCCGGGATAGGCCCCGCTGACCTCAAGGCGTGGGGCGAGACCCCGGCACTGCTCTGCAACGGGCACCTCATGCCATGGCCTGAGGCTTTCGGGGGTGGCCACTGACAAACCCGGCAGGCCCCAGGTCTCGGGGCCGACACCGGTTGCCCGTGCTGGTTCCCGGAATTGCCGGCAGGTGCCTACAGGTGCACGTGCAGGCGGCGGGCAGCCTCGGAGATGGATCCGGTGAGCGACGGGTAAACGGTGAAGGTGCTCGCCACATCGTCCACATGCAGCTTCTGCTTCACGGCGATGGCGATCGGGAAGATCAGCTCGGAAGCGTTCGGGCCCACCACCACGCCGCCAATGACGGTTCCTGAACCCTTGCGGGCGAAGATCTTGACGAAGCCGTCCCGGTGATTGCGCATCTTGGCGCGGGCGTTGCTGCGCAGCGAAAGCTTGATGATGTCGCCCTGGTATTTGCCGGCGTCGATCTCCGCCTCGGAGACACCCACGTTGGCGATTTCGGGGGACGTGAAAATGTTCGACGCCACCTGGTGCAGCTTCAGCGGCGTGACGGTGTCCCCCATGAAGTGCGCCACTGCGATGCGGCCCTGCATGGCGGCCACCGAGGCCAGCGGCAGGACCCCGGTGCAGTCACCGGCGGCGTAGATGTTCGGCGCTGTGGTGCGGGAGACGCCGTCCACCTTGATGTGGCCGCTTTCGCTGACGGCCACGCCGGCTTCCTCCAGGCCGATGCCCGCGGTGTTGGGAATGGAGCCCAGGCAGAGCAGGCAGTGGCTGCCGGTGACCTTCGTGCCGTCACCCAGGGTGACCACTACGCCCTCGTCCGTCCTTTCCACCGACTCCGCGCGGGACCGCGAGAGGACCCGCACGCCCCGGCGCTCGAAGACCTCCTCCAGCACCACAGCAGCGTCCGTGTCCGAGCCGGGCAGGACGCGGTCGCGGCTGGAAATCAGCGTGACCTTGGAGCCCAGGCCGTTGTATGCGGACGCGAATTCGGCCCCCGTCACACCGGAGCCCACCACGATCAGGTCCTCAGGGAGCTCGTCCAGGTTGTAGATCTGCGTCCAGTTCAGGATCCGCTCGCCGTCCGGTCGGGCTGTGGCCAGCTCGCGCGGGTGCGCGCCGACAGCCAGGAGGATGGTGTCCGCTTCCACGGTCTCGGTGCCGTCCGCGGTGAGAACCTCAATGGTGTGGTTGTCCAGGAGCCGGCCGGAGCCCGCCAGGATGCGGACGCCCTGGTGCTCCAGGCCGTCGTGGATGTCCCGGGACTGGCTGCGGGCCAGGTTCAGCAGGCGGTCGTTGATGTGCTTGAGGTCCGCCCGCATGACCGGCACGAAGTCTCCACCGTCGACGTCGAACTTCACGCCCAGCTCCCCCGCTTCGCCCACGCGGGTCATCAGGTCAGCCGTGGCGATCAGGGTCTTGGAAGGGACCACGTCGGTGAGGACTGCGGAACCGCCCAGGCCTGCGCGCTCGATGATGGTCACCTGCGCTCCGAGCGAGGCGGCCACCATGGCGGCTTCGTATCCGCCCGGACCACCTCCCAGGATTGCGATCCGGGGCGAACTGAAATCTGGATGCGTAGTCACAATCAACCATTCTCGCCCATCCGGGGCCGGAGGGCCAAGAATCCCGGGCCTTCCGGGGTGGGCGCACGGGGAACGGCAGGATAACTTGTACCAGTGAGTACAACAGACTTCCTGAACACGGACCCTTTCGCCGCCGCGCGCGCCGCCGCCGACTACATTGCCGAGGAGACGGGCGTGGACAGCCACGACGTCGCCCTGGTCCTCGGCTCCGGCTGGGGTGAAGCCGCCGACCTGATCGGCGAAACCACCGCCACCCTGTCCGCGCAGGAGGTGCCCGGCTTCCATGCACCCGCCGTGGAAGGCCACGTGGGCACCATCCGCTCCGTCCTGACCGCTGAGGGCAAGCGCGCCCTGGTGCTGGGCGCGCGGACGCACTACTACGAAGGCAAGGGTGTCCGTTCCGTGGTGCATGGCATTCGCGTGGCTGCCGCCGCGGGCTGCAAGACGCTGGTCCTCACCAACGGCTGCGGCGGGCTCAACGAGGACTGGGCCCCCGGCACGCCGGTGCTGATCAGCGACCACATCAACCTGACGGCCACGTCACCGCTGGAAGGCGCGACGTTCGTGGACCTGACCGACCTGTATTCGCCAAGGATCCGGGGCGTGGCGCGCGACGTCGATCCCACCCTCGCCGAGGGGGTCTACGCCCAGTTCCCGGGCCCGCACTATGAGACCCCCGCCGAGGTGCAGTACGCCAAGCGCATCGGTGCGGACCTGATCGGCATGTCGACGGCCCTGGAAGCCATCGCGGGCCGGCATGCGGGCATGGAAGTGTTCGGGATTTCGCTGGTCACCAACCTTGCCGCCGGCATCAGTCCGCAGCCGCTGAGCCATCAGGAGGTCATCGAGTCCGGCCAGGCGGCCGGCCCCCGGATCTCCAAGCTGCTGGCAGGGATCATCGCCCGGCTTTAACCGCAACACGGGGTCGCTCCCGGCCCATGACGGCGCGCGTTATCCGGCCGGAGGTGACTCTGCGCTGTCCTGGGGCGGGGCGGTGGCCGCTTTGGCCTGCCGGTGGAACCATTCGATGTGTTTCTCCAGCAGGCGCGCAGCGAGGTCGCCGTCGCGGGCCCGCACTGCGTCGAAGATCCCGTGGTGCTGTGACCGCAGTATGGCAAGGACTTCCGGCCAGTCCGCCATGGCCCCCATGGCGCCCTTGACGTATCCCACGATGGACCCGCTGAGGGACTCCATCATCGTGGCCACCACGGCGTTGCCCGCCAGCGAACTGAGCGCCACATGGAAACGGGCGTCCAGCTCGTGGAATGTTGCCCGGTCGATGTCTGTGTTGTCCATGGCCCGCAGCAGATCGGCGGCCTGCGCCAGGTCTTGGTCGGAGTTCTCCCGTATTGCCGCCGCCCTGGCGGACCAGGTCTCCAGCAGGATGCGGGTCTCCACGATGTCCGCCACCGGAAGCCTGCTGCTGGCCACATGCAGCCGCAGGGCGGACGAGAGCCCCACCGACGGATCGGAAATGACGATGGCGCCCGACGTGGGTCCGGATCCCACTGAGCGGCGCAGCACGCCCATAGCGTCGAGCACGCGGATCGCCTCACGGACGGACGCCCGGGAAATGCCGTAGGCCTCTGCCAGCGCGCGCTCGCCCGGAAGCCGGTCGCCCAGCTTGATCTTGCCCGAGCGGAGGTCCGCCTCGATGTCCTTCAGGAGGGCGTCGTGCGTGCGGCCGCGGGGGGCCGCACCGGCTTCTCCGGCTGTCACTCTGGTTCCTTCCGCGGCAGGGCAACTGTTCCGCCTACCTTATTGCAGGGATGGCCGGTTGCCTCGCAGCATCCGGCCATCCCACCTTACGCAACAGCCGGCGCGCCCTGTGGATCCCCTGCGGCGGATGTCAGCGCCCGACAGCTTCCGCAGCCTGCCGGTGCACTGCGCGGGAAGGCTGCTGCCGGCACATCCAGCGGACCAGCAGGGCAAGTCCGGCAAGGAGCAGGACCAGCAGGACGGTGCCCGCGTTGAAGCCGAAGCCATGAATGAAGAGGAACGCCGCGATCCCGCCGGCCAGGCAGTAGTACGTGGTCACCAGGACTGTCTGCCGCAGCAGGTCGCCTTCCCGGCCCAGCAGGCCCACCGTAGCCGACGCGGCGACGATGTTGTGGATGGAGATCGGGTTCCCTCCCGCGCCGCCCACGGCCTGGGCCGCCACGACCGCCTCCGGCGGGACCCCGATCTGGGCGCCGGTGGAGAACTGGAACTGCGAAAACGTCAGGTTGGACACGGTGTTGGATCCGGCAACGAAGGCTCCCAGCGCGCCCACCCAGGGCGCGATCAGGGGCCAGGCTCCACCGGACACCGCGGCGGCACCCTCGGCCAGGGTGACCGGCATGCTGGACAGGCCGGAAGCATTTAGTTCCGGTCCCGACTGGATCAGGATGCGGACCAGGGGCACCGCGAACATCAGCGCCACGGCTGTACCCGCCAGCTGGCTGGCGGATACCTTGACCGCCCGGGCAATCTGCCGGCCGCTCATGCGGTGCAGGACGAAAGCGAAGACCGAGGCGAGGATGAGCACGAAGCCCGGGAGGTAGAACGGCTGGATGCTGGTGCTGATGCCTGAGCCCAGGATGTCCTTGACCGGCACTGCGAGCCCCACCAGGAACGTCTTCAGTTCCGGAATCACCCGGGTGGATACCAGCAGCAGCGCCATCAGCACGTAGGGTGCCCACGCGCGGACAGCACCCATGGGGGCACTGAGGTCTGCAGCTTTGGCCGGTTCGAGGGATCCCGTCCAGCGCTCGGACCAGGTGGAGCGCGGGCCGAAGTCGAACGTTTCCCGAGGCATCAGGAAGCCGCGGCTGGAGGTGAACATGACCAGCATGAGGCCGATCAGGCCACCAAAGAGCGACGGAAATTCGGGGCCGAAGAACCGTGCCGTCAGGACAGACGGGATCGTCATGGCCACCGAGGCGTAGAGTGCGAACGGCCAGATGGCCAGGCCGTCCCGGAAACGCTTCTCCGGACCGAAGAAGCCGGTCAGCATGCAGACCAGAATCAGTGGAATCAGCAGGCCCACGAGGGCGTGGATGGAGGCGACCTGTAAACCAATGGAGCTGATGAACTCGGGCATGGTCAGGCCCAGGACGCTGACGCGCGCAGCGACGGCGGGGTCGCCGCCCAGTCCCTGGCCGACGCCGATGATGATAGGGGTGCCGACGGCGCCGAAGCTCACCGGGGTGCTCTGGATGACCAGGCCCACCATGACGGCGGCCATGGCAGGGAAGCCAAGCGCCAGCAGCAGGGGTGCCACCACCGCAGCCGGGGTTCCGAACCCGGAAGCACCTTCGATGAAGCTGCCGAAGAGCCAGCCGATGATGATCGCCTGGACCCTGCGGTCCGGGGAAATGTTGTTGAAGCCGGCCCGGATGGCCGACATCGCGCCGCTGACCGTGAGGGTCGACAGCAGCAGCAGTGCGCCAAAGACGATGTACAGCATGGTGCCTGCGGTGATGAGTCCTTCCAGGGAGGCCGCGAGGATGCCGGTGAAGTCCATCCGCCACACCAGCAGCGCTACGATCACCGCAACGGCGTAGCCCACGGGCATGGCGAATTTCGCTGGCCAGCGCAGGCCGGCCAGAAGGACGCCGACCACGAGGATCGGCGCCAAAGCTAAAGGAGCCAGAACGGCCAGATTGTCCATGGATTTCCTCCACGTTGAGGGGACGAACGGAAGCTTGTTTGGTCAGACCACTATGGTCTGACCATAGGAGTGTAGCCCATGATCGGGAAAAATGTGAGCCCGTTCACGTTTCAATGTGGCGGCAGCCTGTCCCCGACGGCACGTGTTGCAGCAGGCGGCGGGCTAATGACGATAGCGTTAGGACCATGACGTCTTCCGATGCCGCCCTCCGCCTGTTCGACGAAGCCCGCGGATGGGCCGCCCAGGACCCCGATCCCGCCACCGCCGCGGCCCTGCGCGACCTGCTCCGGCTCGCAGAAGACGGTGTCCCGGCAGCGCTGCAGGAACTCCAGGACAGCTTCAACGGCACGCTCCAGTTCGGCACGGCAGGACTCCGGGCAGCCCTCGGCCCCGGCCCGAACCGGATGAACCGCGTGGTGGTGCGCCGCGCAGCGGCAGGGTTCGCGGACTTCCTGGTCAGTACGGTGGGCGACGCATCCCCGGGAACCCGGCCGCGCGCCGTCGTCGGCTACGACGCCCGGCACAACTCCGACATCTTTGCCCGGGAGAGCGCCGCCATCTTCACCGCTGCCGGCATCGAGACTTTCCTGATGCCCGCGGCGCTTCCCACTCCCGTGCTGGCGTACGCCGTCCGGGCGCTGGAGTGCGACGGCGGCGTGATGGTCACCGCCAGCCACAACCCGCCGCAGGACAACGGCTACAAGGTCTACCTGGGGCGGCACGCCGTCCCGGACAGCGGCAACGGGGCCCAGATCGTTGCGCCCTACGACGCCGAAATCGCCGCGCGGATCGACGCCGTCGGGCCGCCCGATTCCATCACGCTGGCTCCGGACGGGTGGACAGTCCTCGGCGAGGACCTTGCCGCCGGGTACCTGCACGACACGGCAGGGCTCGCCCGGCCTGAGCACTTTCCCGCCCGGGACCTGCGCGTCGTGCTCACTCCGATGCACGGCGTGGGCGGGCAAACTGCCCTGGCCGTCCTGGCCGCGGCGGGATTCAATGACGTCACACTCGTCGCCGAACAGGCCGAACCTGACCCGGACTTTCCCACCGTCAACTTTCCCAACCCCGAGGAGCCCGGCGCCCTGGACCTTGCCCTGGAAACCGCCGGCCGGCTGGATGCGGACATCGTCATCGCGAACGATCCTGACGCTGACCGGGCCGCCGTGGCAGCCAAGGACCCTGACACCGGCGAGTGGCGCATGCTCCGCGGGGATGAAGTTGGCTCCCTGCTGGGCGCCCACGTGGCGGCGCGCCTGGCAGCAGCGGATGCCGCGGCCGCAGGCGGCACCCGATCCGGCGAAACCGGTGAAGGGAACCGCGGCGTGTTCGCCAATTCGATCGTCTCGTCGCGCCTGCTGGCGCGTATCGCAACCGCCGCGGGCTACGCACACGAGGAAACCCTGACCGGGTTCAAATGGATTTCGCGGGTCCCCGGCCTGGTCTACGGCTACGAGGAAGCCCTCGGCTACTGCGTGGCTCCGGAGCTGGTCAAGGACAAAGACGGCATCTCGGCCGCGCTGCTGATCGCGGAACTGGCCGCAGCCGCCAAGGCAGCCGGGAAAACCGTGTTCGACACGCTGGACGAGCTCTACCTGCAGCACGGCCTGCACGCCAGCGACCAGCTGAGCATCCGCGTGGCAGACCTGGGCCTGCTGGACGCCATGATGAACCGGCTGCGGGTGTCCCCGCCGGAATCGTTCGGCTCATCGGCTGTGGAGGTGTTTACCGACCTGGCCGAGGGCTCGGAGCAACTGCCGCCCACGGACGGCCTGTTCTACATCACCCGCGACCTCACCCGCGTGATCATCCGTCCCAGTGGCACCGAGCCGAAGCTCAAGTGCTACCTGGAGGTCATCCAGGAAGTGGGCTCCGCCGCGGAACTGCCCGGGGCGCGGCAGGCGGCCCGGGCAGCCCTGGACGAGGTGCTGCGCGACGTGAGTGAGGCGTTGGGGCTCTAGAGCTCCACTTCCACCCAGCCGTCGTTAAGACGGGTGCGGAACGTGGGCAGGGCAAGGCCGGGCGTACTGAAGCACTGCCCGGTTTCCAGGTCGTAGACCTCTTTGTGCAGCGGCGAGGCAATCGTCAGGCGGCTGCCCTTCGAACCCAGGATGCCGCGCGCCATGACGTGCGCACCCGTGGCCGGGTCCTCCTGGGCGACGGCATAGACCCTGTCCCCCGTACGGAACAGTGCCACCTGGCGACCGGCAACGAGTGCCGCCTCGCCCCATGCGGGTTCGAGGTCCGTCACCGGGCACACCCGGTGCCAGCCCGCAGTTCCGGCGGCCGCGTCAGTACCGGTAGCCAGTGCCCCAAATTCCAGTGTTGCCGTCATGTCCGGCTCCTCTCCCCGTGGTGGTGGTCCGTGCCTGCTGGTTGCAGTGGCCGTCAGTGCAGCCGTCTTCCACGGTAGGACCGGGGTGTTTCAGGGGCATGCAGTGAATGTGTCCGGCGGGTAAAAGGCACCTCACCCGGCCGGAAACGCGTTCGTGATGCAGAAGTTAAGTCTGCGAAACAATCGGGAAACTGAAGCGAAACTGCGGCTCCCTAGTCTGAATGGACACTCGACAAAGAAGGCTGCAGAACCGCCGGCAGCCCTTGCGAAAGGCCCTCCAGTGACCGAACAGACTTCCCGCACAGAGACTCCGCGCCGCATCGTCGTCGCCGGCGGCGGCCCCGCGGCCCACCGTTTCGTGGACGCCATGCATGCCCGTGGGCTCGAGGGCTGGCATGTCACGGTCCTCACCGAGGAAGCCCATCTCCCCTATGACCGGGTTGCGCTCTCCAAGGCCCTCACCGACATGGACTACGACCTCACCCTGGGTGACGCGTCCATGTGGGACCACGGATCGCTGGAGCTCAAGACCGGTGAGCGCGTGGTAAAGATCAACGCTGGGGCCAAGACAGTCGAGACCGCTGCAGGCAACACGTTCGCGTACGACGAACTGGTGGTCGCGACGGGCTCCAACGCGGCACGCCTTCCCATCCCCGGCAACGAACTGACCCACGTCTACCGGACCCTTGAGGATGTGTGGGCCATCAACAAGTCCATCGCGGAACTCAGCGAAAAGCTGGGCCGCAAAGTCAGGGCAGTCACCATCGGCGGCGGCCTGCTCGGCCTCGAGTCCGCCGCCGGCACCGAGCAGCTGGGCGCTACCCCGGTCGTCATCGACGGCTCGCAGTGGCTAATGGCCACGCAGCTTGACGAGGGCGCGGGCCAGGCAATGGGCCGCCTGATCAAGGAAAAGGGCTTTGAGGTCCACGGCGGTGTCTTCCCGTCCGAAGTGCTTTCCGACGGCGGGGGCCAGGTCACCGGGGTCCTTATGGCAGACGGGCGGATCATCGACGCCGACATGGTGATCGTCGCTATCGGCGTCCGCCCCCGCGACGAACTCTTCCGCGCCGCCGAGGGCGAGGAACAGGTATTCAGCATGGGCCAGCGCGGTGGGGTGGTCATCAACGACTTCTGCGCCACCGAGGTACCGGGCATCTGGGCCATCGGTGAAGTGGCCAACTTCGGGGGCATGTGCCTGGGCCTGGTGGCGCCGGCGAACACCATGGCCGAAATCGTCGCGGACCGCCTCCACGGCGGGGATGCCACCTTCCCCGGGTTCGACACCGCTACCAAGCTCAAGCTCTCGGGTGTGGACGTGGCCAGCTTCGGTGACGCCTTCGCCAAGACCGAGCACGCCCTGGAAATCGTCTACGCCGACCCCGCCCGCGGCGTCTACCAGAAGATCGTCACCACGGACGACGCCAAGACCCTCCTGGGCGGCATCTTTGTGGGCGACGCCTCCCCGTACATGAGCCTGCGCCCGCTGCTGGGACGGGAACTCCCCGCCGAGCCAGGCGCGTTCCTCAGCGCCGCAGGCGGCGGCGAGGCCCCCGAAACCGAACTGCCCGATGACGCCACGCTCTGCTCCTGCAACAACGTGACCGCCGGCAGCATCCGCGATGCCGTCAACGGCTGCGGCACCTGCGAGGGCAACGCTCCGGTCCAGGAGCTCGGGGAGCTGAAGGCCTGCACCCGTGCCGGCACCCAGTGCGGTTCCTGCGTGCCGATGCTGAAGAAGCTGCTGGAAACCGAACTGACCAAGTCCGGCGTCGAGGTCTCCAAGGCTCTGTGCGAGCACATCGAACTCTCCCGGCAGGAACTCTTCGACGCCATCCGTGTCCTGGAACTGAGCTCCTTCGAAGAGATCATGGCCAAGTACGGCTCCGGCGCAGGCTGCGACATCTGCAAGCCCACCATCGCCAACATCCTGGCCAGCCAGAACAGCGCCTACGTGCTGGACGCCGGCCGCGGCACGCTCCAGGACACCAACGACCGCGCCCTGGCCAACATGCAGAAGGACGGCACCTACTCGGTGGTCCCCCGCATCGCCGGCGGTGAGATCACCCCGAAGAAGCTCGGCGTCATCGCCGCCGTCGCCGAGAAGTACGGCCTGTACACCAAGATCACCGGCGGCCAGCGGATCGACATGTTCGGCGCCCGGCTGGAACAGCTGCCGGAGATCTGGAAGGAACTGGTGGACGCCGGCTTCGAGTCCGGCCAGGCCTACGGCAAGAGCCTGCGCACGGTGAAGTCGTGCGTCGGCTCCACCTGGTGCCGGTTCGGCGTCCAGGATTCGGTGGCCATGGCCATCAAGCTGGAGCTGCGCTACCGCGGGCTGCGCAGTCCGCACAAGCTCAAGATGGGTGTTTCCGGCTGCGCCCGCGAGTGCGCCGAGGCCCGCGGCAAGGACGTGGGCGTGATCGCCACGGCGGACGGCTGGAACCTGTATGTCGGCGGCAACGGCGGTGCAACGCCTGCACACGCACAGCTGCTCGCCAAGGACCTCGACGACGAAACGCTGATCAAGTACATCGACCGGTATTTCATGTACTACATCCGCACCGCGGACCGTTTGCAGCGGACGGCCCGCTGGCAGGAAGAGCTTGACGGCGGCATCAGGCACGTTGAGGACGTGGTGGTCAAGGACACCCTCGGCATTGCCGCGGACCTGGAAGCCGCCATGGCCAAGCACGTGGACACCTACGTGGACGAATGGGCGGACACCCTCAAGGACCCGGAACGCCTCCGCCGGTTCCGGTCCTTCGTCAACGCCCCCGACCAGAAGGACGACTCCATCACCTTTGTCCCGGACGAGCGCGGCCAGATGCGTCCCGCTACGCCGGAAGAGAAGGGAAAGGTCCTGCTCGGGGCCTCCATCGGCGTGCGCCCCGGAGCACCGGAAACCATCGGAAACGAGGCGTAGCCATGCAGCTCAGCATCGATCTCACCGGCCGGGACGTCCTGGTCACCGGCTCCCCGGCCGCCGCCCGCCAGGCCGTGCGGCGCTACCAAGCCGCGGGCGCCGTCGTGCACCGCCTGAGCACCCCGCACGGCGGACCGCTGGACGGCCCCCTCCCGGAGCACCCCTTCCTGGTGGCAGCGGTCGACGACGGCCAGCCGGGTTGGGAGCCCCTCCTCGCCAGGTGCGGGGAAGCCGGAATTCCCGTGGCGGCCGAACCGGCCGCCGGCGCGCCGGGGCACGTCACCCTGGTGGGCGGCGGGCCCGGCACCGCTGAGCTGCTGACGGTTGCGGCCGTCACCGCGCTGCGCGACGCCGACGTGGTGTTCTACGACCGGCTGGCCCCGTACCAGGAACTGCCGTCCCTCACCTCGGCCGAGCTCGTGGACGTGGGGAAGAAACCCGGACACCACAAGGTCAGCCAGCGCGACATCGAAAAGCTCATGGTGGACAGCGCCCTGGCGGGCAACAACGTGGTCCGGCTCAAGGGCGGGGACCCGTATGTGTTCGGCCGCGGCGGCGAGGAAGTGGCTGCCTGCGTGGCTGCCGGGCTGAAGGTGCGCGTGGTCTCCGGCGTCACCAGCGCCATCTCGGTGCCGGCAGCAGCGGGCATTCCGGTCACGCACCGGGAAGTCAGCCACATGTTCACCGTGGTTTCCGGGCACGCGCCGCTGACCGAGGAGGAACACCGGCACCTGGCCGGCCTGGGCGGAACCATCGTGGTGCTGATGGGTATCGGAACCCTGCACCAGCTGGCTGCCGGGCTGCGGCGGGCAGGTATGCGAGCGGACATGCCGATGGCCGTCGTCGAACGCGGTTACCGGCCCGGGCAGCGCACCACGATCGCCGACCTGGGGACCATCGCCTCCGCCGCGACCGGGTGCAGCAACCCTGCGGTGCTGGTCATCGGCGAGGTGGTGCGGGTGGCTGAGGCCAACCGCGGGCATGCCGAGGCCGCTGCGGACCTGGACCGGCTGGCGGCCTCGCTGCTCGGTTCATGAAAGGATTGACCGCCATGACTGTCCTTGCACCAGCCCATGCTGCCCTGCGCGGCGAACCTGCGCAGCCCGGCGAGGCGATCGACCCGACGGAGTCCGTGTCGGCGTCGGAATCCCCGCTGGAGGGGTTCCGCATCGGCGTGACGTCACACCGGCGGTCCCGTGACCTGATCGAGGCCCTGGAACGACGCGGCGCCGAAGTGCTGCACGCGCCGGCGCTGAAGATCGCCCCTGTGCAGGAGGACCTCCACCTGATCGAGGACACCCGGGCCATCATCGCCGCCAAACCGGACCTGTGCATCGCCACCACCGCGTACGGCATGCGCCGCTGGTGCGAGGCCGCGGACACGTTCGGGATCGGCGACGAACTGCTGGAAACGCTGGGAGCCTGCCGGATGTTCGTCCGCGGACCCAAAGCGCGCGGTGCGGTGCGCGCGGCCGGCCTGGCCGACGTCGGCATCAGCAGTGACGAAACCACTGCGACGCTGGTGGATATGCTCCTGGCGGAGGGCGTGCGCGGCAAGACGGTCGCGGTGCAGCTGCACGGCTACACGGACGTGCGGCAACTGGAACGCCTGCGGATGTCCGGCGCTACCGTGCTGACCGTCACGCCGTACCGCTGGGTCAAGCCCGACGGCGCGGACCGGCTGCCGCGGCTGATCGAGGCCGCCTGCAGCGGAAACCTGGACGTGCTGACCTTCACCAGCGCACCCGCCGTGGACGCGGTCTGGAGTACAGCGCACGAGATGGGCGTTTACCAGGAGCTCATCCATAGCCTGAAGACGAACGTCACCACGGCGGTAGTGGGACCGGTAACCGCGCAGCCGCTGCTCGACGCGGGGGTGACGCCAATCGTGCCTGAGCGGTTCCGCATGGGCGCCCTGATCCGGCTGGTCTGCGAGCATCTGGCCCTGAACCACGTGCGCCGGCTGGAAACCCGCTCGGGAACCGTCGAGCTGCGCGGCCGCTGCCTGCGGATCGACGGCGAACCCGTGGAGCTGCCGCCGGCTCCGCTGCTGCTGCTCCGGGCGCTCCTGGGTGCCGGGGGTGCCGTGCTGTCCCGCGAGTCGCTGTCCGAGCTGCTCGAACTGCGCGGCTCGGTGCACGCGCTGGACATGACCGTCAGCCGTTTGCGCTCCGCGCTGCCCGACGGCAGGCTCGTGGAGACCGTAGTGAAACGGGGTTACCGGATCCGTCTCTAGGCTGTCCAAAGCGGGCTAATGTGTCGGCTGCCCGCGCGGATGAGAGGCAGGTCACGGGTTCTGTTACCGGCCGGTAAACACTGGCGAACACGGTCCCGAGAAACAGCAACTGCGGAGAAACACCCCGGAAAAGGCGGGTACCTACGCTGGGTCCATCACGAAGTTCCGGCCGTTCCAGGCCGCCAGCGAAAGGGCCAGCACATGTCCGCTCCGGTACCCTCCACCTCCACCACACGCATTGTCATCGCAGGGGCCGGCCCGGCTGCCCAGGCACTGGTCAGCCAGCTTGACCGGGCCCGTTTCACCGGCACTATCACGGTCCTGAGCAACCGGGACGACAGCCCGGAGGAACTGCTGAAGCTGGCGATGCTGCCCGGGGTTTCCGTCCGGTTCGGGCAGCCGGCCAGCCATATAGACCCTGTGAACCTCACAGTGGCCACTGCGGACGGCATGGAATTTGCCTACGACCAGCTGGTCATTGCCACCGGATCGGCGCCCGTGGCCAGCCCTGTCGAGGGAGCGGGCCGATGCCTGACCTACTCGACCATCGATGACGCCGCCCGCGTCGGCGAGGCCGTGAGCCAGGTAGCCAGGGAGCTGGGCCGGCGTCCGCTGGGAATCCTGGTCGGCACTGGCGCCGCGGCCGGCCAGGCAGAGGCTGTCCTCCGGGCCCGCGGCGTGCGCCCGATCCGCACGACAGCCCGACCCGCCGCCGTGATCCCCTCCCCGCCCGCATCGGGATGTGCCGCCTCCGGCGTGGTTTTCGAGGACGGAAGCAGCATGTACGGCGACCTGGTGATCCTGGCCGAGGAACGCGAATCGCGGGACGAGCTCGCCGCCAGTGCGGGACTGGAGACGGCGGCAACCGGCGGAATCGTCATCGGCCATGACTTCCGGACATCCGTTCCGGGCATCTGGGCCCTCGGAGACGCCGCGGTGTTCGACGGCGTCCGGCTGGGCCTGCTGGTGGCCGCCGCCTCCGCGGCGGGAGCCTGTGCCACCCAGCTGCTGACAGCGGCCTGAAAAGCAACGTGGGATGCCTTCTGCCCTATCCGCCTGCCGCTTTCGAGCCGGAAGCATCCCCGCGGTGCAGTGGTTGCACGCCTGCGGCGGCGGTGCGGTCCGGGATGCGGCGTGTGGCAAGATGGTTCCCGAAAGAGCCCCGGACGCTGTAATGCGGCAGGCCCACAAGGCCGGCCGGAGAGGACCACCATGAGCAACGACGCCCCTTCCGCCAACCCCGCGGACGCAGCCACCGGCAACCTGGCCAAGTTCATCGATCACACCCTGCTGAAACCCGAAGCCGGCGAAGCGGACATCCTGAAGGTCTGCTCCGAGGCCGCGGAATACGGATTCAAGTCCGTCTGCGTCAACCCCGTCTGGGTCAAGACCGTCAAGAACGCGCTGCGGGGCTCCGGTGTGCTGACCTGCTCCGTGGTTGGCTTCCCGCTGGGCGCCACCCCCACCGATGTCAAGGCCTTCGAAGCCCGCGGCGCTGTGCTGGACGGGGCGGACGAGGTGGACATGGTGATCAACATCGCCTCCGCCCGTGCCGGGGACAAGGGAGCGCTCGTGGAGGACATCACCGCCGTGGCCGAGGCCGTGCACGCCGGCGGTGCCATCCTCAAGGTCATCATTGAGACGTCCCTGCTCACCGATGACCAGAAGGTCCTGGCATGCCAGGCCGCCGTGGAAGCCGGCGCGGACTTCGTCAAGACCTCCACGGGGTTCAACGGCGGCGGCGCCACGGCCGGGGATGTTGCCCTCATGCGCCGCACGGTTGGTCCGGATCTGGGCGTCAAGGCCTCCGGCGGAGTGCGGTCCCGCGAAGATGCTCAGGCTATGATTGCTGCAGGTGCAACGCGTATCGGCGCCAGTTCCGGGATTGCCATTGTCAAGGGTGAACAGGGTTCGTCCGCTTACTGACGGCTGACTGCCGAACGCCACAGATTGATAGCCCCGCGGGGCCAAGGAGGAACAATGTCCAGCAAGACCACGGCCACGACCCACGCCGCAGAACACGGCACCATCCGGACCCCGCAGAACGAGAACAACCTGGCCACCAGCGTCATGCTGTTCGTGGTGTCCATCGTGCTGTTCCTCGCCGCGATCTACTCGCTGTCCTTCCTGACCCTGGACAACTACTGGCCCATGGCCATCTGCCTGGGCCTGTTCGCCCTGGCGTTCTGGATTCCGCTGACGGTTACCGGCCGTTCGGATTCCGCCGGCGAGCACTAGATTCTTCCAAACATCAACGGCCGTTATGAAGTTCATAACGGCCGTTGCTGTTTTCCGGGCTGCATTCCGGCCTAGCGGCCCAGCCCCGCCCATGCGTCGACCGCAAGGGTAGCCACGCGGGGCCAGTGGCTTTGTGCGATTGCCCACCCGGCCACGGCCATGCCCACCATCGCGTAGGCGCTGACGGGGATGAGCACGAGCCACTCACGCCTCGACCCGGCCCGGCCCAGGATCGGCAGGGCCAGTGCCCCGTTGGGCCGCCAGACCGCCCGCAGCAGCGGCATTTTCCGCAGGAACCGGGGTGGACGCAGCATCAGCGGCCACAGCAGCGGGACACCCCCGGTGGTGATGAGGTCACCCACGATGTGCACCGCGACCCCGATCAGCATGGACATGGGCAGCCAGGTCCACTGCTCGGGCGCATAGACGGTGACCAGCCCGGCCATCGCCAGCGCGAAGATCCAGTTGGAGATGAAGCCGCCCTTCGGAAACAGCTTCAGGGCTTTCGCGGCGATGTTGATCATGAACATGCACAGCAGCCCCGCTCCGAGCGAGAGCTGGCCTCCGGGTGTGTCCACGTGGATCTGCCCGGCAACCGCGGCCAGCGCCACAAAGGCCGCTCCGCCCACGATCGAGTGCGTACCCTGCCGGTGGCCGCCGCTGGCGCTTTCGATCCCCCGTGCGATGGCGTTGGACAACGGCGGCAGCGCATGCGCCACGGTGCTGTGCCG
The DNA here is from genome assembly GCF_042723515.1 of Pseudarthrobacter sp. NPDC058362. Taxonomy (NCBI): domain Bacteria; kingdom Bacillati; phylum Actinomycetota; class Actinomycetes; order Micrococcales; family Micrococcaceae; genus Pseudarthrobacter; species Pseudarthrobacter sp. NPDC058362. Next base: position 514,071 of record NZ_JBHXIW010000002.1, on the reverse strand, counting down.
GTGGTCCCAGTCGCACACCAGGGCCGTTCCCGCCGTCGCCATGCCGCCGATCAGGATGCCGGTGGCGTCCAGCGGGTACCAGCCAAGCGTGTACGGCCCCGTTGAGGCAATAGCCACCCACGCCGCGGCTCCCGACGCGGCGTGGTGTCCCCCCATCACGGTCAGTCCGCCGCAGGCGCGGCGGCAACCGGCTGGTCTGTGAAGATGTTGCGGATCACGCCGTTGGCCCACTCCAGGATTTCAGCGTCCTGCAGGTCGCGCCCGCCGATCCGGGCCGTCTTGGGCTTGGGGATGAGCACCGCGTCCAGCGCGGGCTTGGTCTGCGAACCGGGGTACATCCGGGTCAGCCGCATCACCTTGGACTCGGGCAGCTGCGCCGGGGAGAACCTGATGAAGTTCCCCTGGAGCGCGACGTCGGACAGGCCGGCTTCGCGGGCACCGACCCGGAAGCGGGCCACGGCCACCAGGTTCTGCGCGGGCAGCGGCGGCTCGCCGTAGCGGTCCACCAGTTCGGCCAGGACCTCGTCGATGGCTTCGTTGGTGAGCGCGGACGCGAGCTTCCGGTAGGCCTCGAGGCGGAGCCGTTCGCCGGGGACGTAATCGTGCGGCAGGTGGGCGTTGACCGGCAGCTCGATCTTCATCTCGGCAGCCTTTTCCTCGGCCTCCCCGCGGAAGTCCGCCACGGCTTCGCCCACCAGGCGGATGTACAGGTCGAAGCCGACGCCCTGGATGTGGCCGGACTGTTCCCCGCCCAGCAGGTTGCCGGCGCCGCGGATCTCCAGGTCCTTCATGGCCAGCTGCATGCCGGCGCCGAGCTCGTTGTGCGCGGCAACGGCTTTGAGGCGTTCCAGTGCCACCTCGCCCAGCGGCTTCTCCGACGGGTACAGGAAGTAGGCGTACGCGCGCTCCCGGCCACGTCCAACGCGGCCGCGGAGCTGGTGCAGCTGGGACAGGCCGTACTTGTCCGCCCCGTCAACAATCAGCGTATTGGCGTTGGAAATGTCCAGGCCGGTTTCGATGATGGTGGTGCACACCAGCACGTCGAAGCGCCGCTCCCAGAAGTCCACGATGATCTGCTCCAGCCGGCTCTCGGACATCTTGCCGTGGGCCACCTCCACGCGGGCCTCCGGGACGAGTTCACGGATCTTCGCCGCGGTCCGTTCAATGGTGGACACCCGGTTGTGCACCAGGAACACCTGGCCTTCGCGCATCAGTTCGCGGCGGATGGCGGCGGAGGTCTGCTTGTCTGTGTACGGGCCCACGTAGGTGAGCACCGGATGGCGTTCCTCCGGCGGGGTGGCCAGGGTGGAGGTTTCGCGGATACCCGTGAGCGACATCTCCAGCGTCCTGGGAATCGGTGTGGCACTCATGGCCAGGACGTCCACGTTGGTGCGCATCTTTTTCAGCGCTTCCTTGTGCTCCACGCCGAACCGCTGTTCCTCATCCACGATCACCAGGCCCAGGTCCTTGAACTCGAAGTCCTTGGCCAGCAGCCGGTGCGTGCCGATCACCACGTCCACGGATCCGTTCTTGACACCCTCCGCGGTTTCCTTGGCCTCCTTGGCGCCCTGGAAGCGGGACAGCGGCTTCACCCTCAGCGGGAAGCCGGAGAACCGTTCGGTGAAGGTCTCGTAGTGCTGCTGGGCCAGCAGGGTGGTGGGTACCAGCACCGCCACCTGCTTGCCGTCCTGTACGGCCTTGAATGCTGCCCGCACGGCAATCTCGGTCTTGCCGTAGCCCACGTCGCCGGAGACCAGGCGGTCCATGGGGATCTCCCGCTCCATGTCCGCCTTGACCTCGTTGATGGTGGTCAGCTGGTCCGGCGTCTCCACGTAGGGGAAGGCTTCCTCCAGTTCCCGCTGCCAGGGCGTGTCAGGTCCGAACGCATGCCCGCGCGAGGCCATCCGGGCCGAGTACAGCCGGATCAGTTCCCCGGCGATCTCCTTGACCGCCTTGCGCGCCCTGGACTTGGTGCTGGCCCAGTCGGCGCCGCCCATCTTGCTCAGCACGGGGGTGTCGCCGCCCACGTAACGGGTCACCTGGTCCAGCTGGTCGGTGGGAACGAACAGCCGGTCGCCCGGCGCACCGCGCTTGGACGGTGCGTACTCCAGCACCAGGTATTCGCGAACGCCGTCTCCGCCGCCGGCCACCTTCCGCTGGATCAGTTCGACGAACCGGCCGATGCCGTGCTGTTCGTGCACCACGTGGTCCCCCGCCACCAGCTGCAGCGGGTCCACGGCATTGCGCCGCTTGGACGGCATCCGCCGCATGTCCTTGGTGGAGGCTGCGGAGGTCCGGCCCAGCAGGTCGGCTTCCGTGAGCAGCCCCAGCTTCAGGCCGTCCAGGACGAAACCGCGTCCGACGGCGGCAGTCGTCACCTCGATGATTCCCGCCTGGGGTTCGTGGTCCAGGCTGTCCACGCGGGCGCACGGGATGTCCGCGTCATGGAACAGTTCGGCCAGGCGCTGGGCGGGGCCGGGGCCTTCGGTGGCCACCACGATGCGCCACTGGTCGCGCACATGCGAGCCGATGAAATCCATCATTTCGGCGACGTCGCCCTGGTAGCCGCGCGGCTCGCGGGCATGCAGGTTCAGCACGTCGATCTCCGGCAGGAGTTCGGCATCCTGCGCCAGGGATGTGATGGACCACCAGGACACCTGGTGGTCCAGGGCCGAGCTCCGGGTCTCGGCAAGCGACCGGAAGCTGGCCGAATGGAGGGCAGCGCCCGCCTCGGAGCCGAGGACTGTGTCCAGCGCCAGAGGCGCGGTCCCGCCGTCGGACGCCGTGGACCAGGCCGCTTCGAGGAATTCCTCATTGGTGGCAGCGAGGTCGTGGGCTCGGGTTCGGACCTTTTCCGGTTCGATGACCACGGAAATGGAACCCTCCGGAAGCTGGTCCACGAGCGGCACCATGGCATCCACCAGCACCGGGGCCAGCGACTCCATGCCTTCCACCGCGATGCCGCCTGCGATCTTCTCCAGCATGTCCGCCGCGGCAGGAAGCTGGGACTTGAGCGTTGCGGCGCGCGACATCACCGACGGTGTGATGAGGATTTCGCGGCACGGCGGGGCATGCAGTTCGGTGGGATGGTGGATGCCGGGCGCGGACAGCGAGCGCTGGTCTGCCACGGCGAACCAGCGCATCTGGTCCACCTCGTCGCCAAAGAATTCCACGCGGATGGGATGGTCCTCGGTGGGCGGGAAGACGTCGATGATGCCGCCACGGACTGCGAACTCGCCCCGGTGGGTCACCATGTCCACGCGGGCGTAGGCGGCGTCCGCCAGGCTCCGCACCACGTCGGTGAACGGGATGTCCTGGCCTACCTTGAGGGTGACGGGCACGAGGTCGCCCAGGCCGGACACCACCGGCTGGACTACGGCGCGGACGGGTGCGACGACGACGCGCAGCGGACCCGCCGTCGAGCCTTCCGGGTGTGCCAGCCGACGCAGCACGGACAGGCGCCGCCCCACGGTATCCGACCGCGGCGAAAGCCGCTCGTGCGGCAGGGTTTCCCAGCTGGGGAATTCGGCGACGGTGTCCGCGGGAAGGTACGCGCGCAGGGCGGCTGCGAGGTCCTCCGCTTCGCGACCCGTGGCGGTGACTGCCAGCACAACACCCGGCGCACCGCCGTCGTCCTCCCCTGCCCTCGCAGCCAGCCCGTCCGCCATTTCGGCGAGCAGCACGGGACGCAAACCGGCCGGGGCGCTGATCTGGTAGTCCTGGCCGCGGACCGCGAAGCCGCGGACAGCCTCGGCCTGTACGCGCGCGAACGTCTGGTCCTGGCCGAGGGCACGGCGCAGGCCGGCCAGGGACGGCCCGTGCACGGCGGGGGTAGAAGGGCCGGAAGGGCTCATGGCGGAACTCCTGGTGTTCAGTTCACGGTATTCGTCGGTTCACAGTGTGCATCGGTTCGCGGTGTTGTTCCGTTCGGAGGCAACGCGAAAACCCGAAATTCGCTGCGAATCCCGGGATCGTCCCAGCCTACCGCGCACCGCCGACACCAGTGGGCCTGCTCAGCGTGAAGACCCGGGGCAGGGGGCATAGGCTGGCAGGGGCCGCACCATCTGGCGCGAAGCATTTCCGCCGAAGCAGCCGTCCACCCGCACCGCCGCTCCGAATCCCCGGGGACGAACAGGAGCCAGCATGACCGAAGGTACTGACCGCACAGCGCCGCGCACCGTCCTGGTCACAGGCGCCACCGGATACATCGGCGGCCGGCTGGTGCCCAAGCTCCTGGAGGCCGGCCACAGGGTCAAGGTGCTGGTGCGCTCCCCGGACAAGATCGCGGGCGTGCCCTGGCGTGACCGGGTGGAGGTGGTGGAGAGCAGCCTGGACGACGGCGATGCCCTCCGCGGTGCGCTGGCCGGCGTCGATGTCTTCTACTATCTGGTCCATTCGATGGCTGCCGGGGCCGGGTTCGAGTCGACCGAGCAGGCCATGGCACGGACAGCCGCGCAGGCTGCCGCCGCTGCGGGCGTGGGCCGGATCGTGTACCTGGGCGGACTCCATCCCGAGGGAGTGGAGCTGTCCACGCACATGCGGTCCCGCGAAGCGGTGGGCAGGGTGTTCCTCGATTGCCCCGTGGACGCCGTCGTGTTCCAGGCCGGCGTGGTCATCGGCTCGGGCTCGGCATCCTTCGAGATGATCCGGCACCTGACCGAGACTCTGCCGCTGATGCCTGCACCCAGCTGGGTGCGCAACCGGATCGAGGCCATCGCCGTCCGGGATGTGCTGTACTACCTGGTGTCCGCAGCGGCCGTGGCCGGGCCAGTCAACCGCACGTTCGATATCGGCTGCCGGCAGGTGCTGACCTACGCCGGGATGATGAAGGAGTACGCGGCTGAGGCGGGACTGCCGCACCGGGTGGTACTGGCGCTTCCGATACCCGCGCCCCGGCTCGCCGGCCTGTGGGTGGCCCTGACCACGCCCATTCCGCTGGCCATGGCGGTGCCGCTGGTCCAGTCGCTGCAGCACGATGCCGTGTCCAACGAGCACGACATCGACCAGTACGTTCCAGTGCCGGACGGCGGCCTCACGCCGTACCGGACAGCGGTGGCACTCGCTTTGGGCAAGGAGCGGGACGGGCAGGTGGAGACCACCTGGGCCAACGCCGGCGTAGCGTCCGATCCCCTGCCAAGCGACCCGGACTGGGCCGGACACAAGGTGTACGTGGATGAGCGGACCTTCCACGGTGAGGCGGACCCTGCTCTCGTCTGGACCGTGATCGAAGGGATCGGCGGCAGCAACGGCTGGTACTCCCTGCCGCTGGCGTGGCAGGTGCGCGGTTGGCTGGACAAGCTCACCGGCGGGGCCGGGCTGCTGCGCGGGCGGAGGCATCCGCACACCCTTGCCGTGGGGGAAGTGGTGGACTGGTGGCGCGTGGAACGGATTGACCGCGGCCGGCTGCTGCGGCTCCGGGCCGAGATGAGGGCGCCTGGCCGGGCCTGGCTGGAGCTGTCCGTGGAACCCGACGGGACGGGCAGCCGCTACCGGCAGCGGGCCATCTTCTTCCCGAAGGGGCTCAGCGGCCGGCTGTACTGGCTGGCGGTGCTGCCGTTCCACTCGGTGATTTTTCCGGCGATGGCGCGCAACATCACCGCCGCGGCGCAGGAAATAGCGGATGCGGAGCGGACCGGCCGGAAGCCATAGGATGTACGGAGCCAATTTCGTTCCGAATTTCCCCAGGAGGACCCATGGCCCTGAGCGCCACCACCACGCTTCCCCATTCCGTTGACAGCGTCGCTGCCGTGCTGGTCAACGAGGACTTCCAGCGCCACGTCAGCCAGCTGGTAGGCGGCACGCTGGAATCCTTCACCGTCGACGGCGACGTTGCCGGTGCGTTCTCCGCAACGTCCGTGCGCACGCTGCCCACCACCCGCCTGCCGGAGATTGCCCGCAAGTTCGTGGGCGAAAGCCTGAAGGTGACCCAGGTGGAGAACTGGGACGCTCCGGCAGCGGACGGTTCGCGCCAGAGCAACATCTCACTCAAGGTTGCCGGCGCGCCCGTGGATGTCAGCGCCGTCCAACGCCTCGTTGCCGAAGGCGGCAGCACCCGGGTTGAGCTCGCCGGCAACGTCACCTCCTCGGTGCCGTTCCTGGGCAGCAAGATCGCCGACGCCGCAGAGCCCATGGTGGCCAAGGCGCTGAACCTCCAGGCAGCCCAGGCCCAGGCCTGGCTCGAAAGCCATTAGGACCGTGGAGCTTCCTGTCTTCGCGAGCCTCGTGCTCGTTGTTGCCGGCGTCTGGTCCCTCGTGGTGTGGCCGCAGTTCCTGCGCCGGGTCATGAAGGACCCGCGCGCCCGTGATGCTGCAGGAAAGGCAACGAAGTTCCTGGCCGTGCACGTGGTGCTGGTCAGCATCTCGATGGTCCTGGGCGCGGCTACGGCCGTGATCGGGGTACTGGGGCTCTTGGGCTAGCCGGCAGCTGTGCCGGCCAGCCAGGCCCGACGCCGCCTCCGAGGCATCTGCGGAAGCCCTGTGGAAGCCCGCAGGGTTTTCGCAGTGCCATGGTTATGTCCCCGGGGGTGCGGGATGGTGGAGCTGTGCGGATCTCAGTTATTGGTTGCGGCTACTTGGGTGCTGTCCACGCAGCATGCCTGGCAAAGCTTGGTCATGACGTCGTGGGGATCGACGTCGACCAGCGTAAGGTCGACCGGCTAAGCGAGGGAAAGGCACCATTCTACGAACCTGAACTTGATGCCCTCCTGACAGAGCTGGAAGAGTCCGGACGCCTCAGATTCACCACCGGGATGGCCGCCGCAGCAGGCTGCGAGGTCCACTTCGTCTGCGTAGGAACGCCCCAGAAACGTGGAGAAAACGCAGCCGACCTGCGCTTCGTGGATGCAGCCATTGCCGAACTGGCCGGCTTCTTATCGCCGGGGGACGTAGTGGCCGGTAAATCGACTGTTCCAGTGGGGACCGCGGACAAGCTCGCTGAAGTCATCGCGGCCGTGCAACCGGCGGCCGCCCTCGTGTGGAACCCCGAGTTCCTCCGCGAAGGCCACGCTGTTGACGACACCCTGCGTCCTGACCGCTTTGTCTACGGTGTCCCGGACGGCAACGAGGACCACCCGGCCGTAGCGATCCTCGATGAGGTCTACCGGACGGCGCTTTCCACCGGGACGTTGCGGCTCATTGTGGACTATCCGACTGCGGAACTCGTCAAGACCGCTGCCAACTCGTTCCTCGCCACCAAGATTTCCTTCATCAACGCCATGGCTGAGGTCTGCGAAGCCACCGGGGCTGACGTCACGCGCCTGGCCGACGCCATCGGCATGGATGACAGGATCGGACGCAAATTCCTCAACGCCGGCATCGGATTCGGCGGCGGATGCCTCCCCAAAGACATCCGCGCCTTTATGGCCCGGGCCGGGGAACTCGGCGCGGACCAGGCACTGACCTTCCTGCGCGAAGTCGACGCCATCAATATGCGGCGCAGAACACGGGTGGTCGAGTTGACCCGGGAACTCTGCGGCGGGATACTTCTCGGCCAACGGATCGCGGTCCTCGGCGCTGCCTTTAAGCCGGAGAGCGACGACGTCCGGGATTCACCGGCGCTGAGCGCCGCCGCCCAGCTCCAGCTTCAGGGTGCCGTGGTCACGGTCACTGATCCGCAGGCCCTTGACAACGCAGCGAAGAGGTTCCCGGAGCTCCCGATGGAGCCGGACCTGGACACGGCACTAACCCGGGCGGATGCCGTCTTGCTACTGACCGAGTGGAAGCTCTACCGGGAGCTGGATCCATATTCAACCAAGTCCTTGGTGTCCTCGGCGCGGGTCCTTGACGGCCGCAATGTCCTGGATCCAGCCAAGTGGCGCGCTGCGGGCTGGACATACCGCGGCCTGGGCCGACAGTAGCCCCTGTCACGCCCCGGCGTCGCAGGCGTCCGCTGCCCCGGCGGGCCGGAACGTGACGTTCCGGAATTCGACGGGGGCGCCGCCGTCGTAGTTCTTGACCAGTGAAAACCAGCCGCCGCCATACGCCGCGTCGGCCGAGTCTACGCCCTGCCCGCCCAGGCCTTGCCGCCGGACGCTGATCATGTGCGACGTCACCTCTATCACCAGCTGAATCCACTCGCCAGGCTCGGGCGGGGCTCCCTTTGCTTCGGCAAGCAGGGTGCTACCGGCGGTACCCCTATCCTTGCGCCACAGAGCCAGCCTGCCGTCCGCCCCGAGTTCCAGCTGGTAACCCTGCCCCGCGGTATCCGCGCCCACTTTGAAGGGCCCGTCATCGTCCTGGCCGAAGGCAACGCCCGCGCCGCCGGAGCCTTCGGGCAGGGCCTCCGGCCAACGCAGCTCCAAGGTCAGTTCCCGTTCCGAGGCCGACAGGGCGCCCATGGAGCCCATCAGATAGGAGACACGGTCCGCAGCGGCCATGCGGAGCGATCCCTGATCAAACAGCGGTTGGCCGTCCCAAGTGCCGTCCGAGCGCCCCGGCAGATCCCCGGCACGGCGGAGTCCGCTGTCGAAGCCGTCTTCAGGATGCCGCTCTTCAAGGTGCATTACGTGGACAATATTGGAACAGACGAATCCCTTAACCCCCAGGCCCTTGAGCCGGGCATAATCGCTCCGGCGGCGCACTTCCCAGGCTGCCACCGGCTTCCCGGAGGCCACCAGCTCGCGGACAACGGACTCGGGCGCCGAGCGGTGCACCCCCAAGAGGTCCACCCGGGGAATCAACGCCGGAAGGTTACCGAAGTCCGGTGTGGTCACATAGCCCCACGTGGTATAGCCGTGACTCCTGGCCCGGGCATGCCCCGGTGAAGAGGCGGGCTGCTTCCACACCACCCTTTCCCTTGCTCCGGGATAGGTCTCCAGCAGCTCCAGCAGCTCGGCAGCGTTGGTCCCCTGCTTATCCTCGAGGAAGATCACCCGCGAGGACAGGAACGTCCGAAGGACATCCTCCAGCAACGGAATCGGCTCAAGGGGCGCTCCAGGGCCCAGCCAAGCGCGGGCATCATTCCTCAAAGTCTGCAGCGCAGCATAGCTCGCGCGGCCGATCACGAGGTCTGCCCCCGTTAACCGGAGGGTGTTGAGATCGTGATGGCACACCAGGACACCGTCCGCCGTCGACGAAACTGATACCTCCAACGCCTTGAGGCCGGCAGCAGCCGATTGGGCATAGGCACGCATGGTGTGTTCCGGCCAGTTGTCACCGGACCCCCTGTGTGCCACGAAAAAGCCCGGAGCGGCAAGCATGCCGGCGATGCTGAACGGCCCATCGTCACCGGCGGCGGCCAGCACACCTTCATCAATGAATGCTGCAGACGCTTCCGATGCCGGAACATACTCCGGGGTAGGTCTCGCCGACTGGCCGCCGGAGGGCCGGTTGCAGGGAACCCCGCAGCCACTGCCGGTCAGGACGGAACCGGCAGCAACCAGGGCCAGGAAGCCCCGTCGTCCAATGCCCGGTGCAGGGCCACGACCGGGCCGCCCGATCATCGTGCCGCCAGTTCGGCCGCCGGTCCGGGGCCGCCCTGCTGGCGGTCCGCTCCGTCCGCCACCGGCAGCCGTCGCCGCGCCCTGGCTTCATCGCCCGCAATGACCACCATCGCCATCAGAGTCCACACCGCGATCCCTGCCACGGACCGGGTGGCGAGCGAGCTGTACGTCTGCGGGACCACTACTGCCAGAAGGCCGGCCAGCGTCAGTCCGCGATAACCGTGTCCGGGGGCGTTGCGCAGCACCAGCACCAGCATCAGGCCGAAGTACAGGGCAGCGAAAAGGATACCGAAATCGATGCTGTACATGAGGATGGGATTTTCGAAGCTCGTCTCCAGGCCTGCCTGGACGGCTACGCGGTAGCTCGAGCCGATACCTTGCCCTGCGACAGCATAATCGGCCCAGCGCGTCAGGAAATACTCCAGCGCCAGGCCGCGGGCCTCGGCAGAGCCCGTGTCATCCGCAAGGCGGGCATACAGTCCCTCAACCAGCGGCGAGGAGGTGAGAAGCGCCGCGGCCGTTCCCATCAGCAAGACCATGAGCAGCCTGGTCCACAGCTTCCGCTGGGAAAAGACCGCCACTGCAAGGACGGAGACGGCGACAACCGCGATGCCGACCCGCGACTGGGTGATGAGCACGCCCACCAGCATCAGGACGAGCAGGAGTGCCTGTATCGACGCCCGTTTCAAGCAGGAAACCAGCGGCGCGGCCATGGAAATCACCAATGAGAGTGCCAGCGGCTGGTCAAGGGTCCCCATCCAGCGTTGCGTGTCCGGATTGAACCAGTACTGAGTCTGGAAACCGGAACTGTAAACCAGGGGGGCGCCGCTGAGCCACTGGAACACCGCGATGATACACACGACGGCCACAAGGAGCAGCAAGAGCGAGCGCAGTATCGTGACAAGGCCGGGCTGACGGACGCTGTTCGCAAGGAGCAGCAGGAAATAGAGCACTGGAGCGAGGATCTGATCCACCAGCAGCAGCATGCCGCCTCCCTCCTCAGAGGTTCTGGAAGCCAGGAAGGCCGCGGCCAGCACGAGCGCGAGGATCAGGAACACGAAAAAGTGGCGCGCCAAGGCTTCCGCGATGCTCCACGGATCGTGCAGGAGCTGGGTGGCCAGCACAGCGACAACCAGCCACGATGCGGCGTGGAAACCCAGGGGACCTGCCGGTTCGCCCGTAACGACGGGATTGCCTACTGCCGGAACCAGGAACCACAACGTCAGCACTGCCGCAAGAAGGACCCGGGGACGGGAACGGAGCAGGATGGATCCCACCACGCATAGCCCAATCCAGAGTGCCAGCTGCAATGTCATTACCTCCGGCGGGCCGCATGCCTGACGGGTTGCCCCGCCGGCAGGTCAACGGATACCAAGTGTGGGACCGTCGTACGCAGCCATGGACGCCGCGGGCGCCGCAGCGCGCGCAGGACCCGGGCCCGGACGCCTCGTCGTTCCTCCGCCAGGTATCCGGGCAGTGCATTGATGACAACGCCGGTGGCTTGCTTGTTTACGGACCGGAGGTTCCTCAGAGCAGCCTGCAGGCGCTCAGCCGATACGTGCCCATGCCGAACCACCAGGAGAGTACCGTCAACAGCGGCGCCGATCAGGGCGGCGTCGCTGTAGGGCTGCAATGCCGGCGCATCGACTACCACCCGGGTGTAGCGGGCCCGCAGTTCGTCCAGGAGTTCGTGCAGCATCCCGCCGCGCAGCAACTCGGTTGGATTGACCGGAATCGTGCCCCCCGCGATGGCGTGCAGCCTGTCCACGGTCGTGTGCTGGATGACGTTGGTCAACGGCATGGTTCCGGCGAGGACATCGGACAAACCAATGCTCTTGCCCAGGCCGATTTCCGCGGCCAGAGTCGGCTGCCGGAGTTGTGCCTCGATCAGGAGGACCTGCTCCCCCGCGTTGGCCCAGGCTTCTGCCAGCATGAGTGAAACAGTGGTTTTCCCCTCCCTGCGCCCTGCCGACGTCACGGCAATGACGTCCGTCGAAGGCAGTGAGGGAAGATGGTCCACGTTGGTCCGGAGGCGGCGTGCCGCCTCCTCCAGAAAACGGCCAGCCCGTGCCCCGCGCAGCCCGGAGGCCTGCCCCAGGGCTGCCGGGCTGGAGGGTACGCGCGCGAGCAGCGGCACCCCGGAGGCTGCCTCCACTTCCTCTGGTGTCCGCAGCGATTTATCCAGCAGCCGCCTGGACACAGCGATGACAATGCCGATGGCCAGGCCCAAGAGTGTCCCCAGTCCCAGGTTGAGCGGAACCCTGGGTGATATGGGCGCGGGCAGCACGCTTGGTCCGGACACCACATTCAGGACAGTCTCTCCGCCGGGGAGGGTACGCCCGGCTTCGAGCTCATTGACGGCAGCGCCAAAGTTTTTGGCAACGGCGGTAACCGTGGCCTGGGCTGCATCGAAGCTTGGTTGGGTGACTGTCACGGTGAGCATCAGGGTTTCACTGTCCGCGGATGCACTCACACTCTCGGCGGTCTGCTCGGCCGTCAACCCGTTGCCGCTTACCCGAACCACCCTGTCGATGAACGCATCACTCTTTACGAGACTGGCGTACGAGGCGATTCTTCCCCTCGAGAGTTCCAATGACTGCAAGGGCGATTGTCCGTTGACTGCGGGGCTTACGACGAAGAAGCGGACCATCCCCTGATACATCGGCGTAGCGTTTATGGTCACAAGCACGGCCGCGCCCAGTCCGGCCGCCACGCACAAGAGCACTATCCACCAACCACGGGCTATTGCCCGGGTATACTCCGCGAGCTCCAATGCAACCCCCAGCGCGGTGGCCATGCCCTGCCATGACCGGCAAAGTACGTCATGGACCGCTGTCTATTCGCACCATTATCAAACGCCAGGCACCGCTGTGGAAGCATTTTCGATTGTGGCTTTCCACAGGATTGGCAAACGTCCCGCCGCTTGGGGGCAGGAGTCCTAGCGGAACGTGCACCCCCGCCGTAGTCTGGCTCTATTCCGGGGCAGGCTATGCCCGTACACGAGGGAAGTCGTCCATGGCCGGGAAGTTTGCCGGCTACCTCGGACCGCTCCACTCCGGCCCGTCCACCGACCCGGGAGGCATGATGAATGAGCTGACGCCACCCCTTAAGGTCCTGGTGGCACATCCGAGTGCCGATCTCTACGGCTCTGACAGGGTGCTGTTGGAGACACTGAACGGCCTGGTACGTGCCGGCGCGAATGTGGTTGTAACAATGCCTTCGAAAGGCCCGCTTGTTACCGAGATCCAAAGCCGCGGTGCCGCAGTGATCCTTTGCCCCACTCCTGTGCTGCGGAAATCCCTGCTGTCTCCCAAGGGGCTGGCGAAGATCCCCGCAGCAGCCACCCATGGACTCCTTCGCAGTATCGGCGTCATGCGTGGCGTCCGGCCCGACGTCGTGCTGGCCAACACCATCACCGTTCCCGTGTGGACGGTGGCGGGAAGGCTCTGTCGCGTACCCGTGGTCACGCATGTCCATGAATCCGAAGCCAGCGCGCCCGGTGCAGTGCGTGCCGCCTTGGCACTCCCGTTGGTCTTTTCAACCGCCGTCTTGACGAACAGCCGGTTCAGCACTGAGACCCTTGAACGTTCCCTCCGCATCCTGCGGGGCCGCTCCACTGTGCTCAATAACGGCGTCCCTGGGCCGCCATCGGACCGCCCGCCGAGGGCCAGCCTGACGGGCGGGCTAAGGATCCTGTACGTTGGACGGCTCTCACGCCGCAAAGGGGTGGATGTCGCTGTGGAGGCGCTCCTGCAACTGCTGGCTCAGGGAATCCCGGCGCAACTGTCGATTGTCGGTGCCGCATTTCCCGGCAACGAGGTGTATGAGGAGGGGCTGCACGACAAAGTCCGGGCTGCGGGTGTTTCGAGGAACGTTACGTTCCATGGCTTCCAGCACGATGTGTGGCCGTTCCTCGCCGGTTCCGACGTGGTTGTGGTTCCCTCGCGGCTCGATGAGCCCTTCGGCAACACTGCGGTGGAAGCGATCCTCGCCTCCCGCCCGGTGGTGGTCAGCGATACGTCCGGGCTTCGGGAGGCGGCGGACGGCTACCTGTCTGCGCAGTTTGTTGCCCCGGGAAACCCCACCGAATTGGCGGCAGCGTTGATTTCAGTGTCAAAGGACTGGCCGCGGTTCCGGGCTGCCGCGACTGCCGATGCCGCCCGGGCTGCCTCGAGGCATAGTCCCGAACGGTTCGGCGCGCTGATGGCCTGCCACGTTGCCCAGGCAGCAGGCCGGCCGGTATGAGCGGAATTCCGGAGGCTTGGCCGGCGGGAGCCGAGCGACAAAGTCCACGGGACAAGGAACCTGATGCCGTTGGCCCCAGGACAGCGCGGAGCGTCCGTTGGAGTCTGGGCGCAGTCCTGGCCAAGCAGGGCTTCCAGATTCTCTCTGCAGTCGTCCTTGCCAGGATCCTTGGACCGCAAAGCTATGGCGTCATTGTCGGTGCCACCGTATACATCAGCCTCGTGATGCTTGTCCTGGACCAAGGCCTGTCCGCAGCGCTGATCCAGCGGCCGGCCGTTACGCGCCGAATGGCCGGCGCCACGGTCACCCTGAACCTGATCCTTGCCACGCTGCTGGGTACCATCACCTGGTTCGCGGCGCCCTGGCTCTCAGGATTTTTCCGGATCAGCGAGCTGGAACCGATCCTGCAAGTCCTCGCGATCGCCGTCCCGATTAAGGCGCTGGCCATCACGCCCCGTGCCATGCTTGCCCGGGAGCTGCGTCTCCACTTAGTGGGCGCGTCAGACATCGCCGCCGCTGTTGCGGGAAGCGCAGCAGCGATCGGCGCCGCAATTGCCGGGGCCGGACCGTGGGCGATGGTTTACCAGGTTGTTGTGACCGACCTCGTTTGCGCGGCGGCGCTGATTGCTGCCGGCAAGGGGCCCCTGCCAAGTCTCAAGCTCCAAGCGGCCATACCCCTGTTGAAGTTTAGTGCCAGCATTTTCGCCACTGACTGTCTCGCCTATTTTTCCCGCAACCTTGGCAACATCCTCGTGGGCAGGTTCCTGGGTGTGGCTGCTCTGTCCCTGTACGGAATGGCCTACCGGATAATGGTGCTGCCGGTTCAGCTTCTCGGCCAGACCGTCAACCGGGTGATGTTCCCTGCGTTCGCGCGGGCCGCCCAGGAGCCGAAATCCGTGGCGGCGAAGTTGGTGGATGCCACCCGTATCCTCGCTGTTTCGGCCATACCCCTGATGGCTTTCGTGGCTTGCGCCGCGCCCGCGCTCGTGAACTTGGTCCTGGGCCCGGCGTGGCTCCCTGCAGCGGCGCTGATCAGCATCCTCGCCATCGGCGGTGCGCGTGAAACGGTGTTCTATGTCACCCCTTCGCTGATGAAGGGTTTGGGCCGGGGAGGGCTGATCATCCGATATGAAATTCTCGCGGCCGTGGTCCAGGTCAGCGGCATCGTCGTCGGCCTGCAGTTTGGACTGCTGGGCGTTGCCGTGGGCTACGTGGCTTCCGGCTTTGTCCTGACTCCCGTCCTCCTGCATATCCAGAAGTGGCTAACCGGGGTAACGGCCAGATCGCAGCTAGGTACGATCTTTCCCGGTGCCCATGCTGCGGCCTGGGGCGCCGCGGGGTATGGGCTGCTGTCACTGTCACAGTTGGGCGATGCGGCCATGCTGCTGGGCGGCTTTGCTGTCTTCATGGCTGCCGCGGTCAGCAGCCTCTGGCTCTTCCACCGCAGGTTCCTCAAGGACTGCCTTCATGACGCGGCATTACTGATCGGCCGGAGCAGGCCGCACCAATTGGACGGGTTGGAGGACTCCCATGGCTGAGCAGCACCCGATCGCATTGCAAAGACCGGGCAGCATTGTCATCGCGGTCCTGACATACCGCCGTACGGAAGACCTCCGAATGGTACTCCCCCGCCTAGCGGAGCAGGCTCACTCGGTTAGCGACGCTGCCGCCGGTACTGTGCGCCCTCAGATCCTGGTCATTGACAATGATCCGGCTGCAAGCGGCCGCAGCACCGTCGAGGCCGTTGCCGCGGCATTTAAGCCGGGGCTCATCACCTATATCCACGAGCCCAAACCAGGCATTGCGGCGGCCCGCAACCGGGCCCTGGCCCAGTCCGCCTTCGCAGATCTTCTCATCTTCATTGACGACGACGAGATGCCATACGGGCGCTGGCTCGCGCATCTCGTTAATCTCCAACGTGCCACTGGAGCAAGTGCCGTGGTTGGGCCGGTCATCAGCGACTACCAGGACGAACCCGACGCTTGGATCACCGCAGGCAGATTCTTCGAGCGTCGTCGTCTGGCAACAGGAACGCCCTTGACGGTTGCAGCAACCAACAACCTCCTGCTGAGCGTGCCCAAGGTCAGGGAACTGAACCTCGAATTCGACGAAAGATTCGGGCTCAGCGGGGGCTCGGATACCCTGTTTACCCGGCAACTGGTGCGGCGCGGCGGCACTATGCTCTGGTGTGATGAGGCAACCGTCGTGGACAGGGTGCCCACCATGCGGTTGACCAGGGGCTGGGTACTCCGGCGGGCCCTGCGCAGCGGCAACTCAGCCGCCAGGGTCAGCCTGGAACTCGAACGCACGGCAGGCCGCCGGCTGGCCGCGCGCAGCGCGTCGCTGATCTCCGGACTCATTCGGCTAGCGGGCGGCGCGGGCCAGATGGCGCTGGGGCTCCTGGCGGGATCCACCACCCATGAAGCAAGGGGTTTTCGAACCGCCGCCCGGGGTCTGGGAATGGCGTCAGGAGCCTTCGGTTACGTCTACCAGGAGTACAAGCGCATGTGATTTATTTCACGAACTTTGGCAATGCTTGGTCTTATACACGCATTCCGCGTCATTACACGGATTTTCACCGCGTGTCGCCGTATCCCATAGCCCCGTTCTGCCATCAAAAAATCTAATCCTCCCCCTCCGGGAGGCCGTTACCGTTTTGCAACATTCGCTGAACTCTACTACGGTGAGTGTCCATCAGCCGTGGCTAGGGGATGCCAACGGAAGTCACCGCAGCTGCGCTCGGATCCCACCCGCTAGAGGGTCTTGGGCCCAGCCAGTCTGAGTTGGCGCCGCACAATTGGCACATAATGCTGGCACTACGCCCTGGTGGACCCTGCTCTGCCGTCCCATGAAAACGTTGCCTGTGCGGTTCCCCGTGTCCGGAGAACGAAACGTAGAGGTTGTTGCACCATGGCAAGACAGACACCAGAGAAAAATGGAAGGATTGCGCTGCCCTTCAGCGCGTCCATCATCACGGCGGCAGCACTCGCCCTGGCTGGCTGCGCCCAGCCTGCCAGCATGGGCACAGCCGGTTTGGTTCCTCCCGATATTCAGTCCTCGCAGGACGCCAGTGATATTGCCGAGAAGCCCGGCACTCCCAAGCCTTCCGCGACCGCGGAGGATGCAGCCGGGGATGCCGATAGTGCATCGAGCCTTGTAACGGAAGAAGCCGCTCCCGCGGAAGCAGCCGTACCGGCACCGACCCTGATGCCGCAGGGCAACATAAAGGCTTCAGCAGCGCCCCAACCTGCCGCCGCTGAACGTACAGCCCTAGTCCCGGGAACATACCAGCCATCGGCTGAGAACACCGGCGTTCCTGCAGGAACTGCACTGGTGCCCTACAACACGTCAGGCGCTGATCTGGTGATCACCCGTGACGGCACCGTACTTGACGGGCTGGAAATTTACGGCGATATCAAAGTCCGTGCCGCGAATGTCACCATCAAGAACAGCCGGCTCCACGGCGGCAGGCACACTCCAGGGAGCAACACTGGCATCATCGACGCCAACAATGCAGCTGTAGCGAACCTGGTTGTCCACGACAACACGATCATTCCGGACAAGCCGTCCTACTACCGCGACGGGATTGTGGGCCACGACTACGCCGCCCTGCGGAACCACATCCAGCGCACCAACGATGGGCTGGGGATCTTCAACCGCCCCGGCGGACCAGCGGCAGCGAATGTGAGGGCTGAAGCCAACTACATCCACTCGCTCACTTATTGGTCCTACGACCCTGCCCACAGCGACGGCACCCACAATGATGGGATCCAGGTCCAAGGCGGCGAGAATATCCGCCTCGCCGGGAACAACGTCGTGGCCAACGCCGTCCTCGGGGAAGGGTCCGGGCCCAACCCCCGCGGCGACCACGCCGGTATCGGCATCATGCTCCAGCAGAACGTAGCCAAGTTGGCCAACGTCGTAGTGGAGAACAACTGGGTGGACGACGGGCAGACATCGATCAACATCGCCCACGGCAAGTACGCGAATATCACGGTGACCGTCCGAAGCAATTACCTGGGCCGGAACCAATACGACTTTGGAAACGGTTCAACATACCCGATCCGAATCATCAGTCGCGCGGCAAGCACCGTATATGGTCTGGACAGCAACCGCTGGGCCGACACCCTGGCGTTGCTCGTTGAAGGCCGCGACGGCGGCATCCGCTACAACAGCTAGTCCACCCCAACGCGGGACAGGGGTCTCAAGCCGACGTGCGCCACCGCGCTGCAGACGCTTAATGCCTGCCCGCGTGTTCTTGAAAAAGGAATAGTCATGAACTCAACGAAAACCCTCACCCGACGCCGTGCCCTGGGGCTCGGCTTTACAGGCGCCCTCGGCACCCTCGTGGCCGGTTATGGCGCAGCCCAGCCCGCCACGGCAGCCACCAGCCGCGACAGCTTGGTCTATGGCGAATACAAGCCGAGCAACGCGACCACCGGCGTTTTGACCGGAACGGTGCTAAAGCCCTACAACACCTCCAGCGCGGACCTGATCATCAGCCGTGACGGTACAGTCCTGGAAAACCTGGACATTTACGGCGACATCAAAGTCCGGGCCCGAAACGTCGTCATCCGCAACTGCCGTCTCCGGGGCGGTAAGCACATCCCGGGCTCCAACACGGGCATCGTGGATGCCAACAGCGCAAACTGCTACAACCTCCTCGTCCAGGACTGCACCATCATCCCCGACCGCCCCAGCTACTACCGCGACGGAATAGTCGGCCACGAATACACGGCCCGTCGAAACCGCATCAAGCGGACCAACGACGGTCTCGGAGTGTTCAACCGCCCGGGCGGTCCTGTGCAGGCCAACGTCACCATCGAGGGCAACTACATCAATGAGCTCACCTACTGGAGCTACGACCCGGCGCACTCCGACGGCACCCATAACGACGGCATCCAGGTGCAGGGCGGCGAAAACATCCGCATTGTGGGCAACACCGTGGTGGCATCCGCGGTGACCGGTGCGGGGAGCGCACCCAATCCCCGGGGATCCCACGGCGGTATCGGCATCATGCTCCAGCAGAACGTGGCCAAGCTCGCCAACGTACTGGTCCGCAGGAACTGGGTGGATGATGGCCAGACCAGCATCAACATCGCAGTGGGAAGCAAATACAGCGACATCGTCGTGACGGTCCAGAGCAACTTCCTGGGACGCAACCAGTACGACTTCGGCAATGGCTCGAAGTACCCTATCCGCATCATCAGCCGCTCCCGAAGCAAAGTGACCGGCCTCCTCTACAACCGCTGGGAAGACAACAACACCTACCTCAGGGAAGGCAGGGACCTGGGCATCCGTTACGACAGCTGAAAGCTGTCCGCTGCTGCGGCACCGCAGGCTGGGATGCCGCAGAACACGCAGGGCACGGGCAATCCGTGTCCTGCGTGCCTTCCCGGCGGCCGTGTTATAAAGGCTCTGCCGTGAAATCGTCGAAGCGTGCAACCACGGGTGCATTGGTCGCGGAACCGGACAGGTACGCCAGCAGCCCAACGGAACCGGCCGTCTGCAGTGCCGCCGTGGAGTCAGTCGCCGTCAGCATCCAGCCTCCTGGCTCTGCCTTTCCAGTCTCCCACGCCTTGACTCTGATAGTGGTGGGCGAAGCACCTGTCACCTGGACGCGCACGCTCACAGTCTGCCCAGCGACAATGGAGAACCCTGCCGAAACCTGGCCCAGCGTGGCTTCATTGCCGCCGGCAAACCGGGTGATCTGCACGGTCACGGCGCCATTGGCGGCCACCTTGAGCTTGCCCCGGTACTCGTTGCTGCTAACTCGTCTGCCGGCCACTCCCATGAATGTTCCGCCGCCGTTGCCGATCCTGTCGAGGGAGAGCGTCACCGCGGTATCGGCGCCCGTCACCGACACTCCTGGAAGGTAGGCTGAGGGTCCGCGGCTCGCCGCCAGGCTAATGGCGCCCACCCCGTTTCCAACAGAGAAGTACGACGACGACCCGTTCAGTGACCACGTCCCTCCAGTGTCAGCAGTCCCCCAGCCTGAGGGCACCGTCCGGCCGAAGGCATCGGAGGCGAACGCCGTTCCCGGCGTCGACGACACCGTTACCGTCCGTGCCGTGCTGGCGGTGGCGCCGTCGTTGTCGGTCACTGTCAACGTGATGGTGTACGTTCCCGCAGCGCCGTAGGTGCGTTCCGCGGTAACACCGGCGGCCTTCCCTCCGTCGCCAAAGTCCCAACTGTATGAACTGATACTGCCGTCCGGATCCGAAGATTCCGAAGCGTTGACGGCCGCGGTGAGTCCGCTTGCTGAAGCAGTGAAGGACGCAGACGGTGCCTGATTGGCGCCGGAACTGACAGTCACAGTCCGGGAGGTACTGCTACTGGCTCCGCTGTTGTCCCGGACCGTCAGGCTGATGGTGAAAGTGCCGGCTGCGGCGTAGGTGTGGCTGGCGGTGGCGCCAGTGGCGGCGGCACCGTCTCCAAACGCCCAGGCGTAGGAACTGATGCTGCCGTCCGGATCCGAGGATGCGGAGCCGTTGACATTGACCGTGAGACCGCTGGCCGAGGCGGTAAAGCTGGCCACGGGCGGCTGGTTGCTGGACCCGGCAATGGAAATCGTCCTGCTGTCCCCCGTGACCGTGTTCCCGAGCGGATCGGTAACCCTGATCCGGTAGCTGTGTGTCCCCCCGGCCAGACCGCTGTCATTGAACGTCAGCGTGGGGCGCTGCCAGAAGGTAGAGAGTTGGGAAACCGTATGTGCCGGTGCCCCGTTCCGCAGGACGGTGTAGGTCAGGTTCGAGTTGTCACGGTCCCAGTTGGACTGCCACTGCACACGCACCTGGCCCGCCCCGGGGCTGGTGAGCGTCGGCATAAAGCCGGCCCCTGACACCCTGGGCCCCTGGTCGTTCGGCGCAATTTCCTTGACTGCGAAGCGCGACAGGCCCTGCTGCGGGCTCTGGTTCACGTTGCGGAATTCCCCTACCATCACCACATAACTGTTGTTGCCTGTGACAGCCCACGGGCCTTGGCTTTGTCCGCTGGCAGTCCCGGTATCCATATCCGGGAACCAGTTCAACATGGAGGGTGCAGGCTGTCCGGTGAAAGAGGGATAGCCGTAGGGATCCTTCACCAGGGTGCCCGTGGCGGCTTTACTGAAGGACACCGCGCGGTGCCAGGTGCGGGGGCTTGTCTCGGGGAACCCACCGAAGTTGCCGCAGTAATGGGGATGGCCGGCAACATAGACGGCGGTGTTGTTGGCAAAGGCCCCGTATGAGTCGCCATGGCAGTCCTCCACCCACTTGATCCTGGCATCTGACCAGTTCGCCGCGAATGCGCCCTCCAGGTTGCCGCCGGTTCCATAAATGTAGCCCACACCGTAGAAGGTGGTGCCGTCGGTGGATAGCCCGAGGATGGCAGAATCCGTGCCGGCATTGCGGACCACGTCGTTGGCCTGGATGGCCAAAGTGGCACCCGTGGAAGCGTTGACCATGCCGAGTCCGTAACCGGGCCTGTTGGAGCCGTTCAGCGTTGTAAAGGCGCCGCCGACCACCACCCGGCCGGCTTCGGGCGAGAGCACCAGTGCGTTCACCCTCCCGTTAGCGGCTTGGGGTGCCCACGGGAGCAGTGCGCCCGTGCCTGCGTCCGCGGCCGCGAGGCGCATCCTGGAAACCGACCCGACGGAGGTGAATGTTCCGCCCATCCACACAGTGCTGTTGGTCACTGTAATGGCCCTGACGCTGGCCGCCATCTTCGGCGCAAAGGATGGGATGAGCGCACCCGTTGCGGGGTCCAAGGCTGCTACCCGCCAGCGCTGGACTCCGTTGACGGAGGTGAAATCACCTCCGACATAGATCCGGGATCCATCCGGAGAGGCTGCAATGCTCAGTGCCTGTGCGTTGAGCGAGGGCGCCCATGGCAGCAGCTGCCCTGTAGCGAGGTTGAAAGCAAGGAGGTTAGCGCGGGAAACGGTGTTGCTGCCCGGGGCGGATCCGTAGGGTCTGGCGGTGCTGAACTTTCCGGCCACGTACACGGTGTTTCCGATGATCGCGGCCTGCCAAGCCACTCCATCGTGCTGTGCGGTGGGCAGGCTGTCGGCCGTCACGGTAACCGGAGTTTTAGGGTCGCTTGGATCGATGGGTGCTGAGTCCGCGTAGCCCGGCGTTCCGAGCAAAACGCTGGAGAGGAGCAGCAGCCAGACGGCGACCGCTGTCACGGCCCGTTTGGCGCTGCTCCTCTGTACTGCATCTGCGGCCGCCTCTGGGTGGAGGGCCATTTCTTTGCTCCTTAGGGTGATTTCACGGTGAAGTCATCAAATCGCGCGACGACCGGGAAGTTGGTCGCCGTCCCCCAGAGATAAGACATGAGGCCGCTGGTTCCAGCCGACTGCAGCGACGCCGTGGTATCACTGGCAGTCAGCAACCAGTCGGACGGTTCCGCCGCACCGTCCCGCCACACTTTCGCCCTGATAGCGGTAGGGCTGGTACCTGAGACCTGCAATCGAAGCTGCAGGTCATCATTGGCCGCCACCGTCAGGCCGGGCACAGAGACAGACTGCAGGGTGGTTTCAGCCCCGCCGGAAACACGCGTTAGATAGAGCGCGGTGCCGCCGTTAGCAAAAATACGCAGTTTGGCCCGGTATTCATCAGCGCTGACCTTGCGTCCCACGACACCCAGGAAGGAACCTCCGCCGTTGGCGATCCGGTCCTGTGACACCTTCACCTGGATTTCCGCGGCCGTCAGAGAGAGGTCAGCGAGGGTTGTCTGGCGCAGGGTCCCTGCTGCACCCAGAACCATGGTGCCGACGCCGCTGCCCACGGTGTAACTGGCCGGTCCGCCGCCACCAATACTCCAGGGCCCTCCGGTATCCGCATTCCCCCAGCCGGAAGCCGAGGTTCGGCCGAACGCGTCGGCAGCCAGAACGCCCACCAGAGCTCCCTCGGACACAGCGACTGGCTGGGTCACCGAACTGGTGGCGCCGTCGTCGTCCGTCACCGTCAGTGTGACGCTGTATGTTCCGGCTGCTGCGTAGGCGTGCGACGCCGTCGATCCCGTTCCGCTGCTTCCGTCCCCGAAGTCCCAGGCATAGCCTGCGATGGTGCCGTCGCTGTCCGTAGAACCGCTGCCGTCCACGGACGTGGAAAGCCCACTGACGGTTGAGGTGAAACTGGCAACAGGTGCAGCGTTAGCCACGGGCGCCCCGCCGGCGGTGACTGACAGGTCATCGAATCGCATTACCACGGGGGCGTTGGTGGCAGACCCGGAAAGATAGGCTACGACACCCATTGCGCCAGCCGCCTGCAAGGCAGCTGTGGAGTCATTGACGGTGAGCTGCCAAGTTGTTGGCTCGGCTCCGGACGCCCGCCAAACCTTGCCGCTGACGGCGGTGGGGCCTGTACCTTCCAGCCTCAGCCGAAGGACCAGGGGATCGCTGGCCGCCATCGTCAGCCCGGAGATGTTCAGTGGTCCGGCTATGGTGGTTTCCGCGTTATTGACCACGCGCGTCAGGTAGAGGGATACCGCGCCGTTGCCGGCGATCTTGACCTTCGCCCGGTAGTCGTTGCTGCTCACGCGCCTTCCAAGCAGCGAGGCGAACATTCCGCCACCGTTGGCCACCTTATCGGCGGACAAGGTGATGCGCCCGTCGAAGGCAGCGGTTGAAACGTCCTCAAGGAACGCACTTCGGCTGGCACCGGCTGCTCCCAACGTGGCCGCCCCCGAACCATTGTTGACGGCGAAGTTCGTGTTACCGCCCGCCACCGTCCAGGCACCGCCAGTGTCCGCGGTACCCCAGCCTCCTGTTGCAGACCGGCCGAAGGCATCTGCTGCCAAGACCGTGCCGGCAGCGGGAGCCGTGACCGTAAGGCTCTTCGTGACGGCGCCCGTGGCGCCATCATCGTCGGTGACGGTGAGCTTCACCGCATACGTGCCCGCCTCCGCGTAGGTGTGGGTGGCAGTGGCTCCGGTCCCGGTCGTGGAGTCCCCAAAATCCCAGGTATAGCCGGCGATGGTGCCGTCCGGATCGGACGAGCCGGACCCGTCCAGGGAGGCTGTCAGGTCTGCTACATCAGCAGTGAACGAAGCGACCGGCACCTTGTTGGCCGGTGGTGCAGTCACGGTGACGGCCTTGGTGGTGCTGTGCTTATTGCCCGTGTTGTCGGTCACGGTCAGCTGGATGGTGTAGGTACCGCCAGCGGCATAGGTGTGGCTGGCCTTGACTCCGGTACCCGTGGCGCCGTCACCGAACTTCCAGTCATAGGCGGCAATAGGCCCGTTGGCATCCGAGGAGGCAGTGCCGTCCACGTTAACAGTCAGGCCGTCGGTCTCCGCCGTGAATGCCGCCGTCGGCGGCGCGGGCGGGGCGTCGACGGTACGGCCTGAGGCAACATAGTGTGCCTGTATCCGGGACAGCGGCAGCACGCCGGGGTAAATGGCGACGTCGTCGATCTGCCCGGTGAGGTAGCGGCTTGTCGGCCGGCTGGGCCAGTTCGAGAGGTTGTCCCCGCCAACGCGCCAGTAGCCGTCGAAGGGCCAGGCCGCCGTGACATCGGTCCTGCCGGCCCTGACTGTCCCGTCCACAACTATCTGCATGCCGTTGGGACCCAACGTTGCCACCACGTGGTGCCACAGGTTGTTGTTAAAGACCAAAGTGGTGTTGACAGTGAGCCGGGTTCCGGTGCTGCCCGCCGGACGGACGCCAAAGAAGATCCGGCCAAGATTGTCCATATAAACATGGCGGTCGTAGTCCGCTGACACTCCGGTCACTGTGTTGCCGTAACCGATGATTCTTCCACCGCTAATGCTGTTGGTCCTGATCCAGGCTTCTGTGGTGAAGCTACCGGGGCGGGAGACCAGGGTGGGACTGCCGGCAACGGCGTCAGCAGTGCCGTTGAACGCCGCAGCGGTGTTCGTTTCTCCGTTCAGGGCACCGGCAGCCCCGAACGTGACACCGGGCCGGACGACGAGATCGTCCCTTCCAGCCAGGTCCACCGCTGTGGCACCGGAGCTTTCCCCGAGCCGCCAGTAATTTACCGGGTTGTCAGCCAGCACCTGTCCGGCGTAAGAGCCCGCAGGCGCCACTGACCCCACGGCGTCGATGGTTACGGTGTCACTCCGGGCCTCGTTTCCAAACGGGTCACGGACAAAGATCCGGTAGCCGTAGCTTTCCCCCGGGACCAAGCCAGTATCGGTGAATGTCATGCCAGGGCGCTTCCAGAAGGTCGAAGCTTGGTTGAAGGTGGCGACTACTGCCCCGTTGCGCCTTACGTCATAGGTTAGGTTCGCGTTATCTTGGTCCCAGTTTGCCTGCCACCGCACCCGCACCTCGCCTGCCGCGGGGGTGGAAAGGGTGGGGTTGAAGTTCTGCCCCGTAACCCGTGGCCCCCGGGCGTTCGGGGCAATGCTGCTCTTCGCAAAACGGGTCATCCCTTGCTGGGGCTGGTTGTTCACGATGGTGAATTCCCCTGCCATGACCACGTAGTCGGCGCTTCCTGCAACGGTCCAGGGCCCCTGGTCCTGACCCGTGAATGTGCCGGCGTTCATGATGGGGAACCAGTTCAAGAGTGAGGGGGCCGGGTTGCCCGCGAAGTTTGTGTACCCATGGCTTTCAGGGCTTACAACGCCCGTGGCTGCCCGGCTAAAGGCAATTCCCCTGCTGAATTGCCACGGCTCCTCCTGCGGAAAGCCGCCGACGTTTCCGCAGTAGTGGGCATGGCCGGCGGCGTAGACGACGTCGCCGATGGGCTGGACGGAATAAGTATCCCCATGGCAGTCCTCCAGCCAAGAGGTGGTGTCGTCAGACCATTTCACCGAGAAAATTCCCTCGAGTGTGCTGGAGCGCCCGAAGGTGTAGCCGGAGCCGTACACGTTGGCTCCGTCCGTGGCAAGGCTGGTGATGGAACCGCTGGTGCCGCCGTTACGGACAATATTGTTGATCTGGAAGGGCTGGAGAGCCCCAAGGTTGGTATCCACTTTGCCCAGTCCATACCCGGGGTTGGTCGATCCGTTGAGGGAGGTGAACGCGCCGCCTACCACCATGCTAGCCCCATCCGGAGAAAGTGCCAGCGCATTCACCCGCCCGCCTGACGCAACCGGATTCCACGGCAGCAGTGACGCGTCAGTTGCACTGACGGCGGCCAGACGGTCACGGCTTACGGATCCCACGCCGTTGAACAGTCCCCCCAAAAAGACCGTGTCTGCCGTAGCGACGATGGCCCGCACTGAAGCGGACATCTTGGGCAGGAAACCGAGGTTGAGAGCGCCGGTTACGGGATTGAGTGCTATGGCGCGCCAGACCTTGGCGCCGTTAAACGAAGTGAACGAACCTCCGACGTAGAGCCTGGATCCATCCGGAGACGCTGCGAGCGCCGTCACTTCTCCGTTGAGGGACGGGGCAAAGGGCAGGAGCTCGCCGGTGGTCAGGTTGTACGCGAGTATGTTCTCCCGGACCACCTCGTTGGTGCCCGCCGCCGCGCCGGCTGGCCGGGCACGCGAGAAGTCACCGCCAACAAAGACCGTGTTTCCGATGACGAGCTGCACCCAGGCCACGCCGTTATGTTGGGGTGTGGGCAAGGCGTCGGCCGAGACTGTCACAGGTGTGGACGGGCTGGTGGGATCCAGGGGAGACGAATCGGCGAATGAAGGGAAGGAACCCGTCACCGCCAGGGATATGGCAAGAGCAACCCCGAGCACAGCAGCGACGCTTTTGCGCAAGAGCTCATCGACGGTCCTGAACGCGTGCCTTGGGATTGTGTCGCGTCCAGTCGCGGTGGCCGGAATGGAAGGCGTTGCTTGCGAAACCACGGTAGTCCCCTTTACTTTGGCAACTGGTGGTCGCCGTTCGTGGCGATCGCCAGGATGTCATCGGCCGCGTACAGGCCAGTGATGAGAAAGTCGTTGCGGCGGTTCCCCACGTTCTCTGCCATCAGGGAACTCTCCTGGCTGCCTGGAATAATTGGGAAGTGGCGCGGCGCGGTGCGGACCTGACGGACAGGGATACCCGCCCGCAAAGCCGTCCGGTGCAGCCAGATATCGTCAGCGCCGGGCGCGGCTGCGAGGAAACCGTCCCCCTGACGCCTAAGTTCTTCCAGCATGGCGGGCGGATAGATCACACCCGAAACCCCGAGCGCGAAGTTTCCGCCGGCGGCGCCTGTGTCCCGCGCACGCCGCCAATCGCTGTAAGGGACAACACGTGACGCCCTGACCTGCATGACGTTAACCCAGTGACCGTGAACGGCTTCCGGATCCGCATGATGGGCCCTTATCAAGAGATCCAGCCACGAGCGGGGATAGATGATGTCATCGTCGGCCGTGACGAGGGGAAGAGTGTGGTGGTCTGTTCCCGCGACGTATGGGTAGTACTTTGTGTGCGGCCCATAGTTCGATGTAAGCAGCACCTCCAGCCCCCGGCTCTCCAGTCGACGGACAGCTGCCGGCCGGTCAGCCATGAGAGCCTCGGAATCGAGCCACAGGAGAAGCCTTCGCGGCCGGACCCGACCGGACGCTATGGATTCAAGCGCTATTGAGACGGTGTGGATCCGTTCTCCGTGGGTGGTCATCGAAACCACAACGGGAGCTGACCCGGTGACCGGTGCCTGCGACAACAGGTTCAAGGACCGCAGGCAGAGAGCACTGCCGTGGGCCGCCAGACGTTTCCAGCCCTTGCGTCCGCGACGAACTGCAGCACGCAGGCGCAATGGCGGCACCAGGCTGCCGATTCCTCCTGATGCCGTCATTTTCAGTCCGGTGCTTTCCCGGCGAATGCCGCTATGGGTGTTTCGGCGTCCAGGCTGAAGTAGATCCGCACAGCATCACGGGAATCTTCGGGCACCGAGAAGACATAGACTGCCTCGGCGGTACCCCCGGGTGGTACGGAGGCCGGGAATGGGGCGGTACCGGGTCCGCTGAGTTCCCCGGCGGGCAGTTCATCCGCGCCAAAGCTGACGTTCACCAGCACACCGGCCAGGGACAAATCCATTTGCGTCTCGTTCGTGATCGTCACCCTGAACCGCAGTGCGGGGCCGGCAATTTCGCCTACACCTTGGGCTTCCCCTTGTACTGCCTCCAACGCGCCGACGGCAGCGGAGACACCATGCCTCACTGTCTTTTTGGCGTCCAGCGCCACTGCGGACGCCACCGGTTGTGGGATTTCGGCCAGCTGCTTCTCGCTCCGGCCCCTGCGGTCCACCGGTGCTGGCGCCGCGTCCGACGGGACCTCGCTGCCCGTGCTGGCTTGTGTTGATCCAGGTCCCGGCACGGACGGCCGTGTTGACCCTGGACGTGCAGCGGCTGTTTGTTCCGGCAGCACCGTGGCCGGCGGGTCGGTCGCTGCCGCGGATGTCTCCGGGGTTTGGAGGGCGCCTGCCGCCTCCGGCTGCGGCATCTGGACAAATCCATTTGTTGCCGCCCAGGAAACACCGGCGAAGAGAAGCAATGCCAGGGCACCGGCACTTGCTTTCCAGGCACGCGATCGGCGGCCCGGGCCCGCAGCGCCTGGCTTCCGGGCCGGATCTTGAAAAAGCCTGCTCACGGCGTCACGTCCAATGCCTGGTGTTCCAGCGGTGCATCAACGCTGCGCAAGTGCCGTCCCGTACTGCCGGGGGGTTTACGGGGAACCGACGAGAGTTCCCTGAACCACTTTATGGAGGCAAGGATCAGGAAAGCCGCGGTGGCGGCCGCTATCACGGTATAAACCGTCATGAATACGGGTATGGCTCCGTAGAAAAGGAACGTCAGGCAGAGCACCCCGTAATCCATCGGAACCACCAGAAGTGAACGCAACCACGAGGGTCCTGCCGCGCGTGCTGCGACCGGCCCCGTACCGCTCTGCTTTCGCAGCTGCTCGGTAAGGATCATCGAGAAGAACAGAACAGCGGACACTACCGCGGCGCCGAGCGGAACCAGAAGCCAACCCGGCTGCACGGCGTCGAACCGGTACAGCGCAACCGCGAGCGCCAACGGCAGCATTGAGGTCTTGACTGCATCAACCATGTGATCCAGCCACTCTCCCGCCGGGGAGCCAGTACCACGGAGGCGGGCTACCTGGCCGTCAGCGGAGTCGAGTGCATAGCCCACTACCAGGCATCCGGAAACAACGATGCCCAGGAGCCAGCTTGGCGGAAACATTGTCAAAGCCAGGATGCCGGCGAACGTGAAGAGTGCGCTGACTGCTGTGACGGCGTTGGGTGTCAGCCCGGCGATAAACGCAGCGGCGGCAAACAGCCGGCCCAGCCTCCTGTTGATGAAACGCGAGTAGGCAGGGGCGCTGCGGGCCGCCGCTTTTTGCGCGGCGGCCAAGCGGCGCACGGTGGCGACATACCCTGGGCGGGCCCCTCCGGAACCGGCTTCCCCCGGGAACTTTGAATCCATGACCGTCATTTCCTGGCTCCTGTCACCCATGGAACGCCGCGGTTCGCAACGCGGTGGCGGGGAGCCTTCCTCTTTGCCGCAGCGAGTTCCAGGCAAAGCCGCTCGTAACCGTCCGTAACCACGTCCCAGTCGTAGCGGCGGGCCATCTGCTGGCCAAGGAGGCCCCGCGCGGCGAGTTCCGGGCGCACATTTTCGGCTTCGGAGGCGAGCTGTGCCACGTCCTCCGGGGAGGAAAAATACCGGCCTGCATCGCCCAGGACTTCACGGTTGAAATCGACGTCGAAGGCATTGGTGGGTGCGCCAGCCCCCATGGCGCGCAACAGGGAAGGATTGGTGCCGCCGACGGAATGGCCATGCCAATACACCATCGCATTTGAGTACAGCTGGTCCAGCAGCTCCTGGTCCCAGACGCCACCCACAAAACGCACCCGATGATCGGCCAGCGCATGCACGACCCGGGTATATTCGCCGGAGTACGGTGCAGAGCCCACGACGACGAGAGGGGCTTTCGCGCCGCTCCTTGCGAATCCGTCAACCACCAGGTGGAGGTGGTTTTCCGGTTCAAACCGGGCAACCACCAAGTGGTACCTGCGGCTCTCGAGATCCAGTTCCGCGAGCCTGCTCGATGCCCTGGTCGACAGTATGGGTGCCCCGTACGCGAGGTACACGGTTTCCACGTCAAATTTCCGGCGGTAGTAGTTCTGGATACCGATCGCGTCGGCGATGAGCGCGTCGGACCATTTCACTGCCATTGCCTCCGCCCGCTGATAATACTTCCGCCCGGCAGGGCCCCACTTTGCCCGCTTCCACTCAAGCCCGTCCACGTGCGTGGCGACAGGGATGCCGGCAGCACGGATGAGCGGAAGGTACGGGGCGTTCGCTGCGTTGAACAGAAGGGCCGCGTCCACACGGTGGCGGATCAGATGCGTCACCGACAGCCCTGTGTGGCTCAGCGTCTCAAGGGAGCGCTTGCGAAGCGCCGGCAAGTGCACCAGGTCCATCCCCAGATATGTTTCTTGCGTAGCTTCCCGCTCCAGATCCCGGCAGTAGACTGTCACCCGATGTCCCCGTGCGCACAACCGCTGTCCTATTTCCTCGATGGCGGTCTCGAATCCGCCATAGCGGGCGGGGACCCCCCGCGTGCCGATCATGGCTATCCGCAGCCCGTTCATCGCGGGGCCTCGTGCATGCGTCCCGCCGTACCCACGGGTTGATTGATAAGTTCGAGAGCAGTCCGCAATGCGGAGCTCGACGTGTGCACCGTGTAGGGAAAGTAAACGACCTCGACGCCCACTTCGCTGAACGCTTTCTCCAGTTTCTTCCCCTGAGGGGTTCCACGCCAGTCATCGCCCTTGAAAAAAACAGTGAACCGAAGTTCTTCCCAAACGAGGAGCTTGTCTGAAATCGACTCAGCGTAGGCCATGTCGACATACGTGATGTTTCTCACGATCTCCAGCCGCTCCGCAAAGGGAACCACGGGCAACCGGCCCTTGGCGTGGACCAGGATCTCGTCCGTCACCACACCGGCGATGAGGTAGTCACACTGTGATTTTGCGTGCTTGAGGATGTTGAGGTGACCTATATGGAACAGGTCAAATGCGCCGGCAGCGTAGCCTATTCTGAGTCCCACGTCCGCCTCCTTTCGCCTTTATCGGGCAACAGCCCAGCAGAGAAGGGATGCAGGCGCAGCACTGTGGCAGAAGAAGAGCGGTGGCCCGGCACTCGGCCAGCCAGCCCGCGGTGTACGGGCCTCCCGATGAGGCGGTTATCGCCGCCGCGGGCGTCCACAAAAAAAGGGTATAGCCTGGCCTGACTCATCCTGAGACCCTTTGCTGGGTTCGGTTCCTGGTTAGGACTAGTCAAGCTTGCGAAGGGACCGGTTACACCGGTAATTGCTACCTGTCTTGGGCGTGGAAGAGTTACCTACTTGTACTCGCGCAATCGGGGCATGACTACCTAGGCGGAAAGCTGCCGGAACGGTTCGTTCGGCACGCCGACAGTCGGCACGAAAGTCCTATGCCGCCTGGTTCAGGGCGTCCTCTGCGGCGACCCACGAGATCATGGCGCACTTGACCCGGGCGGCGTAGCGGGCTACCCCTTCGAAGGCTGCTGCATCGCCAAGGAGTTCGGCGTCCGCTGCAACCTTTCCGCGGGAGCGCAGGACTTCCCTGAAGCTGTCAATGACTTCATGCAGTTCCGCCACCGTCATGCCTTCGGCCAGTTCGCTGAGCACCGAGGCGGAGGCCATTGAGATGGAACAGCCTGTCCCGTCCCACGAGACCTGGGCTACTTTGCCGTCCGCCACGGCAAGCCGCAGGGTGACTTCATCGCCGCACACAGGGTTGAGCTGGTGCGACTGCCCGGTGCTGGCGCCTTCCGGCGCAGCCGTTCCGGCCAGGCCGCTGCCGTGGCGGGCTTTGGAATGGTCCAGGATGATCTGCTGGTACAGCTGGTCAAGGCTCATGGATATACCTTCGAATCTGCTCTGCTAGGCACCGAAGTAGCCCCGCACGCCGGACACGGCGTCCAGGAAGCGGTCCACGTCGTCGGTGGTGTTGTACAGGTAAGCACTCGCCCGGGTGGTGGCGGTCAGGCCGAGCCGGCGGTGCAGCGGCTGGGCGCAGTGGTGGCCCACGCGGACGGCGATGCCGCGCGCGTCAAGGAACTGCCCGACGTCGTGCGCGTGGACGCCGTCGACGTCGAAGGCGGCCAGGCCAATCCGCTCCTCCCCCGCCCCAGGACCCAGGACCCGGATGCCTGGCAGGTCCGCGAGACCCGCAACCATGCGCTGGCCCAGTTCGGACTCCCACCGGTGGATGCGGTCCAGGCCGGTCTCGGTGAGGTAGTTCGCGGCCGCGGCGAGTGCCACCGCCTGCGAGATGCGCTGGGTGCCGGCCTCGAAGCGCTGGGGTGCGGGAAGGTATTCGGCCCGATCCATGGTGACCGTGGTGATCATGGACCCGCCGGTGAGGAATGGCGGCAGGATGTCCAGAAGCTCCTGCTTGCCGTAGAGGACGCCGATGCCGGTGGGTGCCAGCATCTTATGGCCAGACAGGACAGCGAAGTCCACGTCGAGTTCCTTGACGTCCAGGGGCATGTGCGGGGCGGACTGGCACGCGTCCATGACCACGAGTGCGCCGGCCTTCCGGCCCAGCTCCACCAGGTCATGGACCGGATTGATGGTGCCCAGGACGTTCGATGCGTGCGTAAAGGCAAGGACCCGGGTACGGGGGTTGATGATCCGGGCGGCCTCATCCATGTGCAACCGGCCGGCGTCGTCGATGGGGATGAAGCGGACCGTGGCGCCGGTCCGGAAGGCGAGCTCCTGCCACGGGATCAGATTGGCGTGGTGCTCCATCTCGGTGACCACGATCTCGTCACCTGGACCGAGTGCCAGATCCTTCAGGCTTGCGTCGCCACGGCCGTGCGCAGCCCACAGCCCGGCATTGGAGAGGGCATAGCTGACCAGGTTCAGGCCCTCGGTGGCATTGGAAGTCCACACCGTCTCGGCGTAGTCCGCACCGATGAACGCGGACATCGTCTCGCGGGCGGCCTCGAATACCTCGGTGGCCTCCACCGCCAAATGGTGTGCGCCCCGGTGGACGGCGGCGTTGCGCTGTTCGTAGAACTCCTGCTCAGCTTCAATGACGCTCAACGGATTCTGCGACGTGGCGCCGGAATCGAGATACACCAGGGGCTGGCCGTTGACCTGCTGGTCAAGGACCGGAAAGTCGTTCCGGATCCGGGCAACTTCACTGTTATCCATCGCCGGCAGGGCAGGCGAGAGGGTGGCTGGCGTTGATACTACGGCCAAAACGGACTCCTTGAACTGCCAATGGATGACATTCAATTGTCCCACAGCACGGCTGTGGCGGCCGCCGGGAGCAGCCGCCACCGCCGCTCCGGGCTTCACCCGCGGAGCGGAGGGCCGGCGACGGCTGGGGGGAGAGTCTCGGTCTCAGAAGACTCTGTCGTCGCCGGCCCCGTCTTGACCGGCCCGGGGGCCGGAAGATCGTTTCCGCTTTAAGTAAAGACCGGGAAGCCGGCCGGCACACGAGTAGGAAGTACTCTAATCATCCGGGTATGCACTACGGGTACGCCAGCCGGTTACCCGCGGCAGCTGCCACGGATCCGCCGCCGCTAGTTGGGCAGCGCGGACTCCAGCTCTTCCCGGCTGCGAACCCCGAGCTTGACATACGTGCGGTACAGGTGGCCCTCCACGGTGCGGACCGACACCATCAGCCGCTGGGCGATCTCGCGGTCCGTCAGGCCCTGCACCGCCAGTTCCACGATGTCCTGCTCCCGGCGCGTCAGGTGGACGCTGGGTGCCGCGGCAATGAAGCGGCCCTCCCGGAACCGTTCTCCGAGCTCGTGGTCGCAGCGTTCCCGCTGGGCCACTGCCTGCCGTGAGCGCCGACGCTCACCCTCCCCGTCGAGCACGGTGCTGGCCCTGGCGTAGGCCTCGCGCGCGAGGTTCAGGAATCCGGCGCTTTCCAGGGCCGCCGCAGTCTCCATCAGGCCATCTCCCGCGGCCTGGTCCCAGTCCTCTGCCAGGGTGTGCAGGGCTCCCGCCCAGCTGCCCTGCACGGTGCCGGCCACGGCGCGCACCTGCGGTATCACCGAGCTGTCCCCTAGGTCCCAGCACATCGCAAGGATCTCCAGCAGGGTACCTGTCCTCCCCGAGGCTTCCGCCGTGGTTGCCACCGTGTGCAGGGAAGCCAGCCCCTTTCCGTCCCTCGCCAGGTATTCGGCAGCGGCGGCCACGTATCCGGCGGCCACAAGATCGTAGGCGGGGCCGCCCGCCGGCGCCTCCTTGTAGTCCTGTTCCAGGCGTCTGGCCTGGGCGGCGTCCCCCAGGCGCGCTGCCGCGTAAAAGCCCAGCGCGGACCCCAGCCGGAACAGCAGGAGCGGATCGTTCAGCCGAAGCGCCTCCACCGCCGGCAGCAGCAGCTGGTACGCGCGCTCCATCCGGCCCTGCCGGAGCATGGCGTAGCCGCGGAGGATCTGCAGGCTGCCGTTGAACGTGGGTGCGCCCGCGGCGTGCGTTGCCGCGTAGCTGCTGATTTCGTGCTCGGCGGAGTCCCACTCACCCATGGCAACGTAGGTGGCGGCCAGCCTGCCCAGGACGAACTCCGGGAAGAAGAAGAGGCTGTCATGAAGCGCCGGAAGCTCAGCTGCCGCCATCAGGGCCGTTTCGAGCCCGTCCACTGCCCGGCCCGCTCCGTCCAGGGTCTGGGCCAGCAGTGCGTTACCAACCGCGAGGACGGCCGCATGGCCGGGGCCCGGCTGCGGAACGCTCCGAAGCTGGTCCATGGCGTCTTCGAGCTCGCGTGGATCCGCCCGGTCCCCTAGCTGCAGCAGCCACGGCAGGGTCTGCGGCCATTGATGCCCGTCCACCCCGCCGGCGTCCGCGAGATGACCCCCTGCGCCCGGTTCCGCCGTGTGCCCTGCTGCCTGGTGGGCGCAGGCACGGAGCAGGATGGCGGCCGGTCCCTCGGGATGGCCGGCCAGGCTGTCGGCGCACCCGTCCAGCAGCGCCGCGGCGTCCGAATAGGCACCCTCGTTGTACAGCGCCCGCGCCTGGATGGCGTGGGCAAGGGGTGCCAAGGCGGGGCTGTGGACCCGGGCGGCAAGGGCTGCCGCGCTGCGGTTGCGGTACCGGTCCACGGCGTCCTTGGCGGCGGCGGCAAGGTCCGGTTCCGGCACCGCCACGCCGGACTCCAGGGCCCACTCAATGTGGCGGAGCCGCCCTTCCCCGTGCAGCGCGGACGTATCACGGCAGGCCGCGGTCTTTTCGAAAAGCTGGAGGCTGCGCGAGACGGAGACTGTATTCCGGAGGGCACGTGCGTATAGGTCATTCCACAGCGAGAGTTCCGACGGAACCCCCTGGGTTTCCACGATCAGCTGCTGGTCCAGGAGGGACCGGACCACCGCCGCGCCGTTGGCCTCTTCAATAGTCTTGCGGCCTATGGGTTCGGCCAGGGCGATCAGCCTGAGCGCCTCCTGTTCCTCCGGCGGACGGCGGAGCTGGTCCTTGGCCACCACGGCCGACAGCCGGGGACCGTGGGCCGGCAGCGGACCCACCAGGATCCAGATGCCGTTCCGTCTGGCCAGCGTCCCGGCCTCGGCGGCGTCGTGGAGCAGGGCATCGAGGATACGGGGATTCCCGCCCGTGCCATTCCAGATGGCATCAACCGTGGCATCCGGAACTGTCCCGTCGAGGATGTGGCCCAGGACCTCTTCGACCTGGTTCCGGTCCAGTGGCCGGAGATCAACCCGTTCCGCCAGCCCGTCGAACCAGAGCTGACTCATCGGCTGCGGCAGCCCCGGGCGGGGCCGTGCAGCCGCGACCACGCTGGCCCAGCCCGCTGCAATCAGGTCGGCCACCACTGCGGCGGACGAGTCATCCAGGTAATGCGCATCGTCCAGCACCAGCAGTACAGGCGCACTGCTACCTGCCCGCAGCTCCTCAAAGTAACTCCAGATGGACCGCAAAACTGCCACCGGAGACACTGATTCCTCAGCGCTCAGGTCTCCGGTGTAGGGGGTAAGGACTCCGAAGGGCACGGAAGATAGCGCTGCACTGCCATGGACCCTGACCACCGTCAGCTCGCCATCCAACCGTTCCGCGACGGCGTCGGCGAGGGCCGACTTCCCAACTCCGGGGCCGGCCATGATGAAAGCGGCATGGCTGGTTCCGTTGCGGATGATGGTGCAGATCCGGTCCAGGGGCT
This sequence comes from Pseudarthrobacter sp. NPDC058362, assembly GCF_042723515.1. Lineage (NCBI taxonomy): Bacteria > Bacillati > Actinomycetota > Actinomycetes > Micrococcales > Micrococcaceae > Pseudarthrobacter > Pseudarthrobacter sp. NPDC058362. Next base: position 478,334 of record NZ_JBHXIW010000002.1, on the reverse strand, counting down.
CGTGCCGCCCTACCATGGGGCGGTGCGGGCCTGAGGGCCGGCGGCCGTTAGACGAGTCCAGTCAGATCACCCCTGGAAGTCACGCCCAGCTTGGTGAACACCTGGTACAGGTGTCCCTCCACGGTCCGCACCGAGACACCCATCTCAAGGGCGATGTCGCGGTTGGAGGCTCCTCCTCCGGCCAGCCGGGCTATTTGGCGTTCCCGGCTGGTCAGCAGGGGGCTGCCGCTGGTGGGAACAATGGGAAGGTGGGCCACAGTCGCCGCGAGGATGTCCAGGCGGGCCTGCGCCGTCCGCGCGGTGGCGGCATCGCCGTCGTGGCGGGCGAAGTCCACCGCGAGGGCCATGCAGCGCGCCTCCACGGCGTCCAGCTCAAGGGTGGCGGCAAGCTCACCGCCGGCCAGCAGGGTTTTCGCGTCCTTGCTGCGGCTGCCGGACGCGATGAGGCGGGACACCTCCGCCAGCGGTCCCTGGCGGTGGCCGGCCATGTCCTCCAGGATCCGGAAGTCGGCGTCTCCTCCATTGACGGTGCCGGCCAGCTGATGAATTCCGGCGATGGTGTACCGGCCGGCTGCGGCGTTGAGCCCTGCCTGCTCCTTCAGCTCCTTCACCGCATCCGGATCACCGAGCCAGCGGCGGGCCACCATGGCGCAAAACCCGATGATGGTCTCAGCAATGAAGCTGCTCCTGCCAGGGGCGGACTGCAGTTTGGCGAGGTACTTTCGGGCCTGCGCCGAGTTGCCGGTCTGGGCGTAGGCGAGCGCGGTGGCCGCATAGGCCGTCCGCAGCGGCGTCTGGACGGGCTGGAGTTCCAGTTGCGCAACCGCGGACACCAGCGGGTCCAGGGCCTCCCCGCCGCGGCCGGCGAAGGCGTTGGCTATACCTGCTGCCAGTTCTGCACCGGCAGTACGGGAGGGCAGGTAACTGGGTTCCCGGTTCTCTTCGGCCGGCAGGAGTTCCGCGCAACGCCGCCACTGGCCGGCCAGCAGGAGCACCAGGTAGGACTCCCGGTGATAGCGCTCGCGCAGTCCCACCACCTCCGAAGCGTCGCTGAGCTGGCCTCCGAGCTGACGCATGAGGCTAAGCGCGTCCATCTCCCTTCCGGACACAGCCAGCGCGCCCATCAGCAGGATTCCGCAATGCATCCGGTACGCCGTGTCGGGGTTCCGCACGGGGTCAGCTGCCGCTTCCAGGTCCGGGATCATCGCCGGGTACTCGCCGGTGAAGGCCCGATATTCGAGGCTGCTGAGCTCTATCCGGTTGACTGCCCGGGCCGCTGGTTCGGGCCACCGGGTGTCCGCAGCGGCGCCGATGCGCTGCCGGGCCTGCGCCAGCAGCCCGGGTATTGCGGCCGTTCGCTCGGGCAGCCACAGCATGGTCCGGCATTTGGCCGCGATTACCTCGGCGTACTCCACCACGTCCAGGCCGTCCAGCTCCGGCCGGGACACCTCTTCCAGGGCAGCCATGGCCTGCAGTGGCAGGTCCAATTGCAGGTACGCAGCGGCTTTCCGGCGCTGTCCGGGCACCCATTCGGGGTCCGCCCTGCGGAGCATATCGGCATAGGTGAGGGCAAACCTCGGGTCGAACAGCTGCACAGCGGCATCGGCCGCGGCGAGCGCCAGCGCCGGAGCCAGCTCCGCCTCACACTCATGTGTCCACGCGGCGAATGCCATCAGTTCCTGGACGGTCATGCCGGCGGGGTCCGGCTCCTCGCCCTCCAGCAGTAATGCTCGGAGTTCGCGCCGGCGCGCTATGCCCAGCCAGGTGCGGACCACGTCGCCGATGTATTTTTCCCGTAGCGAGACCCAACGGTGTTCCGAGCAATCGATGTCGAGGAGTCCGGCATCCTCCATGTCCGCCACCACGTCTGCGCCGAAAAGTGCGCTGAGCCTGGTCAGCTCCACCCTTCGCGCGCAGGCGAGCATTTCGATGACGTTGCGGGCCTCCGGCGTTTCCCTGGACCAGCGCGACCGGACGATGTCCTCCAGGCTGGCGGCCCCGTCCAGGACGATTTTGTCCCGGAGCGTCCAGACCGAATCGGAGAGCACCAGGTTGCCCGACAGCTGCTGCTCGGCGACGAGGGCCTTGAGGAGAAGCGGGTTACCGCCCACCATGTGGTGGCAGGTGGTGACCAGTGAGGAAGATACCTTGTGGCCCAGGAGCGAAAGCAGCACCTGCCGGGTCTGCAGTTCGTTGAGGTTGTCCAGCCGGACCTCGCTCAGCCGGCGGTCGGCGAGCAGCCAGTGGAAGTCCACGGGAAGGTCGCTGCTCCTGGGCGCCACGGCCACGATCCTGGCCGTTCCGGTCATGAGCACGTTCAGGAGCACGCCGGCGCTCATGTCGTCAATGGCCCCGCAGGTGTCCAGCGTGATGACGCACTGCCTGCCCCCTGCGTCGGAACGGATCAGGGAGGTGATGCCCCGAAGAATGGCGGTCGGCGATCCCATGTAGGCCTGCGGCAGTCGTGCCAGGAGGAAGGACAGGCAGCCGTAAGGTGTGGCGGCGCCGGCGGGCCCGCAGCGTAACTGGAGCGGCCAGGCATCCTGGCCAAGGTCAGCGACGGCGGCACGCGCCAACGATGATTTCCCCACTCCGCGGGGCCCGGTGATGACGGCGCCGAGCGAGCCTTCGCGCGTGAGTGCCGCCCGGACCGCCTCGAGATTGGCGCTACGGGCAGGTGCTGACCAGTGTGGAACCTCGGGCGCCGAAGAAGCCCGGCTACGTAACCCGACGCTGTGGAGCGCTAACCCACGTCCCCAACTGAGTGGCTCGTTTGACATGAACTCGTCCCCTACGTCCCCGGTAGCGGAGGTTAGCCCCATTGCTCCCCCGCATAGGAAGTAGAGTACCCCCACCCTGTGACATCAAGACAGGGCCGAACGGCCTAAAGTTTTGGGAACGCGCTACCCGGACTTTGCCGGATGGAACCGCTGCTGGGCGGCGGTCAGCCCTTCCCGGACCAGCGATTCCACGGCGTCCGCGGCTTCATCGAGCAGGAAGGGCAGTTCCTTGAGCTCCGCGGTGCCAAAGTCGCGGAGGACGTAATCGGCAGTGTCCATCCTGCCCGGAGGCCGGCCCACTCCCACGCGCACACGCAGGTAATCCTTCGTTCCAAGGGCCTTGGAGATGTCCCGGAGCCCGTTATGGCCGCCTTCGCCGCCGCCGATTTTCAGCTTCACGGTACTAAAGGGGATGTCGATCTCGTCGTGTACCGCTACCACGCGGTCCGGCTCAATTCCGTAGAAGTTCGCCAGGGCGGACACCGGTCCGCCGGAAACGTTCATGTAACTCATGGGCTTGGCCAGCACCACGCGCGGACCGCCGATGCCCAGCCGTCCTTCGAGGACCTGTGCCCGTGCCTTGTGGGTCTTGAACCCGGCACCCATGCGGCCCGCGAGCTCGTCCAGAACCATCTGCCCTACGTTGTGCCGGTTGCCCTGGTACTGGGTTCCGGGGTTGCCAAGGCCAACGATCAGCCAGGTGTCAGTCATGGATCAATCCTAGGGTGTTGGAGGCGGACGGGGCCGGACACGGCAATGGCCGGACCCCTCGGGGTCCGGCCATTGCAGTACGCCGGGTGATTACTCGGCTGCGGCTTCTTCGGCTGCTTCTTCAGCTGCGGGAGCTTCCTCGGCTGCAGCTTCCTCGCCTTCGGTCTCTTCCTCGGCCACGACCGTGGGCTCCGAGATGTTGACCACGAGCGCGTCGGCGTCCGTCAGCAGGACGGTGCCCTTCGGCAGGACCAGGTCGGAGGCGTGGATGTGCTCGCCGGCACCGCGGCCTTCGATGCTGACCTCGACGGACTCGGGCAGGTGGGTTGCCTCGGCTTCGACGGACACGGAGGTCAGTTCGAGGTTGTGGACGGTGCCCGGAGCGGTTTCGCCTTCAACGTGGACGGGAACGTCAACGGTGACCTTCTCGCCCTTGCGGACGGTCAGGAGGTCGATGTGCTCGATGATCTGCTTGATCGGGTCGCGCTGGACGTCCTTGACCAGGGCCAGGTGGCCTTCGCCGTTGATGTCCAGGGACAGCAGGGCGTTGGGCGTGCGGACGGCCAGGGTGGTGGCCTTGGCGGGCAGGGTAATGTGGATGGGCTCTGCGCCGTGGCCGTAGATGACGGCGGGGATCAGGTTGGCCATCCGGGCGCGGCGGGCGTAGCCCTTGCCGAATTCGGTGCGCAGTTCTGCTGCGAGCTTCTGCTCAGACATGGATATCTCCTTGAAGATGAAACGGTGTTCAGCAAGGGCGGAGGTCTGTTGCGACCTTCAACGCCGGGCGGCCGGAGCCGGCCCATCCTCGAAGGGAGATTCAGACCCAGTCGATAACGGAGACCTGCAACGGGTTCCCGCGCATACGGTTACCGGTGCTCTCCCTCGCCAAGGTATCGCTGAACAGTTTAGCAGCGCCGGGACCGTTTACTGAAAACGTACCCGGCGCCGGCCGCGTGGGAACGTCAGGCGTTGCCGTCGAAGAGGCTGGTGACGGAGCCGTCGTCGAACACTTCGCGGATGGCGCGCGCAATCAGCGGTGCGATGGAAAGCACCGTCAGCTGCGGGAAGCGCTGCGAGGAGGACAGCGGCAGCGTGTTGGTGACCACCACTTCCCGGGCACCGGACTCGGACAGGCGCTGCGCAGCCGGTTCGGAGAACACGGCGTGGGTGGCGGCGATGATGACGTCCTTGGCGCCGGCGTTCTTCAGCACCTGCACGGCGCCGGAGATGGTTCCGCCGGTGTCGATCATGTCGTCGATCAGCACGCAGGTGCGTCCCTCGATCTGGCCCACCACGGTCTTGGAAACAGCCTGGTTGGGGACGGTCAGGTCGCGGCTCTTGTGCACGAAGGCCAACGGGGCGCCGCCCAGGCGCTCGGCCCACTGCTCGGCAACCCGGACGCGGCCGGTATCCGGGGAGACCACGGTGATGTTCTCGGCGTCCACGCGGGTACGGATGTAGTCAGCCAGCAGCGGGATGGCCATGAGGTGGTCCACGGGGCCATCGAAGAAGCCCTGGATCTGCGAGGTGTGCAGGTCGACGCTCATGATGCGGTCAGCGCCGGCGGTCTTGTAGAGGTCGGCCACCAGGCGGGCGGAGATTGGCTCGCGGCCGCGGCCCTTCTTGTCCTGCCGGGCGTATGGGTAGAACGGGGACACCACGGTGATGCGCTTGGCGGAGGCGCGCTTCAGCGAATCGATCATGATCAGCTGTTCCATGAGGTGGTTGTTCAGCGGGGCCGGGTGCGCCTGGATGACGAACGCATCCGTGCCGCGCACGCTCTCGCCGGCGCGCACGTAGATCTCGCCGTTGGCGAAGTCGTAGGCGTCCACGGGCAGCAGGTCCGTACCGAGCTCCTTGGCGATCTCCCGCGCCAGCTCCGGATGGGCACGCCCGGAGGCGAGTACCAGCTTCTTCTCGCCGTGCGCCGTAATTTCGCTCATGGTTACTTGCCCTCTTCTGTAGATGCCGGGGTACTTGAGGAATCTGTGGTGGCCGCCTGGGCCAGTTCGGCGGAGCGGGTGCCGGGTCGGTTCGCCGGAACCCAGCCTTCGGTGTTGTGCTGCGCCGCCATGGTGACGGCCAGCGCGCCCGCGGGAACGTCCTTCCGGATCACCGCACCGGCGCCGCTGTAAGCGCCGTCCCCCACGGTGACCGGGGCTACGAACACCGTATTGGAACCCGTGCGGACGCCTGAGCCGATGACCGTGCGGTGCTTCTTCTCGCCGTCGTAGTTGGCGGTGATGTTGCCGCAACCGATGTTGGTGTCCTCGCCGATTTCGGCATCGCCGGCGTAGCCCAGGTGCGACAGCTTGGAACCGCGCCCGATGGTGACGTTCTTGGTCTCGTAGAACGCGCCGATCTTGCCGCTTTCGCCCAGGACAGTGCCCGGCCGGAGGTAGGTGAAGGGGCCGACGGCGGCGTCCGCGCCGATGCGCGCGCCGGAGCCGTGCGTGCGGGTCACCGTGGCACCCTCGCCCACAGTCACGTCGGTCAGGGTGGTGTCGGGGCCGACGACGGCGTCGCGCGCCACGGCAGTGGTGCCGTGCAGCTGCGTATTGGGCAGGATCCGGACGTCCTCGTCCAAGGTGACGGAGGAGTCGATCCAGGTGGTTGCCGGGTCCACCACGGTGACACCGGCGCGCATCCACGCCTCCACGATGCGGCGGTTCAGTTCGGCACCGAGTGCCGAGAGCTGGACACGGTCGTTCGCGCCTTCGACCTGCCAGCGGTCGGTGGTGACGACGGCGGCCACACGTCCGCCCGCGTCCCGCGCCAGTCCCAGGACATCCGTCAGGTACTTCTCGCCCTGGGCATTGTCGGTGGTCACCTTGGCGAGGGCGCTGCGGAGCACGGCTGCGTCAAAGGCATAGATGCCTGAGTTAACCTCGCGGACCTGGCGTTCGGCTTCCGTGGCGTCCTTGTGCTCTCGGATGCCGGTCACGGTGCCGTCAGCCGCGCGCAGGATCCGGCCGTAACCGGTGGCGTCGTCCAGGACGGCGGTGAGTACGGTGACGGCGTTGGCGTCGCGTTCGTGGGTGGAGACCAGCTCTGCCAAGAGGTCGGCGGTGAGCAGCGGAACGTCGCCGTACGTGACCACCACGGTGCCCTCCAGCAGTCCCCGCGAGTCCAGGGCTTCCAGCGCCACCTCGACGGCCCGGCCGGTACCGGGAATCTCGTCCTGGTCGACCACGACGGCGGCGGGGTCCAGGTCGCTGACGTGGCGGGCCACCAGGTCGCGTTCGTGGCGCACCACGATGGCCAGCTGCCTGGGGTTGATGCTGCGGGCGGCCAGGAGGGCGTGCCCCACCATGGACCGGCCGCCGATTTCATGCAGGATCTTGGGGAGCCGCGATTTCATCCGGGTACCGGCGCCTGCTGCCAGAACGATTACGGCGGCGGGGCCGGCATTCTCGGGGATCACTTACGGGCTCTCCTTGCTTCGGTTCGCTGGCCGGCCGTGTCCGCCGGATTCCGGCCGGGCACCGCATGCCATCCTGCGGGACGCTGCTCGTCCCGGCAGTTCCGCCCATAGGATTCGAACCTATACTCCACGGCTCCAAAGGCCGGGGTGCTGCCGTTACACCAGAGCGGACCATGCCCCAGGGCACGAGGCCCGGGCACAAGTCCCTATTTTGCCACGGCTTCGGTCCGGCGCGCGACATGGCCGGGCCCTCCACTGCCCCTTCTGCGGCTCCGCTGCCTGCAATTCCGCGGGGAAGCGGTAGGGCATGATGGAAATGTGAGCAACAACCCCCTCCCCCGGACGCGCATGACCGGGCTCCAGCGCAGGAGCCAACTGATCGACGTCGGACGCGGCCTCTTCGCCGCGCGGGGACTGGACGGGACCACCATCGAGGAAATCGCCATGTGCGCCGGAGTGTCCAAGCCGGTGATCTACGAGCACTTCGGGTCCAAGGAAGGCCTCTACACCCAGGTAGTGGATTTCGAGTTCCGCATCCTCCTGGACGCCATCAATGCCGCACTCGGCGACGAGGCGAAGCCGCGCGTCCTCGTCGAGCGCGCCGCCCTGGCCCTGCTGACCTACATCGAGGAGCGCACGGACGGCTTCCGCATCCTCATGCGGGACGCGCCGCCGTCCCAGCCCGAAGGCGCCTTCTCCACCCTGCTCTCACACGTCACCGCCCGCGTGGAACACATGCTGGCCGACGAATTCTCCCGCCGCGGCCTCAGCGGCGAGGACGGCGCCATGTACGCGCAGATGCTGGTGGGCATGGTGGCCATGACCGGCCAGTGGTGGCAGGATGCCCGCCAGCCCGACAAGCACACCGTCGCCGCGCACCTGGTCAACCTCGCCTGGAACGGACTCACCGGGCTGAAGAAGGAACCGGAGCTGCAGTCTGAGGGGTGAGTGCCGGTACCGGCCGCGGCGCAGTGGCCCTTGGGTATCAGTCGCCCAGGAGCTCTGAGGCTTCCAGCCACTCCATTTCCAGGGCGTCCTTTTCGTCCCTGAGGTCTTTGAGCTGGCTGTTTTGTTGGGCGAGTGCGTCGAAGTCGGACTTCTCCGTGCTCTTGACCATGTCGTCGTGAAGCTTCTTTTCCTGCTGGTCGAGTTTCTTCAGCTGGCGTTCGATCCTATTAAGGGCCTTGCGGGCGTCGCGCTTCTCGGCCTCGGAGGGGCCTGACGCTGCGGCCCCCGGCTGAGCCTGTCCGGCGCTGGTGACCGGATTTCCCCCGCCGGTGACCGTGGAGCCGGCGAGGGCTGATTCGCGGAGCTCCAGATACTGGTCAACGCCGCCGGGCAGGCCGCGGAGCTTGCCGTCGCCGAGCAGGGCCATCTGGTGGTCGGTGACGCGTTCCAGCAGGTACCGGTCGTGGCTGACCACCACGAGCGTGCCGGGCCAGCCGTCCAGGACGTCCTCCACTGCGGCGAGGGTGTCGGTGTCGAGGTCGTTCGTGGGTTCGTCCAGCATGAGGACATTAGGCTCTCCCACCAGCAGGCGCAGGAGCTGGAGGCGGCGGCGTTCGCCACCGGAGAGGTCGCGGACCGGGGTCCACTGTTTCTGGTTGGTGAACCCGAGCTGCTCCACCAACTGGCCGGCGGTGAATTCCTTGCCGCCCACGTTGAAGGACCGCTTTTCGCGCTCGATGACCTCGATGACACGCAGGTCCGCGACGTCGTCGAGTTCCTTGACCTCCTGGGTGAGGACGGCCGTCACCACGGTCTTGCCCCGCTTCAGCTTGCCCGCATCCGGGGTGATCTCCCCGTTGAGGAGCTTCAGCAGGGTGGTCTTTCCGGCACCGTTCACGCCCACCAGGCCCAGGCGCTCGCCCGGAGCCAAACGAAGGGTGATGTTGTCGAAAAGCTTCCGGCCGGCGTCGTCATCCCGGAAGTTCAGCGACACATTCTCCAGGTCCAGGACATCCTTGCCCAGCCGCGCCGTAGCCATCTTGCTCAGTGCCATCGAGTCGCGGGGCGCCGGGACGTCCTCGATCAGGGCGTTGGCCGCCTCGATCCGGAACTTGGGCTTGGACGTGCGGGCCGGGGCGCCGCGGCGGAGCCATGCCAGTTCTTTTTTCACCAGCTGCTGGCGCTTGCTTTCGACGACGGAGGCCATGCGGTCGCGCTCGGCGCGGGCCAGGACGTAGGCCGCGTAACCGCCTTCGAAGGGATCGACGATGCCGTCGTGGACCTCCCACGTCTTCGTGCAGATTTCGTCGAGGAACCAGCGGTCGTGGGTGACCACCAGGAACGCACCCTGGTTGGCCCGCCAGCGGCTCTTCAGGTGTCGCGCCAGCCACGCGACTCCTTCGACGTCGAGGTGGTTGGTTGGCTCGTCCAGCATGATGACGTCGTGGTCCTCGATGAGGAGCTTGGCCAGGGCCACCCGGCGCTTCTGGCCGCCGGAAAGGGCGTGCACGTTGGCATGCCAGTCGACGTCGGACACCAGCCCGCCCATGATTTCCCGGATCTGCGGGTTGCGCGCCCATTCGTAGTCCGCCTGGTCCCCCACGATCGCGGCACCCACGGTGAGGTCGCCGTCGAGCACGTCGCTTTGGTCCAGGTAGCCGATGTTGACGTCGCCACGCTTGGTGACCCGTCCCGAGTCAGGGGTGGAGCGCAGGGCCAGCAGCCGCATCAGCGTGGACTTTCCGTCGCCGTTGCGGCCCACCATACCAATCCGGTCGCCCTCTTCCAGCCCCAGGGTGACGCCGTCCAGGACAGTGCGGGTTGCGAACGAAACGGTGAGGTTCTCGCCGCCAAGAAGGTGTGCCAAAGGGAACTGCTTTCTGCTGCGGGTAAGGGAAAATCTAGAGGAGGGTGTCGGACACGATGCGCGCACCGGGTACCGGGCCGTGGACCGGCAGGGCGTTCAGGCCAAAGCGGCGCAGGTCCTGCGCCAGGCCTTCGGCTGCGATGGAGTCCTCGGCGAGGAGGGCCACCGTGGGTCCGGAGCCGGAAACCATGCCTGCCACCGCGCCGTGGGATTCGCCGATTCCGAGCGTATCCCGCAGCGAAGGTGCCAGCTCGATGGCGGCGCGCTGCAGGTCGTTGACCAGCACCGTGCCCAGGGCCTCGGCGTCGCCGCCGCGAAGGGCGGTGAGTATCCGCGGGTCTACCCCGTCGGGCTCGGGCGCCTCCACGCCTTCGGCCGCACGGAGCCGATCCAGGGTGCGGTAAACCTCTGGAGTGGAGAGGCCGAAGTCGGCGGCCACCAGCACCCAATGCGTCTGCGCTTTTGCCAGCGCCGGGGACAGGTCATCGCCCAGGCCGAGGCCGACGGCGGTACCTCCCAGCAGCGAAAAGGGCACGTCAGCGCCCAGCTCGGCTGCGAGGTGGGCCAGCTCTTCGCGGGACAGCCCGCTGTTCCAGAGGGCGTCGCAGGCCAGCAGGGTTGCGGCGGCATCGGCCGATCCGCCGCCCATGCCGCCGGCAACGGGAACCCGCTTGGTGATTTCGAGGTGTACGCCGGTAGCGTGTTCGGAAACATCGGCCATGATGGCGGCCGCCCTGTAGGCCAGGTTCCGGTTGTCCAGCGGGATGTCCATGCCGTCCAGATCCAGGGTGCTGTCAGGGCTGATGGACACCGTGATGCCCGGCGTTTCCAGGCTCGTGGCTGCTACTTCCTCGTAGAGGGAGACGGCCAGGTAGACGCTGGCCACGGAGTGGTAGCCGTCAGGGCGGAGCGGCCCCACGTCCAGGGCGACGTTGACCTTGCCGGGCGCCCTGACGCGGACCGTCCTGGCCGCGAACCGCCCGGAAAGTGCGTTCACCGGCCGGCCTCCTTGGCCTCGGCGATCCGCGCGAACGCGGCAATATCGATCACTTCGCCGCGGGCGGTAGGGTCGACGCCGGCAGCTACCAGGCAGCGTTCGGCCTCCGGTGCGCTGCCTGCCCAGCCGGCCAGTGCCGCGCGGAGCGTCTTCCGGCGCTGGGCGAACGCGGCATCAACCACGGCAAACACCTGCTCCCGCGTAGCGGTGGTTGCCGGCGGCTCGCGGCGGGTGAAGGCCACCAGCCCGGAGTGGATCTTCGGTGCCGGCCAGAACACGTTCATGCCGATCACCCCGGCCTTGCGCATATCGCTGTACCAGGCGGCCTTCACCGAGGGGACACCATAGGTCTTGGAGCCCGGGCCGGCGGCCAGCCTGTCGGCCACCTCGTCCTGCACCATGACAAGCCCGTGCCGGAGGGTGGGAAAGTGCTGCAGCAGGTGCAGCACCACCGGCACAGCCACGTTGTACGGGAGGTTTGCCACGAGGGCGGTGGGTTCCAAGGGCAGTTCGGTGACTTTCATGGCGTCCGCGTGGACCAGGTGGAAGGCATCAACCGCCCCGGGGCGCCACTGCGACACCGTTGCGGGAAGCTTGGCGGCCAGTACCGGATCGATTTCCACGGCGACCACAGCTTTGGCCGCGTCCAGGAGTCCCAGCGTCAGCGAGCCCAGGCCCGGACCGACTTCCAGGACCGTCTCGCCGGGGCCGATGTCAGCGGCGGCCACAATCCTGCGGATGGTGTTGCCGTCGATCACGAAGTTCTGGCCAAGGGTCTTGGTGGGCCTGACGCCGATTTCTTCCGCCAGCCTGCGGATGTCGGAGGCACCGAAGAGCGGTGCGGGCGCGGCAGGGGTCGGTTCAGTCACCTAGGTATCCTATCCCGCGGCCCGGACCGGCCGCCGTCGTCCTTAACGCCAGCGGCCGGGCCCGGAAATCCGGGTCCGGCCATTGAAGCCCCCAGCGGGGCAGGCGGTGGGGGTTAGGCGCCGGCGGCCCAACCGCAGCCCCAGGGCTGCAGGCCGCGCTCGGCGTAGACGCGGTTGGCGATGTCGATCTGCTGGGCCTTGGTGGCCAGGCTGGCGTTGGGGGCGTACGCACCGCCACCGGCACCGATCCAGGTCTGGATGTCGAACTGCAGGCCGCCGTAGTAGCCGTTTCCGGTGTTGATGCTCCAGTTGCCGCCGGACTCGCACTGGGCGATCGCGTCCCACATGGCTTCGTTCATCATGGCCGGAGCCGCTGCGCCGGTGTTGCTGGCGGTGGCCGCGGGCTTCGGGGCTTCCTTGGTTCCTACCGTGACCTTGCGGGCCACGGGCTTGGCCAGCACGGTTTCAGCCACCAGGGACCGGGAGGCTTCGCGGCCGTCGACCAGAACCACCTTGAACGTCTTTTGCAGCGTGCCGGGCGTGCCCTCGCGGGTTACTTCCTCTTCCCCCTTGGGCAGGTCCGCGCTTTCGGTGGTGAGGGTCTCGAAGGGGACTTCCTCGGTGGCCACGACAGTCTTGCCCTTCTGGACACGGGAAACCTTGATGACCATGTTGTCCACCACGTGCGCGCTGTCCGGCTGGGAGGAACGGTCGTTGGCGCCGAGGCTTACGCCCGCTTCCTCGAGGACCTCGCCCACGGTGGCTGCGGTGGTGGTGGCGGTGTCCACCTTGCCGTCGGCAACAATGCTGACGTTCTTGGGCGTGGAGATCGATACGAAGGACCCTTCCACGGCGAGCCGCGAGTCCTTGGGCACCGAGACGGAGGATGCGCTGGCGACGCCGAGTTCGGTCACCAGTCCTGCCACGTCGGGTGCGGTGGTGTTCACCGTCTGTTCGGAACCGTCCAGGCTGACCTGGACCTCCTTGGCCTTGTTGACGTTGATCACGGTGCCATTGCGGACCGATTCGTCGATGGACGGGGACACCCGGTCTTCGGGTGACAGATCCAGGCTGGCACTCTTGACCACCTGGCCCACGGTTCCACCGAACGTCTGGACGGAAGAAACTTTGCCATCAACATTGAGCGTGATGGTTTTGTTATTGCCGACGAAGGCCACCAGGCCTGCCACCAGGCCGCACAGCACCAGGAGCTGCACACCAACCTTCAAGAAGCTGAACTTGCCGTCCGACGTAAAAAACTTGACCACGATCGCCCGTAACTTTTGGTCCATCCGGGCACGGGGATAGCGCAGTAAAAATGCCCGGGACCACCATTCACAGGGTTGTCCGGGCACCCTTGCGCCGCCACACTCCAGCCCGGCGGACAGGTCGGGCCAAGGCCCGGCACCATCCGGCGCGAAAAGGAGTGAAATTACCCGCTGGCCTTCCCCGACCCCGGCTAATAGTCATCCACTGTAACCGTAGCGTTATAAACGAGCCAAGAATTGTGCATACCGGGTATGTATCAAGCCCTGCCCGCTCCGGACCGTTCAGTCCCAGGATCCGTAGGCGCGCACGGTGTTTTCACTGATGGCCGAACACAGTCCGGCGAGGTCTGAGCCTGTCAATTCCGCCATGGCCCGCACGGTGTAAGGAACCATGTAGCTCGCGTTCGGCCTGCCCCGGTGCGGGTGCGGAGTCAGGAACGGCGCGTCCGTTTCCACCAGCAGCAGGCCAGGGTCCGCCACCGCGAGCGCCTCGCGGAGGTTGTCTGCGTTCTTGAAGGTCAAAGTGCCGGCGAAGGACATCCACCAGCCCTCCTCGTTGCAGATCCGGGCCAGGTCCGCATCGCCGGAGAAGCAGTGGAACACCACGCGTTCGGGAGCGCCTTCGTCGCGGAGGACCTGCACGACGTCGCTATGGGCATCTCGGTCATGGATCTGGAGGGTCAGGTCCAGCCGCTTGGCGATGTCGATGTGGCGGCGGAAGGAGTAGCGCTGATGCGCCAGGCCCTCGCCGGATGTACGGAAGAAGTCGAGCCCGGTTTCACCGATGGCCCGGATGCGCGGGTGTCCGGCGAGCTGTTCAATTTCCGCGAGGGCCTCTTCCAGTTCACCCCGTGCGGCGTAACGTGGCGCGTCGTTCGGGTGCAGGGCCACAGCGCCGAGGAGCCGCGGGTCCAGGTCCACGGCAGCGGCGGTAAACCGCGAGGATTCCAGGTCGCAGCCGACCTGCACGGCCCCCTGCACCCCGACGGCCGCGGCGGCGTCCAGGGCAGCCGTTATTCCCACGGGGGCGTTTCCGTCCGGGAAGTCCAGATGGGTGTGGTTGTCCATCACCGGAACGGGGAGCGGCTCCGGGGCTGGCGGAAACATGCGTACCTTGGAAGTCCCCGATGAACCGGCAGACTCTTCAGCATCTGCACTCTGGTAGGCGGCGGGAACAGCGTCATCACACATCCGTCCAGCCTAACGCCGGGAAGGCCGTCCGGATTTACCGGAACTCCCTGCCGCCCGGAGCAGTTGTGTTAGTAGTCTGGAAGATACGGATGCGAGCGCCCACGGCTGGTCAAAGGCAGGCTTGCTGACCCGGCCAGGCCGTACCCGCTGAAAGGTTGCCGATGGAGTCTTACCGACGCACTGCTGACGCTCCGGGCGCCGGAAGCCGCGCCACGGCGGTCCCCGCCGGTGCAGCCGGCCGGCTCAACGGACACCGGCCGGTCCCCATGGAGGCCGGCGCATTCCATGACGCCACCCGCCGCATCCTGGACACGGTCAACACCGTCATCGACGGCAAACCGGACGCCGCCCAGCTTGCCCTGACGGTCCTGCTGGCTCAGGGCCACCTGCTGGTGGAGGACGTCCCCGGCGTGGGTAAGACCCTTCTGGCCAAGGCGCTGGCGCGCACGGTGGACTGCACCGTGAACCGGATCCAGTTCACCCCGGACCTGCTGCCGTCTGACGTAACAGGGGTATCCGTCTACAACCAGGCTTCACGGCACTTCGAGTTCCGGCCGGGCGCTGTCTTCGCCAACATCGTCATTGGGGACGAGATCAACCGGGCGTCGGCCAAGACCCAGTCCGCCCTCCTTGAGTGCATGGAGGAACATCAGGTCACGGTGGACGGCACCTCTTACCACCTCGACGAGCCGTTCATGGTGGTGGCTACGCAGAATCCGATCGAGATGGAAGGCACCTATCCCCTGCCGGAGGCCCAGCGGGACCGCTTCATGGCCCGGATCTCCATGGGATATCCGGACCGGGATGCGGAGATCGACATGCTCGAGACCCACCAGGCAATGTCGCCCCTCGGCGGCGTCACCGCCGTGGTCACCGCCGCCGAGGTGGCGTCCATGATCGCCACCGTGCAGCAGGTGTACGTCTCCCAGGCGATCAAGGAGTACACGGTGACGGTGGGCCGGGCCACCCGGGACAGCCCGCTCCTGCGTCTGGGCGCAAGCCCGCGTTCCCTGCTCCAACTGCTCCGCGCGGCCAAGGCCACAGCAGCTCTGGACGGCAGGGACTTCGTACTTCCGGACGACGTCGGCCAGGTGGCCGAGTCCGTCCTGGCGCACCGGATCATCCTTGACCGGAAGGCCTCGGCCGGCGGCGAAACCCCACAGAGTGTCCTGCGGAGCATCCTGTCCCGCCTGCCGGTTTCCGCGGATGCCGGCAGCAGCTCCGGCGCCGCTCCCGCCAGGAACCGCTAGGGGCGCCCATGGCGCTGCGGGGCTGGTTGCCCGGACACCTTTTCACCCCGCGCGGCTGGGGCATGCTGGCGGCGGGCGCTGCCTCCCTCGCCGCGGCACACATCATGGGCCGCCGCGATCTGCTGGCCCTGGCCATTCTGCTGGTCGTGCTGCCACTGGCGTCGCTGGCCGGCCTCCGGCTGGTCCATCCCCGGTTCCGCGTGGCCCGGACTTTCACCCCTTCCCCGGTGGAGACATCAGCCCCGGTCACGGTGCATCTTCGGGTGGCACGGACCGGTCCGGGGTCCGGGCGCGCCGTCATGGAAGAACGTTTGCCTGCCCGTTTTGGCGAGTCACCGTCCTTCCGGTTTCCGTCCCGGGCGGCCACCGGCGGCACCAGCCGGTATGAGTACCGGCTACGCCCGGCGCAGCGCGGCCAGTTCCGGATCGGACCGGTCACCGCGGAATTCACGGACCCCTTTGGGCTGTCCCTGCACAGGCAGGCAATCGACGACGGTGAGACGCTCACCGTGACGCCCGCCGCCGTCGTGCTTCCCCGGACTGTACTGGCAGGGGCGCGCGGCCACGACGGTGCCACCGCCACGCGCAGCCGCGCCAATCCCAGCGACGACGACGTCATGACCAGGGAATACCGCCACGGCGACCCCATGCGGCGGGTCCATTGGGCAGCAACGGCCCGCCACGGCGAACTGATGGTGCGGCAGGAGGAGTCCGTCACCACACCCGAAGCCACCATCCTTCTGGACCTGCGGGCAGCCGCCTTCCCCGGCGGGAACCATGACGGGGGCATGGCGGCGGGCAGCCTGGCGTTCGAATGGGCAGTGGTGGCCGCCATGTCCGTCAGCTCCCACCTTGCCGGACGAAGCCATGCCCTCCGCGTGCTGGACCAGCACGGCGCTCCGGCATTCCGGCATTCACCCTCCGCCCCTGAGCCTGAAGCGGAGGAATACGCGGGGTCCTCCGGCCTACAGTCCATCGCCGAGAGCCTGGCCGCGATCCAGCCCGCCGTCGCCCACCGGGAAGTCAGGGGACAGAAGGTGCCGCGGCACGCCGACCCGGATTCACAGCCCGCGCCGTTCGACGACGGCCTGATGGACAAGCTGTCCGCCCACCGCATGCGCGGCCCGCTGGTAGCGGTACTGGGCCGGATTACCGTTGCCGAGGCACGCGCCCTCGCCCCCGCCGCCGCCTATGCCACCACCGCCATGGCGGTCGTCGCCACGGACGCGCCGGCGGAAGTGGCTGACGCGCTGGAACTCCTGCGCAGTGCCGGCTGGCATGCGGTGGCGGCAGCGCCCGGGGTGTCCCCCGCTGACGCCTGGGGGCGGCTGGACGCCGGCCGGGCAAGCCAGGCGGCAACGGGAGCCGGTCCCCGCCGGAGCGCCGGAGCAGTGCAATGACTATGGCCCCCGCCAAGAACAGCGGCGCCCGGACGCCGTCCGGCGTTTCCGGACACGGGCCCGCCGCAGGATCCCCCGCTGCATCCCGGCCCCGCGTGGGAGCGTTCCCCTGGGCCATGGCCGCCGCGGTGACGCTGGCAGTCTGCGGCGCCGCCCTATCCCTGAACGGCGTACTGCGCGGGTGGGGTTGGTACCTGGCCGTCTTCACCACCGTGCTGGCTGTGAGCCTCACCCTGGCCGCGCTGCGCGCCGTGCGGGCTCAACCGCTGCTGGTCACCGCAGGTGGATTCCTTTCCCTGGGAGCCGTCCTCACCCTCACGTTCTTCCGCGGAAGCAGCATCGCCGGATTCATCCCAACCGGAGGCACGTTGGGCGAACTGGACCGCCTGCTGCGCCGGGCCAGCGAGACGGTCCTTGCCGAGACTGCTCCCGTTGCCCCGAACACGGGCATCGTGATGGTCTGCTGCGCAATTCTGGGCCTGGCCGTGATCCTGGTGGATGCCTTGGCGGTCCCCCTCCGCATGCCCGCCGCCACAGGGGTAGGGCTTCTCGCCCTGCTGGTGGTGCCGGCCGTCATCAAGCCGCAGAGCGTGGGACCATGGGCTTTCACGGTGACCGCGGCCGGATACCTGATGATCCTCGCGTTCAGCCAGTGGTTCGTCCCGCAGCCGCTGGCGGGCGAGGGCATGGCACGCACCCCGGGCCAGGCCCGACGCGCTGCGCTCACCGGTGCCGCTGCCTTGGCTGCGACACTCGCACTTTCGTCCGTAGTGCCCGGATTCGACCAGGGCACCTTCCCGCAGGGCTCGCGGCTCAACCCGTGGGGTGCATCCAACGGCCTGAACCCGATGATCACCCTGGGCAGCAGCCTCCGCACGCCCGAGGGAAGCGGCAGGATCACGTACGCCACCAGCGCCACGGCACCGCTGTACCTCAGGTCGGTCACCGTGGACAATTTCGACGGCGAATCGTGGGGGCCGGACGACCGCGCCGCTTCCCGCGTGCCATTGGCAGGGCCCATCGACCCAGGGTACGACGTCACAGCAGCCGTGCAGCAGCGAGTAGTCACCGCTGTTGATGCCGGGACCTTCACCAGCCCCTACCTGCCGGCGCCATATGCACCCGAGACTGTGCTGGGACTCAGCGGTCACTGGACCTGGGATCCGGCCACGCTGACGATCAAGGGGACAGACACCACCTCCCGCCGGCAGGAGTACGTGGTGGTGTCCACCGCCCCGGCCATCACGGCAGAGCTACTGGCCGGCTCGCCGCGGCGGGTCGAAGGCATCGCCGACGACTTCACCCGGGTTCCGGGCAACGTCCCGGACATTGTGCGGTCCACCGCTACCGAAATCGCAGGGAGTGCGGAAAGTCCTTACGAAAAGGCCCTTGCCATCCAGCGGTATCTCCGCTCGGCAGCGTTCACCTACTCACTCGAGTCCCCGGTCCAGGGCGGCTACGACGGGAACGGGTTATCGGTTCTGGCCGACTTCCTGGACCGGAAGAGCGGCTATTGCGTCCACTATGCGTCGACCATGGCGGTCATGGCACGGCTGGAAGGCATCCCCAGCCGCATCGCGGTGGGCTACGCACCCGGCCGGCTCACGGGTGCCACCGTGACAGTTGCGGGCCAGGCGGGCCTGGCTGAATACGAGGTGGATGCCCGGGATGCCCATGCCTGGCCGGAACTGTATTTCCAAGGCCTCGGCTGGATTCCGTTCGAGCCCACTCCCTCGCGCGGAGTCGTCCCGTCCTACGCGACGGGGGCATCCGTCCCGACCGCGCCGGGCAACCTGGACAACGGCCCGGATCTGGTACCGGGGACAACCGCCCCGCCGGCAGCCCCGGCTACCGAGAGCGCTGAACCGGTCCCGGGCATCGACGCAGGACCCGGAGCCTCCGGTAAGGGCGGGCCGGGTCCGTGGCTCGCGGGAATCGGCGGAGTGCTCGCCGCTCTCCTGCTGGCAGCTGCTCCCCGAACGGTCAGGCTGGCCATCCGCGGGCACCGGCTCCGCCAGGCTGCCTCAGGTTCGGCCGGTTCGGGCTGGCGCGAGCTGGTGGACCTCGGCCGGGACTATGGCCTGCCGCCGCTGGCCAGCGAGACGCCCCGGGCGTACTCGGCCCGCTTCCGCGGATCGCTGCTCGGAGGAGCGGACGGACCGGACCGTTCGGCCCACCTGGCGGTCCAGGCCCTGACAGCGGAGTTCGAACGCCACAAGTACGGCCGTCCCGCTCCGCCGCCGGCTTCCGGGTCCGCCCCGGACCCGCACACGGGTGTGCCGGACGAACGTGCCCTTGCGGTGTACACGGATCGCATTGAGGGCCTGGCGGCGGCACTCCGTGCCAAAACCGCCCTGGGCCGGCGGCTCCGGGCGGAATGGCTGCCGCCGTCGGTGACCGCCCGGGTGGGTCGCTGGCTCAGCACCCCCTTCCGGGCGGCCGGACGGGCTGCGGGGTTCCTACTGGGCAGGCCGCGCTATCCCGCGTAGGGATCGGCGATGCCGATGTACTGCGTGTAGAGGTATTCCTCGATGCCTTCCAGGCCGCCTTCGCGGCCCAGGCCGGACTGCTTGACGCCGCCGAACGGGGCGGCGGCGTTGGAGATCACGCCGGCATTCAGGCCGAGCATGCCGGTTTCCAGCCGCTCCCCCATCCGGAGGCCGCGGTTCAGGTCCTTGGTGAAGACGTAGGCCACGAGTCCGTATTCGGTGTTGTTGGCCAGCCGGACGGCGTCGTCTTCGCTCTTGAAGGTGACAATGGGCGCAACGGGGCCGAAAATCTCCTCGGACAGGATCCGGGTTCCTTCACTGACGCCGGAGAGGATGGTGGGCTGGTAGAAGTAACCCGGGCCCTCCACCGGTCCGCCGCCCAGGACGGCCGTGGCGCCGGAGGAGACGGCGTCGGACACCAGCTCGTGGACCTTGTCCCGGCTCTTGGCGTCGATCAACGGGCCAACCTTGGAATCCGGCTCCGTACCCCGGGCTGTGGTCATGTCCTTCATCTTCGCCGCGAACTTTTCGGCGAACTCCGCTGCCACCGATTCGTGCACGATGAAGCGGTTCGCGGCCGTGCAGGCCTCACCCATGTTGCGGAGCTTGGCAAGCATCGCGCCGGCCACTGCGGCGTCGAGGTCGGCGTCTTCGAATACCAGGAACGGTGCGTTGCCGCCCAGTTCCATGGACGTGCGGAGCACGGTGCCGGAAGCATCGGCCAGCAGGCGGCGGCCCACTTCGGTGGAACCGGTGAAGGACAGCTTCCGGAGGCGGGAATCCTTGATCAGCGGACCTGTGGTGGCGCCGGCAGTGGAGGTGGGAATGACGTTCAGGACGCCAGCGGGCAGGCCGGCCTCCATCATGACGGCGGCAAAGAGCTGGGAGGTCAGCGGCGTGAGGTTGGCGGACTTGAGCACCATGGTGCAGCCGGCTGCCACAGCGGGGGCGATCTTCCGGGTGGCCATGGCCAGCGGGAAGTTCCAGGGCGTGATCAGCAGGCAGGGCCCTACCGGTTTCTTGGTGACCAGCAGGCGGGACTTGCCGTCAGGTGACATAGAGTAGCGGCCGAAGGCGCGGACTGCTTCCTCGGAGAACCAGCGCAGGAACTCGGCACCGTAGGTGACCTCTCCGCGCGCCTCAGCGAGGGGCTTTCCCATTTCCAGGGTCATCAGCAGCGCGAAGTCTTCGGCCCGTTCGGTGACCAGCTCGAAAGCCCGGCGCAGGATTTCGCCGCGCTCGCGGGGCGGTACCTTGGCCCAGGACTCCTGTGCGGCTGCGGCAGCATCCAGCGCGGCTGCGCCGTCCTCAGCGCCCGCGTCGGCAATGCTAAGCAGGGCTTTCCCGGTGGCAGGATCCTCGACGTCGAACGTTTTCCCTGACGCCGCGTCGCGCCATTCCCCATTGATAAGCAGTCCGGTAGGGACAGAGGCCAGAAGGCGGCTTTCGCGGTCGGCGGTAACGGCCTGGGATGCGGTGACAGTCACGGTGACTCCCTCGTCAGTAGGGTGGCGCCCGCGTTGGGAGAAGCCTGAGGCTCCGGCGGGCGGCTGATTTACTGCCAGACTACTGCCGCCATGGAAGCCGGTCTACGCCGTCGCGCACTGCGGACGGCCGCGCCTGCTGTGCACCTGCACAGTCACGACCCCGGCCGCGCTGGTCTCCAGCCGTCAGCGCGCGGCCAGGACCGCCGCGTACAGCTCCCGCTTGCTGACACGGGCGTCCTCGGCAACCGCGGCCACCGCTTCCTTGAGCCGGATCCCTTGGGCGACGAGGCCGTTCACCGCCGCGACGTGGTCTTCCGGCGTGCCTGGCGCCTTGTCCGGAGCGCCACCCAGGACCACGGCGATCTCGCCGCGGACCTCGTTGGCCTCCGCCCACTGGAGCAGGTCGGCGAGCGTGCCGCGGAGAACTTCCTCGTACGTTTTGGTCAGTTCCCGGCAGACGGCCACTGGCCGGTCCGGGCCGAACCGCTCCCGCAGTGCGCGCAGCATGGCTTCAAGCCGGTGCGGGGCCTCAAAAAACACCATGGTGCGCCGTTCGTCCGCCAGGTCCGCCAGGCGGGAAGCGCGTTCCCCCGCTTTCCGGGGCAGGAACCCCTCGAAGCAGAACCTGTCGGTAGGCAGGCCGGAGAGCGCCAGGGCGGTCAGCACGGCGGATGGTCCCGGGACGGCGGTCACCGTCAGCCCGGCAGCGACGGCGCCTTCCACCAGCCGGAAACCGGGGTCCGAAACGGACGGCATGCCGGCGTCGGTCACCATCACCAGCGTGCTGCCGGAGCGCACCTGCTCCAGCAGTTCGGCCGTCTTCGCTGCCTCGTTGTGCTCGTGGTAGCTGACGACCCGCCCGGCTACGGTGATGCCGAGGCTCTGCACCAGGCGGTGCAACCGGCGGGTGTCCTCCGCCGCCACGATGTCTGCCGTGCCCAGTAGTTCCACAAGCCTGGCCGAGGCGTCACCCGTGTTCCCGATGGGGGTGGCGGCGAGGACGATGCGCCCAGCGGCGGCCGGACCGGTGACAGGAAGGGGGCGAGGGTTAGGATCCACGCCCTCCAGCCTACTGCGGCACACGGGCCGCGGCGCCAAAAGGTAGCATGGGGCTCGTGACGCAGACCTCGACCCGGCCGGCCGGGGCCGGACAAAACTGGCTGAACCGACCCGACGAGGCCTTCACGCCTGAAGCCCTCCGGGCCCGCCTCCTGGGCACCGCGCAGACCTGGCGGGACTACCCGCCGTCGTTGCGCCTGTGGTTCTTCCTGGTGCCGCTGCTGGCTGCCGCCGTCGGGGGTATCCTCCGGTTCGTCCGGCTGGGCACTCCCGGCACCCTGGTCTTCGACGAGACCTACTACGTCAAGGACGCCTTCTCCTACCTGACCAGCGGCTACGAGCGAAGCTGGGCGGACAAGGCCAACGACTCGTTCAACGCCGGCAACCCCACCGGACTCCTCGACTCCCCCGAGTATGTGGTCCACCCGCCGGTGGGCAAGTGGATGATCGCGGCCGGGATGTGGCTGTTCGGCCCGGACAATGCCTTCGGCTGGCGGTTTTCCGCTGCATTGATTGGCACGCTGTCCATCCTCCTGCTGAGCCTGATCGCGCTGAAGCTCTTCGGATCCCTGCCCCTGGCCGGGGCGGCAGGACTGCTGCTGGCCGTAGACGGCCACCATCTGGTGATGTCCCGGACGGCGCTGCTGGACATCTTCCTGATGTTTTGGATCCTGGCCGCGTTCGGTGCGCTGTTGCTGGACCGCGATGACGGACGGTGCCGGCTCGCGTCCCGGCTGGCAGCCGCAGCCGGGAACGGCGGCCGCCCGCCCGCCATGGTGCTGGCTGCCGGCCCGTTCACCGGCGTCCGCTGGTGGCGCATTGTTGCCGGAATGTGCCTGGGCCTGGCCATCGGCACTAAATGGTCCGGGCTTTTCTTCCTGGCAGCCTTTGGCATCCTGACCGTGCTCTGGGACCTGAACGCCCGGCGGGTGGCAGGGGTGCATGGCTGGATCAGCGGGGGCATCATCAAGGATGGCGTGCCCGCGTTCCTTTCCATGGTCCCCGCGGCCGCTGCCGTCTACGCCGTCACCTGGACCGGCTGGTTCCGTTCCACGGACGCCTATTTCCGGCGCTGGGCCGAATCGAACCCCTCGCCGGAATGGGGCTGGCTTCCCGACTCCATCCGTTCCCTGGCGCACTATCATCTGGAGGCGTACAACTTCCATCAGGGCCTGGGATCGGACCACCCCTATGAAGCGCGCGCCTGGAGTTGGCTGGTACTGGGACGGCCGACGTCGTTCTTCTATGAGGACCCCGCGCGCGGGGTCCCCGGCTGCGACGTCGAAAAGTGCTCCTCAGCCATCCTGTCAGTGGGCAACCCGCTGATCTGGTGGGCGGCCGCGTTATCCCTGGTGGTGCTGCTTTTCTGGTGGGCCGGGCGGCGCGACTGGCGCGCCGGCGCCATCCTCGCCGGCGTTGGCGCGGGATACCTCCCGTGGTTCATGTACCCCGAACGCACCATGTTCTACTTCTACTCGGTAGCGTTTGAACCGTATCTGGTCCTCGCCCTCGTGTTCTGCCTGGGGCTCGTGCTGGGACGGGCCACGGATCCGTTGTGGCGCCGCAGGTCCGGGCTCTACGTGGCCGTCCTGTTCGTGGCGGCCGCCATCCTGCTGTCAGCCTTCTTCTACCCGGTCTGGGCCGCTGAGGTGATCCCCTATTCCGACTGGAAAGCCCGAATGTGGATGCCCTCCTGGATCTAGGGAAAGATGGCTGGAGACCCCCTGAAGGAGCCGCTGCCGCGGCAGCGGAACGGAGAACCGCGTGAGAGAAGCAAGCACCGGGCTGCTCGTGGAGCTCGACCCGGACAGCAACGTCACGGACCTGCTCATCGAACAGGAGGCGGCGAACGCCGCGCATCCCCTCTACCGCCGGAGGGGCCCCAACGGCTGGGTGGATGTTCCGGCGCTGAAGTTCCGCGAAGAGGTCAGCGCGCTGGCCAAAGGCCTGATCGCCGGCGGGCTTGAACCAGGCGACGCCGTGGCGGTCATGTCCGGAACCTCGTACGAGTGGACCCTGGTGGACTTCGCCATCTGGTTCGCTGGCGGCGTCACGGTCCCCATCTACGAAACGTCCTCGCCACACCAGGTGGAATGGATCCTCCGCGACGCCAACGTCCGGCGCGTCTTCGCCGAAAACGCCGCCAAGGCTGAACTGATAGCGGGCGTCCTCGCCGGTGCCGAAGGCCTGCGGGAGCGGCTGATCAGCGTGGTGCGGATGGAGCACGACGGCGGCGCCCCCAACCTTGCAAGCCTCGCCGCGGCAGGGGCCGGGGTGGGTGACGCCGAGCTGGAGCGGCACAGGACGCGGGCGGGCCTGGCCGACGTCGCATCGCTCGTATACACCTCGGGCACCACCGGCAATCCCAAGGGCTGCGAAATTACGCACGGAAATTTTGCCCTGGTGGCGAAGAACATTGTGGCGTTTCTGCCCGAGATCCTTCAGGAGGAGCAGGCCAGGACACTGATGTTCCTGCCCTTGGCCCACGTCCTTGCCCGCGCCGTGCAGGTCGTCTGCCTCACCGCAGGGGCAACTCTGGGGCATACTCCGGGGGCCGCCCGCCTCTTGGAGGACCTGGGCACGTTCCGTCCCACTTTCCTCCTGGTCGTGCCGCGGATTTTCGAAAAGGTCCGCGCCACGGCAGGGCACAAGGCCGCGCTGGCCGGAAAGTCGCGGCTGTTCAGGGCGGCCTCAGCCACCGCCATCGAATATTCGCAGGAACAGGACCGCAAGAGCCGGGGCGAAGGCACCGGACCGGGGTGGCTGTGCCGGACCCGGCACGCAGTTTTCGACCGGCTCGTTTACCCCCGTCTGCGCCAGGCCCTGGGCGGCAGCATCGGGTACACCGTATCCGGCGCGAGCCACCTGGCCGCCGACGATGCCCATTTCTTCCGCGGTGCAGGTATCCCGGTCCTGGAAGGCTACGGCCTCACCGAGACCACTGCCCCGTGCACGGTCAATACGCCCTCGCGCACCCGCGTAGGCTCGGTCGGCATCCCCATTCCCGGCACCACTGTCCGGGTGGCCGCTGACGGGGAGGTGCTGGTCAAAGGCATCGGCGTTTTCCGTGGCTACCACGGGAACCCGGCCGCGAACGCTGAGGCCTTCGTGGACGGTTTCTTCCGCACGGGAGACCTGGGCGAGCTGGACGCCGACGGCTTCCTGACCATCACAGGCCGGAAGAAGGACCTCCTGGTGACCGCCGGCGGCAAGAACGTGGCCCCGGGGCCGCTGGAGGACGCCATTCGCGCCCACCAGCTAGTGGCCCACGCCGTGGTGGCGGGCGACGGCCGGCCCTTCATATCCGCACTGGTCACCCTGGATCCGGAGGGCCTGGCCGACTGGCGCTCCGAACGCGGCCTGCCCGGGCTCCCCGTCGCTGACGCAGTGACCGATCCTGAGGTTCGGGCGGCTGTCCAGGACGCCGTGGACTCGGCCAACCGGCTGGTCTCCAAAGCAGAGTCCGTCCGGAGCTTCACGATACTGGACACCGAATTCACGGAGGAATCGGGCCACCTGACCCCGTCCCTGAAACTCAAGCGCGCAGACGTGCTCCGGGACTTCGATGCGGAGGTCAGCCGGCTCTACGCCTAGGCTTTACCGGCCCTGGATTCCTTTGTCGGCTTGGATTCCCTCGGGGCTTTGGGCTCCTTGGCCGGTTTGGGTTCCTTCAGGGCTTTGGGCTCCTTGTCCGCTTTCGGTTCCTTCTCCGGTTTCGGTTCGCGGGGCGGCAGGCCACGGCGGCGGCGGGTTGGCCAGGTCAACACCAGGGTCACAAGCGAGGCGATGAATACCAATGCGGCAATAACGATCCCTGCGTCCACCCAGAACTGCCCGGGGAACAGCCGGATGAGGGTATCCTCCAGGCTGAAGGTCCAGGTGCCGTCAGCGAAGAAGATCCGGTGGAACTCGGTGAAAAACTGCTGCCAGCCCAGCACGCCCAGCGTACCGAGGCCCAGGATGGCCACAAGACTGATGATGGAGCCGGCGAAGAGTCCCCGGCGGACTCCGCCGGTGCTGCGCTTCCGCAGGTACAGGATTCCGATGATGGTGACGATCACCAGCAGGGCCCCCGCGCCGAAGGAGGACAGGATGACTGCCTTGACGTCAGCCATGTGGCTGACTTCGCCGTCTTTGAACAGCCGGTCGCCGCTGCGGTTCACGAGGTCGCCCAAATACCGCGGACCCGCCCAGTTGCTCAGGTAGTCCACGGTGTAGGAACCATAGGTCATCCGGTCGTCGGTGCTGAAGCCGTAACCGTCGCCGGGGAAGCCCGGCCGGTTGTACTCCACCCACAGGAACCAGGGGCTGGTCACGGCGCGGACGGCCAGGACCAGGAGGATGATGGGAAAGAACAGCGCCAGCAGGACCTGCATCAGCCGCGGTCCGGCGGGCTTGGCATTGGCGGCGCTGTCCCGCTGGGCGTAGCGGCGCGCCACCTCGTCCTCCGGCGGACGGACCTGAAGGGCTGACGTGGCCAGGGGCTCCTCGAAAACAGCGCGGCTTCCGTGTCCTCCCGCCGCTCCGGTGGCGGGCGCTCCGGTGGTGGGCATAGCCGCAGCGTGCCCGCCTTTGGCGGGAACAGAGGGGTCGACGGCGGCGTCCGCCGCCTTGCGTTCGGCGCGGGTTTCGGGCTGGGCCGGGCCGTCAGCTGCCGCGGCAGTGCGTGGCGCCGTCGGGGCCATCCACGAGAACGCCGGCTCGTCGGAGTCGGCCGGGGTGTCCATCAGCGGTTCCGGAGCCGATCCCGCGCTCTTGTCGGGGCCCGGTTTATCGTCTTTCACAGCAGCGTCACTTCCGTTGGTTTTGGTGCGGGGCGGTGTTCCGCAGCCGCCCATTTTCTGTAGACGAGCCTATCGTTCGGCGGCATGGCCCCGGCCTCGGCCACCCCGTACCGTTTACAACGATTCAGGCACTGGCCCGGCGGGCCAAAGATCAGTTGTCGTATTCGCTCCATGGAATATTCCAGTCGCCGTACCCGTCGTCGTGGGCGGCATAGTCGCCCTTGGTGTTAATGATGTTCACCACGTCCCCGGTGCCCATGTTCTCGAAAACCCAGGCGGCGCCGGCAGGGGCGAACCCGATGCAGCCGTGCGAGACATTCTTGTTGCCGATGTAGGGATAGGCCGATTTAAGTGCCTGGTGGATGTAGGCGCCGCTGAGTGTCAGCCGGATGGTGTATTCGACGTCAACGTTGCCATAGTAGGCGGGATCGCCGGGCTTCAGGCCGATGCTCGAGGCCCGGAAGTGGTCGTACCGTTTCTTTTCCATGAGCACGCCGTAGCCTCGGGCGGATGGGAACCGCGCGTCGCCCATGCTGACCGGGAGCGTCTTGACCGGCTTGTCGTTGATGCTGAGGGTGAAGGTGTGCGCGGCTGCGTCCGCAATAGCCACCTTCTTGTCGCCGATGGCGATGTTGACCTTCTTGTTGAAGTTGGCGATCTGCCCGCCGCCCAGGTCAACACCGAACAGCTTCATGTCCATGGTGATCTTAGAATTCGCCGTCCAGAAATTCTGCGGCCGGTAACGGACCATGGTGTCGCTGTGCCAGTGGAAAGCGCCCTTCTGGCCGGCGCTGCTGGTGATGGTGATGGCCTTTTCCACCGCGTCCCGGTTGGTGACCGGTTCACTGAAGATGATCTGAAGGGGCTGCCCCACGCCCACTTTCATGCCGTCCAGCGGGTAGATCGCAGCGTCCGCTTCATGGGAGCTGGAGACGGTGCTGAAGGTCCGCGTGGTGCTGGTTTCGCGCCCGGCGGCGTCCTTGACCACATACGTGTAGCTGTAGTCGGTATTGAATGCCAGCGGCGCGGTGGCCTTCCAGCCGGTGGCCGCGGCGTCGATGCTTCCCGGGACCGATTCACCGGAGGTGCTGGTCAGTGTCACCCGCTCGATGGTGCCGTTGTCCACCTGGAGGGACACCGGCACGGCCGGGTTCACCTGCTTGGCACCGTCTGCGGGCTTGGCTTCGGCGGCCACCGGCGGAATTACCGGGGTGGCAATGCCAGGCGAGGTCCGTACGGCGGACACTGATTCGGATTCGAGCGACGGACCGGCCAGCCCGGGCGCGACCGCAGCGAACACGCCGCCCGCGGCGGCGAGGATGCACACTGCGGCGATGATCAGGATCTTTTTCAAGGTTGCCGTGCGTCGGCCGGGCTGGGACTGCATCTTTTGATCCTAGGCGCTGAAAGTAACAACCCGGGTGCACATTGCACCCGGGTCACTCACTTCTTAGTAACGATAATGTTCGGGCTTGTAAGGGCCGGCAACGTCGATGTCCAGGTACTCTGCCTGGTCCTTGCTAAGTTCAGTCAGTTCCACGCCCAGGGCGTCCAGGTGCAGCCGGGCCACCTTCTCGTCCAGGACCTTGGGCAGGACGTAGACCTCGTGGCGGTACTCGCCCTGGTCCTTCTTGGTCCACAGCTCGATCTGGGCGATGGTCTGGTTCGCGAAGGAGTTGCTCATCACGAACGACGGGTGCCCGGTGGCGTTGCCCAGGTTCAGGAGGCGGCCTTCGGAAAGGACGATGATGGACCTTTCGGCGTCCGTGCCTTCCTCGAACACCCATTCGTGGACCTGGGGCTTGATCTCCACCTTCTTGACACCAGGGATCCGGGCCAGGCCGGCCATGTCGATCTCGTTGTCGAAGTGACCGATGTTGCCGACGATGGCCTTGTTCTTCATCCCGGCCATGTGTTCGGCCATGATGACATCCTTGTTACCGGTGGTGGTGATGAAGATGTCGCCCTGGGCCAGCACGGATTCGAGACGGGCAACCTGGTAGCCGTCCATGGCGGCCTGGAGCGCGCAGATGGGGTCGATTTCGGTGACGATGACCCGCGAGCCCTGGCCGCGCAGCGCCTCGGCGGCGCCCTTACCCACGTCGCCGTAACCGCAGACGACGGCGACCTTGCCGCCCATGAGGACGTCGGTGGCGCGGTTAATGCCGTCCGGCAGCGAGTGGCGGATGCCGTACTTGTTGTCGAACTTGCTCTTGGTGACGGAGTCGTTGACGTTGATGGCCGGGAACAGCAGCTTGCCCTGTTCCGCCAGCTGGTACAGGCGGTGTACGCCTGTGGTGGTCTCTTCCGTGACGCCCTTGATCGTGGCGGCCGTCCGGGTCCACTTCTGCGGGTCCGTTGCCAGCGAGCGGCGGATGACGTCAAGGAAGACGGCGTATTCGGCAGAGTCCTCAGGGGCGGCTGCCGGCACATTTCCGGCCGCCTCGAACTCCACGCCCTTGTGCACCAGCATGGTGGCGTCGCCGCCGTCGTCCAGGATCATGTTCGGTCCCAGTTCGGGGTTGGTGTCGGCGCCCGGCCAGGTCAGGATCTGCTCGGCAGTCCACCAGTACTCCTCCAGTGTCTCGCCCTTCCAGGCGAAAACAGGAACACCCTGCGGGTCCTCAGGCGTTCCCTTGCCCACCACGACGGCGGCCGCGGCGTCATCCTGGGTGGAAAAAATGTTGCAGGAGGCCCAGCGGACCTCAGCCCCCAGTGCCGTGAGTGTTTCGATCAGCACAGCGGTCTGCACGGTCATGTGCAGTGAGCCGGCAATCCGGGCACCCTGGAGCGGCTGGGTGGGGCCGAACTCTTCGCGCAGGGACATCAGGCCGGGCATCTCGTGCTCAGCCAGGCGGATTTGGTGCCGGCCGGCCTCGGCCAAGGAGATGTCGGCAACTTTGTAGTCAAAAGCCATGGGTGGGTCCTTTGTTCGGCCCGGCGCGTGCTCCGGCCGGGGTTTTGATGCCGACGGCGGCACCTGGGTGTGCGGGAAGGCTGGCTGGGCGCGGGTTGGGCCTGGCCGTCCAAACCGGGATCGCGGCTAGGCCGTGCCGGCGGCCGGGTCCGTGCCGGAGATGCCTGTGGAGGCAGCGTCGTGCTGGTCAGAGCCGGCGGTACTCGCCGCTGCCATGAGTTCGGGCGGCAGGAGCAGCGGAATGCCGTCCTCGATGGCATAGCGGGGCTTGTTGCCTGAGGAGTCGGCCGCCGTGGCTACCAGCTCTTCTCCCTCCTGGACCAGCGCTGAGCCGGTCACGGGGCATCGCAGGACGGAGAGGAGTGCAGGCATGATCTTTGGCATTTCTTCGTGCTCCCAGACGGGCGCGCTCGCGCCGGTAGCGGAATGGTGTTCACCTTCCAGCCTACCGTCACGAGGGCATCAGGAAGGTTCGCGCAATACCCGGAGGTGGCCGCGCCGGGCGCCATCCTGGGCGGCGGGGCCGTCGATGGCCGCCTGACCTCCGCGCTGCACCTGGGGTTCCGGGGCCCGGGCAGGGCGGGCGGCCGCGTCGCGGACCGCGTTGGCGAGGGCCAAGAGGTCGTCCGGGCCTGGCTGCTGCGGGGTGGTGGGCATGGCCAGGCGCATCACTTCCCAGCCACGTGGCACGGTCAATGAGTCGGCGTGCTGGGCGCACAAATCGTAACAATGCGGTTCGGCGTAGGTGGCGAGCGGTCCCAGGACGGCGGTGGAGTCTGCGTAGACATACGTCAGAGTGGCCACCGCTGACTGGCGGCAGGCAGATCTTGAACACTGACGGATAGCTCCCACGACATCCCAGCGTACTGCCTGCAGCCGGCAATGGCGTGCATTGCCGCTCCGGAACCGCCCGGTATGGTTGCGGGCCCGTATATCGCGCAAAGCTGCGGCCGGGTTTACAGTCAATGTATGCAGTCATCGAACCATGAATCACGCTTTACGGTCCGGTTGGCTGACCCGGATGCCGGCAAGGATCCGGGAGCTGCCGGCCAGGTCCGGAGCTTTGCCCGGCGGAGGCGCAACCGCCACGGCCGCGGCCTGCGCGGCGAAATCATGCTTCCCACCCACCCCGGTTACCGGACTCGCTCGGACCGGTTTGACGACTTGGTCCTCGATTCAGCCCAGCGCCTCCACGACATCTGGGGCAGGACGCTGGACGGCGTGCGGTTTGGCGTGGACGAAATCCCCCCGGACCTGGAACGGCTGGCGGCGGATTCCGCCACGGCGCCGATGGGCGCCTACACCCCGGCTTCGGCCGGCGACGGTCCCATGATCACGGTGTACCGCCGGGTGGTGGAACAGGCGTGCTCCAGCGTGGAGGAACTCCAGGACCTGGTGCATGACGTGGTGGTCGAGTACACCGCCGAAATGCTCGGCGTCGCCCCTGAAACCCTGGACCCTGTGTACCGTCGCCGCTACTGAAGGCGGCGGACGACAGCCGGCTCACGGACCACTCAGTAGCCCACGGTCACTGGTACGGTTTCCTGGCCCGCCGCGGCCGGGAGCAAGCCCAGCGCGGAAATATCATTGCGACCGTCCGCGCCGTACATGAGCACGGCCCCGTAGGCGGCGTCGCCCGATGCCGAGACCACGTAGCCGAGCACTCCGGAGCCGCCAACTTTCTCCGGCACGGTGACCGCCGCCGTCGTCCCGCCGGCAATGTCAGCCGATGCGGGCGCATGCACTTTGCCGTCCGCAGTGATAGCTGCGTAAGTGATGGTAGCCCGCGTGTCCAGGACCCCGAACACCAGGCGCCGCGTGCCGCCGGCCGGAACGGAGACCACATGCTGGCTCCCCAGCCGCAGCCCCGACGGGGCCCATGCCATGTCCGAGGCGCCGCCCGCCTTCAGCCCGCGCGCCATCCGGGCGGTGGCCACGAAGGACACGTCGGAAGACGCGGAAACGGTGTACTGGCCGGCCGGGACACCGGCGAGCGAAACCTCGGTGACTGCTCCGGCTTTGGCCGTTACGACTCCCCCTGAGGGCAGCGCCTTCTCCCCGTCCGGCCCCAGCAGTTTGACCTCCACGACGGCGTCGGACGGGCCCGGGACGGTCAACTGCAGGACAGGACCCGCGTCTTCATATCCGGCGTTCCCCAGCAGCGAGTCCACTGCTGCCGGGTCCTGGATGTCCACGCCCGGCATGACCTGGCGCACTGCGGGCGCTGCGCCCGGCGCGATGAAGTCGAGGCCACCAGGAGTGAGTCCGCGCAGGGTGCTCTGCTGGATGAGGGCTGCCACAGGGCCGCCAGTGCTGCGCACGTGCACGGCAAGCTGGGCTTCGGCGGGCGCCAAGCCTGCCAGGACTACGGACCGTGTCGTGTTGGGGGCCACCAGCAGGCCGCGGCTGCCGGGGGCCTGGATACGGCCTGCTTTACCGAAGAGTTCCAGGTTGACCGTTGCCGGGGTTGAGGAGGCGTTCGTCAGGACCAGCACGGAGGTGCGGCCGATGGTGGTGCTGGCCCCTGCGAGCCATTGGTCGTTCGACGGCCTGAGGCAGTTCGCCGCAGCGGTGCCCTGGAGGTCGCCGTCCGTGGCGGAAAACTTCATGGCTCCGGCCGCCGACGCCTGTTGGTTGGCCAGCGGATCAGCGCTCAGCACTGTGGGACCGGTGACCGGGCGGGCGGCCACCACGCCGGCCAGGAGTTTCTGCGCGCCTTCTTCCGGGGCCTTCTCACCAGACTTGGCCAGTTCTACGGCGGTCTTCCCGTCGAGCCCCGCCAGGCGGCTGGGCGGCACCGCCCCCGCAGAGCTCAGCACGGCGCCGGTCACGGACGTGGCGGCAGTGGCCGATTCGGGACTGAACTGTGGGTCCGTACCTGCTTCGGTGCCTTCAAGCAGGCGCGCGGGGCCGGCGCAGACCCCCTGGGTTGCCCCGGCCGGGACGGCCGCTGCAGCGGGGGGCACGGTTCGGCTGGATGCCGTCGGAGGCAGGACCGAGCCAGCGGCCACCACAGCCCCGGCACCGGCGAGGACCAGCAGGGCCGAGGCCACGCTTCCGACGACGGCCTTCCGCCCCCGCTTTTCGCCCCTTGCCTTTTCTTTAGGCTTGGCCGGCGTTTCGACGGGTTCCGGGCTGTTCTGCGCTGCCACGTGGGCGTCGGTCTGCTCATGCATTCTGGTGTTCCTTACGCAGGGAGCCCTCATCCCGGGACAGCCCGGTCCTGACGCGCCGGGCAGGCATGGGGATGGCGAGCAGCACGGTCAGGCCGATCACGACGCCCTGGCCTATGGCGGACCACACGGCCCACGGGTTCTGGTAGCTGATGGTGAGCTGACCGCCGGACGGCGGCAGGGTAAAGGCCTGGGACCAGCCCGAGGTGGTGGCGGTCAGCCTTCGACCGTCCAGCCAGGCGCTCCAGCCGGGGTCGGCACGCTCGGCCAGCACCACCAGGCGCCCTTCCGGACCCTTCGCTACCGGTGCGTCCACCCCCTGTGTACCTGACGGCACCAGGGCCACCGCAGCGCCTTCGGCGTCCACGATCCGGACCCGGTGGGTGATGTCCGCCGGTTGCAGGGCCGGCTGGTTCAGCGGCGTGACCCGCCACAACCAGCCCACGTCCGTCTGGCCTACGGCGGCGAGGCCGGGAACCGCATCCAGGCGGCTCGCCGTCAACTGTGCGGCGGTATCCGCCGACCGCAGCACCACGAAACCGGCGCCAAGCTGTTCCAGGTCCTTGCGCGGATCCACGCCCTGGCCCGCCACAAGGGTGGCCACCACCCTTCGAAGGGCAGCAGTGGCGGCGTCGTCCTCGCGCACCGTTTCCGAACCCGGGGCACCGATGATGTTCCGTGCCGCCGCGACGGTGGAAAGGCTGTCCAGGCGGGTTCCGGCTCCGTTGGCCAGGCTGGCTTCAAACCCGCCGTCCTGCCGGGACCTGATCAGCAGGGTGCGTGTCTGTTCCCTGCCGGCGCCCCTGTCGATAGCCGTGGCCGGAAGCGTCCTGGTACCGGAAGCCTCCACCAGGGGCGCGGCTCCCAGCGGACCTGGACCCGAGTCCGCCGGCGTGGCCTCGGGCTGCTGGACGGCAGTCTCTGGAGCCGCGGGGTCCGGCACTGCGGCGGCGCTCTGCGGACGGAGGAGACTTTGGGCGGACCACGCCGCCATGCCGGCCACCGGACCTGCCACGAGGGCAATCGTCGCCAGTGCCACTGCGGATTTGGCCGCGAGCCGGCGCCGGCCTGGGTGGTCGAACCTGTGTGCCCTGGCCAGCAGGTGCTCCGCTCCGATCAGGGCAGCACCGAGCAGCGCCGCCGCGGTGGCAGAAACAGCCGGGCCGGTAAAAGGCACCACCAGCGCGTCGGCGTTAAGCCCGGTGGCGACGTGGCCGGCCAGCCATCCGCCAGCCAGGAAGACGGCCCCGGCCACCCAGAGTGCCCGGGCCAGGAGCGATCGCCGGCTGGGAACGAAGAGTCCCGCCACGGCAAAGACCAGCATGGGCAGGCCCACCAGAAGTGCCAGGATGAGCGCCCACGGCGTCCCGCCGTCCGGGAACAGCGGGAGCCCGCGCAGCCCGGCCGCGGGATTGAACTCCAGCGGCTGTCCCAGCATCTGCTGCCAGAGTGGTGCCGCTGCGAAGTCCAGGGGCAGTCCGGGATCGGCCAGGAGCGCGCGCGGCCGGTCCAGCACGGACAGTCCGAATGGAATGAACAAAGCTGCAGCGGGCAGCAGCGCCCACCACAGGGTCCGACCGCGGCGGCGGAGTGCGGCGCCGCACAAGGCGATCACCGCCACCGAGGGCAGGAGGAGCGATGGCGCCGACGCCGTAACGACGGCGAGGACCAGGCCGGCAGCGGCCGCGGCCGTCCAGGACGGAGTGCCGTTGACCCCGGGCTTAACTGGAGGCGGCTCGGCCGCGGACAGCGCAAACCGGCCGTGCCCGGCGACTGATCCCGTCGCCCGGAGGAGCGCCAGGACAAGCAGCGGAAGCAGCACGTGGGCAATCAGGGCCCCGACACGTCCTTGGTTCAGTGCCACCTGCAGCGCCGGGGCAGCCGCCCAAAACAGCGCGGCCACCAAGCGGAGCCGGCGGCGCCGGGTGAGCGCTCCGGCGGCGAACCAGGCTGTCAGAGCGGACAGTGGCGCGCCCAGGAGCAACAGCCACACGAGCGCCGCGTTGGCGTCACCGCCGCCCAGCACCCCCAGCAGCCACAGCACGTAACCGAACGGATCCCCGTGGCCCGGCAGCCCGGACCCGAGGCTGACCCACCAGCTTGAGGCGTGGTGCCAGATCTCCCCAAGGCCCGCGGACGCGGGAATCAGGGCGCCGCCGGAGGCCGCCTCGGCGCGGAAAAGGCCGCCCAAGGCCAGCGCCGACGCCACTGCAGCGATGCCGGCGGCTGCGATGGCGCCGTTTCCCACCCAGCCCCGCCGGGTGGTGGCCAGAGCCGCGAAGTCATCAGAGGAGTCACCGCTGGGCTGCAGCGCCAGGGGATCCTGTTCGAGGTCGTCGCCCGCCGTGTCCGAGCCGAAGGCTTCCACCAGCGAGCGCCTGTGGCTCCATACCTCGCGGCGGGGCGTCTGCAGTTTGCGGATCACCGAGCGCCGGATCCGCCGCGTCCTGCGTGCGGCAGCGCGGGCCCTGACGATGGCGCGGGGACGGCCCAGCGCAGCCCAGGTGGCGAGCATCTGGCCAAACCCGTGTCCGGGCTCCTTGACCAGCACGCCAAAGACCAGGCGGACCAGGCTGCCGATGAATGCGCCCGCGGCATGCACGGGAACCATCCACAGCGGCGCATGCTTGAGCCGCAGGTGGATTTGGGCCTTCCTTGCAGCCGCGGGATTGCCCAGGCCGTGGGGGCGATGGGCCACGTGGTACATCCGGGCGCTGGGCACCACCACCACCCGGTGCCCGGCGAGGCGGTTGCGCCAGCAGAAATCGACGTCGTCGCCGCTGCCCGGCAGCGCAGGGTCGAAGCCTCCGAGCTGTTCCCAGACGTCGCGGCGCACCAGCATGCCCGCCGAGTTCACGGCAAAGGTGTCGCTCCGGCCGTCGTACTGGCCCTGGTCCATTTCCTCGGCATCGATGAGGGTCAGGCGTTCCGCCCAGCGGCTGGTGGAGAGTCCGACGTCGACCAGGCGGCGCGCCACATGCCAGTCAAGCTGCTTGCAGCCGGCTACCGTAACCGACGGTGCACGTTCGACGGCGCCCAGCAGCTCTGCAAGGGCGTCAGGGTGCGGCGCGGCGTCGTCGTGGAGCAGCCAGATCCATTCGGCGCGCGCCTCAGGCGTGCCGGACCAGGGGGCGAGGGCAGAGAGCCCGGCGGAAACGGCCGCGCCCATGCCGCCCTTGGCGCGGGAAGTGCTGATGACGTTCGGCCGCCCGAGCGACTGTTCCAGGAGGAGCAGCGAATCATCCGAGGACGCGGCGTCCACGCCGATGGCACGGTCCACCGAACGCGTCTGGTCCGCCAGGGCTGCCAGTGTTCTGGGGAGATAGTCACTGCCGTTGTGTGCGACCACAACGGCGGTAACGTGTACTTCCTGGTGAATTAGAGTGCTCGCTTTCTCAGCCGCCGGCGTTCACGCTCGGACAGGCCTCCCCAAATGCCGAACCGCTCGTCGTTGGCCAGGGCGTATTCCAGGCACTGCGAGCGGACGTTGCATGCGCCGCAAACCTTCTTGGCGTCGCGGGTGGACCCTCCCTTTTCGGGGAAGAACGCCTCCGGGTCCGTCTGGGCGCACAGTGCGTCGGTCTGCCAGCCAAGTTCGCCTTCATCGTCGAAATCCTGTTGGAGCGGCAGCCCGATCCACACGGGCTGGCCCGCGCCTGAGGCAAGCTCCATGGGCGGATCCAGATGGTCCTCCGGTTCATCGCCTCCGTCCAGGAAGGCCTCGTGGGCGGCCAGGAACGCTGTGGCCTGGTCTTCCAGGGCCCCTCCCGCGCTCCTGTTGAACCGCTCGGCAGCGTGGGGGTCGGCGGGATCGATATACCAATCCCCCGGCACCCCCCGCGCCCGGTATTTTGCCGTGGCCTGACCGGCTACTGCGGCATCTTCCTGGATAAGCTCTGCCTGCCCCATGTGGCGACCCTCCTGTGTTGCGGCGCTTGCCCTTCTGCGTGGACACTCGGTTGTGTGCCGGCAATTAGGCAGTTGCCTTAGATCTCTAATTACACGTGTGTAACTAGGGCGAGTCAAGCCGTCCCGGGATAATAATCAATGCCTCCCCATTTACGGATGCACGCCACGCCCGGACTTTGTCGGCGCGTCGACCGGCTGGCCCGGGCCGTCAGCGGATGAGACTAAGATCACACCCCGCGGGATGCGCAAATTCCCCGCTCCCGTGCCGTGACCCCGCCCGGGACGGGTGGCAGGATGGGACCATGACTATTCCCGCGAGAGACCTCATGGCCCGGCTCCGTTCGGGCAACTCCACCGCACCACGGCTGACCTGGTACGGGCCGGACTCCGAGCGGGTGGAGCTCTCCGGGCGGGTGCTGGACAACTGGGTGGCCAAGACCGCCAACCTCCTGCAGGACGAACTGGATGCAGAACCCGGGATGCGCCTCCGGCTGGACCTGCCCGCGCATTGGAAGGCCCTGGTGTGGGCCTTGGCCGGCTGGCAGGTTGGGCTGGAAACCGTGCTCGGTGGCGGAGAAGCCGAGTTCCTGGCCACCAGCCGCCCCGAGGCAGCAGACGGGACGCACGAGGCCGTTATCGCCGTCGCGCTTCCCGCGCTTGCCATGCGCTGGCCGGGTGAGCTTGCGGCCGGGTGCCTTGATTACGCCGCGGAAGTGCGCTCCCACGGGGACGTGTTCATGGCGCATTCGGACCCGGACCCCGATTCGCGGGCGCTGATGGGCGCGGACGGCACCGAGTACCGGCACCGGGACCTGCTGGCCGGTTTCGCTGCCGGGCACGAAGACGGCGCGAGGCTCCATGTAGCGGCCGCGGACGGCCTGGAACCGGCGCTGGCCAATGCCCTTGGCGCCTGGGAGCGCGAGGGTTCAGTGGTGCTCACCCATGCAGACGTGGCATTGACGGACAAGCTGCTGACTGCCGAACGCATCCACGGTAGCTAAGGCCATATCCCGCAAGTCAGCGGGTCTCCTCCACACCGGTCTGGGATTCGGCGGCCGCTGCGTGCTCGCGGTGCGGGTGCAGTTCAATGAGTTCGTGGTCGTGGGAGAACTCGGGCTCGGCGTCCAGTTCGTTGTTAAACACCAGGAAGCGGTAGGCGAAGAACCGCACCACGGTGGCCACCAGGATGCCTGCCACTCCGGCGAAGAACAGCATGTTCTTGTCCGTAATTCCCATGCCGTACTTGGCCAGCGCGGTAAAGCCGGTGGAAATGCCGATTCCGATGCCGTTAATCAGCACGAACATCAGGAACTCGCGCGCCACGTTGGCCTGGCGGCGGTGCCGGAAGGTCCACAGCCTGTTGGCGATCCAGGAAAAGATGGTGGCCACGGACGCGCCGACAAAGCGCGCCTTGGCTTCACTGTCCGACATCGGCCCGTGCATCAGGTAGTAGGTCAGGCCGTTATCAATGACGAACGCCACACCGCCGACGGCACCGAACTTGGCCACCTCGCGCCAAAAAAGCGAGGCAAGGCCCCGGACCCGATCTGCAAGTGAGCTAAACATGACCCTCCATGGCCGTACGAACTAAAGGGCCACTAGGCCGAAGGCCCATTTTAGCCCCCAAACCCGGGGACAGCCCCGACAAAGCGGCGCTGCAGGAGCGCCCTGCGGAAATTCCGCGGCATTGCTGTTCCCGGAAGGCGGGAAACCGGCACTCTTGGGTAGGCTGGCCCATGTGACTTTTCCAGTGATAGGTGTGGTTGGCGGCGGACAGCTCGCCCGAATGATGGCCCCGGCAGCTACGGCTCTTGGCTTCGAGCTGCGTGTCCTTGCCGAAGGCGACGATGTTTCCGCGGTCTCCGCAGTGTCCTCCTCGCCCGTGGGCGACTACAAGGACCTGCAGACCCTCCTTGAGTTTTCGCAGGGCTTGGACGTCATGACGTTCGACCACGAACATGTTCCCACCGCGCACCTGCGGGCGCTGCAGGAAGCCGGCGTCAACATCCAGCCCGGCCCCGACGCCCTGGTGCACGCCCAGGACAAGCTGGTCATGCGGGCAGCGATCGACCGGCTGGAACTGCCGAACCCCGAGTGGGCCTCGGTGGCCGACGTCGCCGCCCTGGTCGCCTTCGGCGAGGCCATCGGCTGGCCCGTGGTACTGAAGACGCCCCGCGGCGGCTACGACGGCAAGGGTGTCCGCATTGTCTCTTCCGCAGAGGACGCAGCGGACACCGTGGACTGGTTTGAGGCCATGAGTCCGCTGCTGGCCGAGGCCAAGGTGGAGTTCACCCGGGAACTGTCTGCGTTGGTGGCCCGTACCCCGGACGGCGAGGCCCGGGCCTGGCCCGTGGTCCACACCATCCAGGTGGACGGCGTGTGCGACGAGGTCATCGCCCCCGCCCTGGACATTCCGGTGGAAGTTGCCGCGGCCGCAGAGGACGCCGCCCTGCGCATTGCCGCGGAGCTGGGCGTGACCGGTGTGCTGGCCGTGGAGCTGTTCGAAACCCCTGGCTCCGGCGCCGGCTTCCTCGTCAACGAGCTCGCCATGCGGCCGCACAACACCGGCCACTGGACCCAGGACGGCTCGGTCACCAGCCAGTTCGAACAACACCTGCGCGCAGTCCTGAACCTTCCGCTGGGCGCCACGGACATCCTGGCCCCCGTCGTCGTCATGAAGAACTTCCTGGGCGGCGGCAACCAGGACCTGTTTGCCGCCTACCCCGCTGCCTTGGCCGCGGAGCCCGCGGCCAAGGTGCACTGCTACGGCAAGTCCGTCCGTCCGGGCCGGAAGATCGGCCACGTCAACCTGGCCGGGCCGTCGACGGCGGACGTCGACGCGGTCCGCCACCGCGCCGCCATGGTGGCGGGCATCATCCGGGACGGCCGGGTCCCGGCAGAAGAACCGGCAGCAACTTTCGAGGAGAACGCATGAACCCCCAGGCCGCCGGAAACTCCGCAGCCGCTCCGCTGGTAGGACTCGTCATGGGGTCCGACTCCGACTGGCCTGTCATGGAAGCCGCAGCCGAAGCGCTGGCTGAGTTCGGCGTTCCCTTCGAAGCAGATGTGGTCTCTGCCCACCGGATGCCCACCGAGATGATCCGTTACGGCCAGACCGCCCACGAGCGCGGCCTGCGCGTCATCATCGCGGGGGCCGGCGGCGCCGCCCACCTGCCTGGCATGCTGGCCAGTGTCACCCCGTTGCCCGTGATCGGCGTTCCTGTTCCCCTCAAGACCCTGGACGGCATGGACTCCCTGCTGTCCATCGTGCAGATGCCTGCGGGGGTGCCGGTGGCCACGGTCTCCATCGGGGGCGCGCGCAATGCGGGCCTGCTCGCCGTCCGGATGCTGGCTTCGGGCACTGATGAACTCGCGGGCTCCCTGCGCGCTGACCTGCAGGAGTTCGCCGCCGACCTCAACGCCGTGGCCGGCCGCAAGGGTGCAAGCCTCCGCCAGAAAGTCAGCGAGGTCTTCGCCGAAGGCAACGGCCTCCGGGGCAGCCATTAGGACCCCGCCCATGTCCAGCAGCAAGGTCCCGCACTCCGCGTCCGATACCGGCATGACGGATCCGGTCCGCTACCCGGTCAGCGCCTCGGCGCCCGTCCGCACCAAGCGGGCCTTCCTCCTGGTCCTCATGACGCTCCTGGTACCCGGCAGCGCACAGCTGGTGGCCGGTGACCGCCGGCTGGGGCGGGCCGCGCTGCGCGTAACGCTCGCCGCCTGGGCCGTGCTCATCCTGGCCTTGTTGCTCCTCCTGGTCAACCGTTCGCTGTTCATCAACATCCTGAGCAACCCGGTGGCATCACTGGCGATCATCGTGGTCCTCGCGGCCTTGGCCGCCGGCTGGACAGTGCTGTTCATCAACACGCTGCGGATCATCCGCCCTGTGCTGCTCAGGCCGCCGATGCGTCCCGCCGTCGTGGTTTCCCTGGTTTTGGCCATGGTCCTGGGCAGCGGATCGCTCGGCTACGCGGCCTACCTGCTCAACGTCAGCCGGAACGCCATCGGCAGCATCTTCTCGTCCGGACCGGCCATCGATCCGGTGGATGGCCGCTACAACTTCCTGATGATGGGCGGCGACGCCGGCGAGGACCGCACCGGCCGCCGGCCGGACAGCCTCTCGGTGCTCAGCGTTGATGCCGAGACCGGCCAGACCGCCATCATCTCCGTCCCCCGCAACCTGCAGAACGCCCAGTTCGCCGAGGGATCGCCCATGCGCGAAATCTACCCTGAGGGGTACAACTGCGGCGACGAATGCCTGATCAACGCGATCAACACCGAGGTCACCAACGAACACACGGACCTCTACCCCGGTGTAGCCGACCCCGGCGCGCAGGCCACGCTGGAGGCGGTCTCCGGAACTCTGGGCCTGACCGTGCAGGCCTTCGTGCTGGTGGACATGGAAGGGTTCTCCTCCCTCATCGACGCCATGGGCGGAATCCGCATCAAAGCCGGTGGCTGGGTACCCATGAGCGGCTACTTTGACGACTACACCCAGACCCACGGCAAACCGCTCGGCTGGATCCCCGCGGGCGAGCAGACCCTCAACGGCGAGCAGGCACTCTGGTACGGACGGTCCCGCGAATACGTGGACGACTACGCGCGGATCCAGCGGCAGCAGTGTGTCCAGCAGGCCATGCTGCGCCAGCTGGACCCGACCACGCTGCTGGCCAAATTCGAGGACATCGCCAACGCCGGAACCAAGGTGGTGGAGTCCAACATCTCCTCGTCGCAGCTGGGCAGCTTCGTGAACCTTGCCATCAAGGCGAAGGGACAGGACGTGAAGCGGCTTACCATCGGCCCGCCGGACTTTGACGCGTCCTTCTCCACCACACCGGACTTCGGCGAGATCCACCGCCGCGTGGATGAGTTGCTGGCCTCGGCCTCGGCCGGGGCGGAGCCCGCCGCGGCGCCGCGGGACGGAATCGTGGCGCCTGCGACCCCCGGCGGCCGGCTGCAGGCGGCCGCGTTCCGCGCGCCCGGCCTTGGACCGGCTGCCGGAAGCCCCGCCCACGTGGCCACCGCGCAGCAGTCTCCCCCGCCGTCGGACTTCACGCCGGTGACCACCACGCCGGACGGCGAACCCATTACCGAGGCGATGCTGGACCAGCTCAAGAGCGAAGGCAACGAAGAAGCCATCCGCCAGCTCGTTGCCACCAACGGCCAGTGCGCGCCGCTCTAGCCGGCCCACCCACCTAGCGAACGGAACAGAACTTGTACCAGCTCGAGAACGTCCTCCGGGACTACGCATGGGGATCGACGACGGCGATTGCCGCCTTGCTGGGGCGGCCAGAGTCAGGGCGTCCGGAGGCTGAGCTCTGGATCGGCGCGCATTCCGGCTCGCCCTCCGTGGCGCACGTTCCGGAGGACGGTACCGACACCCCGTTGGACGCCCTGATCAGCAGGGACCCCGAGCACTTCCTGGGGGCTGACTCCGTGGCGCGCTTCGGTCCCCGCCTGCCGTTCCTGGCCAAGGTGCTGGCAGCCGCGGAACCGCTGTCCCTGCAGGTCCACCCCAGCCTGGAGCAGGCCCGCGCCGGTTTCGCCCGGGAGAACGACGCCGGCCTGCCCGCCGACGCCGCCAACCGCAACTACCGCGACGACAACCACAAGCCGGAAATGATCTTCGCTCTCACCCCGTTCGAGGCGCTGTGCGGGTTCCGGCCCGCGGCAGCCACGCGGCGCATCCTTGAGCACCTGGTCCAGTCCTTCGGCGCCGCCCGGATTCCGGTTCCCGTCGTGCTGTCCGGGCTGCTTGAAGACCTGTCCGGCGGCGGTGACGGCGAGGGTGGCGACAGCGAGGCGCTGCAGCGTGCCTTCCGGCGGCTGATCACGGGCGGGGAAGACGTTGCGGAAGCTACCTCACACGTGGTGTCCCTGCTGAAGTCCGGCGCACCGCTGGCTTCCTACCAGGCCGAACTGTCCACCGTGGTGAACCTGGACAGCAAGTACCCGGGCGATCCCGGCGTCCTGATCTCCCTGCTGCTCAACCGCATCTCACTGCAGCCGGGCGAGGCCGTCTACCTGCCCGCCGGCAACGTGCACGCATACCTGCACGGGCTGGGCGTGGAGGTCATGGCGTCCTCGGACAACGTGCTGCGCGGCGGTTTGACGCCCAAGTTCGTTGACGTGCCCGAACTGCTCCGGACCATCGATTTCAAGCCAGTCGCCGTACCCATGCTCGACGCCGAACGCACCGTCCTGGACCAGGAGCTCTTCCGGCCGCCGTTCGAGGAGTTCCAGCTCCAGCGGATCGAGCTCAGCCCGGAGGACGGACCCGTGCCGCTCGCCCAGTCCGGAGCTGCCGTCGTGATCGTGGTGTCCGGTGCTGTCTACCTGGATTCCCCCAAGGGCGACCTGGAACTCGGGCGGGGCGGCAGCGCCTTCCTGCCTGCGGCCGAGGCGCCAGTCAACGTCCACCTCGCGGCCGGCAGCACGGAACCCGCGCTGGCCTTCGCCGTGACCACCGGCCTGTAGGTACCGGGGTGAGTTACCGGCCGGGACGGATCCGGGCGGTGGCGGCTTTGAGCAGCCGGCGTGCCCCCTGCAGTCCCTTGCGCGCCAGTGGCATCGCCGTGGAGTACGCCGGGTAGAACGGGGACAGCGGCTTGTCCCAGGTGCCCATCAGCATGTTCTCATGCTTGGCGAACTGCTTCTTGAAGTCGCTGATGCCGTCGTTGAGCAGCCCGTTGAAGTCGTAGCGTTTGCAGCCGTCTTCCCGCATGGCCTGCAGCGCAGCCCACTTGACGCCGTAGTTGACGCGCTGCTTCTGGCCCTCGGCCGAGACGCCGCCGTACAGTTCAAACGCTGTTGCCGCGCTCCTGGCGAGCCAGACAAAGGCAAGGAGGCGGCCGCCG
This sequence comes from Pseudarthrobacter sp. NPDC058362, assembly GCF_042723515.1. Lineage (NCBI taxonomy): Bacteria > Bacillati > Actinomycetota > Actinomycetes > Micrococcales > Micrococcaceae > Pseudarthrobacter > Pseudarthrobacter sp. NPDC058362. Next base: position 434,954 of record NZ_JBHXIW010000002.1, on the reverse strand, counting down.
TCGAACGCTCCGATGATCGGTGACCCATCCCCCATGTTCCGGAAGATGTCGCGGTAGTACTGATCCTCGTGGATGCCGAAACCGGCCCGGTCCGCGGTCTCGTGGTAGACGGCGAGGACCTGCTCAAGCTCGGCATCGCCCTGGACCTTCCGGAACTCCACGTCGCTGCGCATGGCCTTGCGGATGTTGGCCCGGGTGGATTTGGACATGTCCGCCATCAGTTCATCGTCCGTGCGGGTCAGGTCCAGGATGAGGGTGCGGGGAATCAGTACCGTGTTAGCCGTCCCGCGGAACCCTGCCGAGGAAACGGCCGCAGCAAAATCGGAGTCCCGGTCCCAGTCAGGCTCGATGCTCAGGGCCACCGCACGGTGCCGGACAGCGGCGTGCTCTGCCAGCCGGTCCAGGACTGTCCCGGTGTGCTCGGGCGCACACAGGGGCCCACGCGGGATGTAGGCCAGGGCGCGGAACGGAACGGGCAGCCGGCGGATGAGCAGCTGGGCGGCGCCGATGGTAGTGCCCCCGTCTTCGACCAGCACACGGTCCACGGACCAGCCGTGCATGGCCTTCGTTTCGCCCCAGCCCCATAGCTGCTGCGGGTGCCCCTCGAACTTGTCGACGTAGCCATCCCAGAGGGCGCGTTCAGTACAGGGGACAACAGCAGGATTCATGAATTAAACCCTATACCAGGCATTAACGCGCCAGTCCCCGGACAACGCCGTTGCGCGTCCGGGGACTGGCTGCCGTGCCGCGTGGAACGAGCAACCGGGATCAGGCCTTGCGGGCGTAGCCTTCCCACTTGTCCGCGCGGTGCTCGCCGTCCACGAACCGGATGGTGCCGGACTTGGAGCGCATCACGATGGACTGGGTCAGGACCTTGTCCTTGGGGTAGCGGACACCCTTGAGCAGGTCTCCGTCGGTGATTCCCGTGGCGGCGAAGTAGCAATTGTCGCTGGAGACCAGGTCGTTGGTGGACAGTACGCGGTCCAGGTCGTGGCCGGCGTCGATGGCCTTCTGCTTCTCGTCGTCGCTGGTGGGCCACAGGCGGCCCTGGATGACGCCGCCCAGCGACTTGATGGCGCAGGCGGCGACAATGCCCTCCGGAGTGCCGCCGATGCCCATCAGGGCATCCACGCCGGTGCCGGAACGGACCGCGGCAATGGCGCCGGCCACGTCACCGTCCATGATGAACTTGGTGCGCGCGCCTGCCTCGCGGATCTCCTCCACCAGCGGGCGGTGCCGGTCGCGGTCCAGGATCATGACGTTGAGCTGGTTGACCTTGACCCCCTTGGCCTTGGCAATCAGGTGCAGGTTCTGCTTCACGGGCAAGCGGAGGTCCACCATGTCCGCGGCTTCAGGACCGGTGACCAGTTTCTCCATGTAGAACACCGCCGAGGGATCGAACATGGAACCGCGCTCTGCCACCGCCAGGACGGCAAGCGCGTTATTGATGCCCAGCGCGGTCAGGCGGGTGCCATCGATGGGGTCCACGGCCACGTCCACCTCGGGGCCCGTGCCGTCGCCCACGCGCTCACCGTTGAACAGCATGGGAGCCTCGTCTTTTTCGCCTTCGCCGATAACCACGACGCCGTTGAAGTGGACGGTCTGCAGGAAAGAGCGCATGGCGTCCACTGCTGCGCCGTCGGCGGTGTTCTTGTCGCCGAAGCCCACCCAGTGGCCGCCTGCAATGGCCGCGGCCTCGGTGACGCGGACGAGCTCGAGGGCAAGGTTGCGGTCCGGCTCGTCATTGCCCACCGCAAGGGATGGTGAGATCGTGGAGTACTTCTGGGTCATGGACGCTGGTGACACGTGAACCTCTTCTTCGAGTGGCGATCATTGAACCCGCCCGCCGGTGCAGCAGCGCGGTGATTCCTCTGGTATCGATCATAGTCGGGGCGCCCGCCGCCGTTCCCCGGATGACGCTGCGGCGCAATATGCGGGGCTGCGTCCCTCCCCCGCGTTCCGCGTTGGCCAGGCGGCCCGTGCCGGCCACCCCGAATATGAGTTGGGCGGAGGCATGGGCGACTATAGAAGGGTGAACGATATGCAGGAAAAGGCTCCCACCGGTCCCGACGCCGCCCGACCGGCCGCCCCCGTCAAGCCCGTCATCGCCGCCGCGGCGGCCAAGCGCGCCAACGCCTCCGTGATCGGCATGGGCATTGCCCTCCTGCTGAGCATCGCAGCCTTCCTGCCCATCGTGCTCATGAACCCCGCACCCAAGTCCGACGGCTACCGCCCGGACGTCGATGTGGCCGCCACCGCCCGGAATGCCGCCGACGTGGCGGGGTTCGCACCCGTCGCGCCGGAGGCCGGCGACGGGTACCGGCCCAACTACGCCCGCTGGGAAGCCGGGACCGCCAGCGGGGTACCCACCTGGGAGGTGGGCTTCCTCACCCCGAAGGAGTCCTTCATCGGCCTCGTGCAGACTGCCAAAGCCAACCCCACCTGGCTCCTGCAGCAGACCCGCAACGCCCCCGTTACCGGAACCCGGGCAGCGGGAGGCCAGGACTGGGAACTCCGGGACACCGGAAAAGGCGCGAAGTCCATGGTCCTCGACTACCGCGGAACCACCGTCATCCTCTCCGGCGAGGCCAAACTTGACGAATTCGCGGTGCTGGCCGACGCCGTCGTGGAATCCATGGACAGCAACCCGCCCGTCATAAGTTCCCCCGGGGCCAGCCCCACGCCCTAAAATAAGCAGGGTGACTACCTACCTGACTCCGGCACTCGCCTGGCGCCGCCTGCGCGAAGGCAACGAACGCTTTGTCAACGGCGAATCCTCGCATCCGAACCAGAACGCCTCCCGCCGCTCATCGCTGGTGGAAACCCAGAACCCGTTTGCGGTGATCTTCGGCTGCTCGGACTCCCGGCTTGCCGCTGAAATCATCTTCGACGTCGGCCTGGGCGACGTCTTCGTCGTTCGCACCGCCGGCCAGGTGATCGACGACGCCGTCCTCGGCTCCCTGGAGTACAGCGTCGGCGTCCTGAACGTCCCACTGATCGTGGTCCTGGGGCACGACAGCTGCGGTGCCGTGACGGCCACAAAGACTGCCGTGGAAACCGGCGAGATGCCGGTCGGCTTCATCCGGGACCTGGTGGAGCGGATCACGCCCTCCGTGCTGACCTCCCTGCGCAACGACGAAACCGACGTCAACGACATGGTGGTGGAACACGTCAAGCAGACCTCCCAGCGCATGGCGGACAGCTCTCGTGTGATTTCCGACGCAATCGGGGAGGGGCGCACCGCGGTGATCGGCCTTTCCTACAGCCTGGCCGACGGCCGGGCGCACCTCGTTTCCGGAATCGGCGAGCTCTAGGCAGTCCTGCGGGCGGTCCGTCGGGCCGCCCGCAGCACCTGCTTCACGGTTTTCGATGCGGCCCGGGTGCGTCCTAAGCTAGCCCCATGACTTCCACTGAAGAGTTCCGCATTGAACATGACACGATGGGCGAAGTCCGCGTCCCCGTGAACGCACTGTACCGCGCGCAGACGCAGCGGGCAGTGGAGAACTTCCCGATTTCCGGCAAGACCCTGGAACGTGCCCACATTGAGGCGCTGGCCCGGGTCAAGAAGGCTGCCGCCCTGGCCAACGCTGAACTGGGCGTGCTCGATGGCGAGCTGGCCAAGGCAATTGCAGAAGCAGCCGACGAAGTTGCCGGGGGCAAGTACGACGGCGATTTCCCCATCGATGTTTTCCAGACCGGTTCGGGCACGTCCTCGAACATGAACACCAACGAGGTCCTCGCCGAGCTGGCCACCCGCTCGCTCAAGGCCGCCGGCAGCGACAAGGTGGTCCACCCCAACGACCACGTCAACGCCTCACAGTCCTCCAACGACGTGTTCCCCACGTCCGTGCACGTTGCCGCTACCTCGGCACTGATCAACGACCTCATTCCCGCCCTGGGCTACCTGGCCGAGTCGCTGGAACGCAAGGCCGTTGAGTTCAAGGACGTCGTCAAGTCCGGCCGTACCCACCTTATGGACGCCACCCCGGTGACCCTCGGCCAGGAATTCGGAGGCTACGCGGCACAGGTCCGCTACGGCATCGAGCGCATCAACGCCTCCCTCCCCAGGGTCGCCGAGGTTCCGCTGGGCGGCACCGCCGTGGGCACGGGCATCAACACCCCGGCCGGCTTCCCCGAGCGCGTCATCGAACTGCTCGCCACGGACACCGGCCTGCCGCTGACCGAGGCCCGCGACCACTTTGAGGCCCAGGCCAACCGCGATGGCCTGATCGAGGCTTCCAGCCAGCTGCGCAACATCGCGATCTCCTTCATGAAGATCAACAACGACCTCCGCTGGATGGGCTCCGGCCCCAACACCGGCCTCGGCGAGATCGCCATCCCTGACCTGCAGCCCGGTTCCTCGATCATGCCCGGCAAGGTCAACCCGGTGATCTGCGAGGCCTCCATCATGGTCTGCGCCCAGGTCATCGGCAACGACACAGCCATCGCCTGGTCCGGCACCAACGGCGCGTTCGAGCTCAACGTCGGCATCCCCGTCATGGCCGCCAACCTGCTGGAATCCGTCCGCCTGCTAGCCAACACCAGCCGCGTCATGGCGGACAAGATGATCGACGGCATCACGGCGAACGTGGAGCGCGCGCGCTTCCTCGCCGAGGCATCTCCGTCCATCGTCACGCCGCTGAACAAGTTCATCGGCTACGAGAACGCCGCCAAGATCGCCAAGACCGCAGTGGCGGAGGGCCTCACGGTCCGCCAGGCCACCGAGAAGCTCGGCTTCGTCGGCGACGGCGAGGGCCAGGTCTCCGAGACCGACCTCGACAAGGCACTGGACGTCACCACCATGACCTCCCCGGCCCACAAGGCCTAGCCCCTTTTCTCCCCGGAGGACACACAAAGTACGACGGCGGCCGCCCACCTTCCCCGGCGAAGGCGGGCGGCCGCCGTCGTTCGCTGGAGTTGCGGAGGCTAGGCGGGGAGGAGCATAGCCGCCGCGGCGCCGGCAAGCATGAACGGCCCGAAGGGGATGTCGGACTTGAGGCTGCCGCGCCGGCTGGCCAGGAGTGCCAGCGACCAGAGCCCGCCCAGGAGAAAGGCCAGGAACGTACCGGCAAAAAGGTGCGACCAGCCAAGATAGCCCAGGTACATGCCCAGCACGCCTGCCAGCTTGACGTCGCCAAAACCCATTCCGGGCGGGTAAACCAGCCGGAGCACGAAGTAGAACAGCCACAACACTGCAGCGCCGGCCACCACACGGACGGCCGGTGCTCCGAGGAACCCGTCTGCGGGTCCTGCCAGCAGCGCTGCGGCCAGCAGCAGGACCCCGGCCACCGCGTAGGACGGGAACACGATCCTGTTGGGCAACAGGTGGTGCCGGATGTCGATGACCGTGAGCCGCACCGCCATCACCGCGAAATAGGCGCAGGCGGCAAGCACCAGCCAAAAGGCCACAGGAGTGTGCCGCCACAGGTCGCCGAGTTCTCCGATCACCCCTCGGATGCTACTGGAACCGGTGCGCCTCCCGCAGCACTGGCACCGCAACTGTGGATATGTTGCCTGCGCCCGGACGTGACAACTCCGGTGGGGGAACATCGGCTAGGCTTCGCGGATGAGCGACCTATCCACCATTTGGCCCCTCTTCGGCCTTCAGCTCGCCACTCCCCGGCTGGAGCTGCGCCCGATCCATGACCAGGACATTCCCGCGGCTGTGGCGGCAGCTGCCAGCGGCGTCCACGACCCTGCACGGAATCCGTTCAGCAACCCCTGGACTGCGCTGCCGCCAGACCAGCTGGGGCCCAACATGGCCCGCTGGTACTGGCGCTGCCGCGCCGAAGCGGCCCCGGGAAACTGGACGCTGCTGTTGGGCGCCTGGCACGAGGGCAGCTTCGTTGGCTGCCAGGACCTGGCGGCGAAGGACTTCGGCACCCTCCGTACTGTTACCACTGGCTCCTGGCTCAGGCAGTCCGTGCAGGGCCGCGGCCTGGGCAAGGAGATGCGCGCCGCCGTCGTGCTTTATGCCTTCGACTGGCTGGGCGCGGAGGTGGCCGAGTCGGACGCGGCCGAGTGGAACAGCTCTTCCCTAGGTGTCTCGCGCGCGCTGGGGTACGAACCCAACGGCGTCTCCCGAAGGGAGTGGGGCGGCGTCGTGGAAACCCTCCAGCATGTCCGGGTGACCCCGGAATCGTTCCGCCGGCCGAACTGGCCGCTGCAGGTCCAGGGGCACGATGCAGCGGCCAGTTTCCTGAAGTCGTCCTAGCCCTCCAGGAGCTCGGTCACCAGGGCAGCGATGGGCGAGCGCTCGGACCGTGTGAGGGTCACGTGGCCGAAGAGCGGGTGGCCCTTCAGGGTTTCGACGACGGCAGCGATTCCGTCGTGGCGGCCGACACGGAGGTTGTCGCGCTGGGCGACGTCGTGGGTGAGGACGATCTTGGAGTTCTGCCCCATGCGGCTCATGACTGTGAGGAGGACGTTCTTTTCCAGGGACTGCGCCTCATCAACGATGACGAACGCGTCGTGCAGCGAGCGGCCGCGGATATGGGTCAGCGGCATGACCTCCAGCATTCCCCGGTCCATGACCTCTTCCACAACCTCCTGGCTGACCAGGGCGCCCAGTGTGTCGAACACCGCCTGCGCCCAGGGATTCATCTTTTCGGATTCGGAGCCGGGCAGGTAGCCAAGCTCCTGGCCGCCCACGGCGTAGAGCGGCCGGAACACGATGACCTTGCGGTGCTCGCGACGCTCCAGGACTGCCTCCAAGCCGGCGCAGAGGGCCAGTGCGGACTTGCCAGTTCCGGCGCGCCCGCCGATGGACACGATGCCCACGGCGGGGTCCATCAGCATGTCGATGGCCAGCCGCTGTTCTGCGGAGCGCCCGTGGAGGCCGAACACGTCGCGGTCGCCCTTGACCAGTCGGACCTGCTTGTCCGCGCCTACCCGGCCCAGGGCCGAGCCCCGGTTTGAGAGGAGCACCAGGCCGGTGTTGACCGGCATTTCGGCTGCCGCAGGAATGAAGACGGGTTCGTGGCCGTACAGGGTGGAGATTTCCTCTTCCGTTGCTTCGATTTCGGCCACCCCGGTCCAGCCGGAATCCTTGACCAGTTCATTGCGGTACTCGTCCGCGGCCAGGCCCATGGCGGAAGCTTTCACGCGCATGGGCAGGTCCTTGGAGACCACGGTGACATTCCTGCCCTCGTTGGCGAGGTTCTTGGCGACGGCGAGGATGCGGCTGTCGTTGTCCCCGCTGCGGAACCCCAGCGGAAGCACCTCTGCGGAAATGTGGTTCAGCTCCACCATGAGGGAACCGCCGTCGCCGATGGGAATGGGCTGGTTGAGGCCGCCGTGCTTGACGCGCAGGTCATCCAGGAGACGGAGGGCCTTGCGGGCGAAGAAGCCGAGTTCGGGGTCATGCCGTTTGGCTTCGAGCTCGGTGATGACCACCACCGGGACGATGACCTCGTGTTCTGCGAAGCGCAGCAGGGCGTGGGGGTCGGACAGGAGGACAGAGGTGTCGATCACGAACGTATGGATGACGGCGTCCCCTCCGGAAACAACAAAACCGGCCGCAGCGTCTGGTGCCGCGCCGGATTCAGAAGTGGCTCGCATGGCGCGAGAGGTAGCTTTTCCTGCCTGGTCGGAAAGGACCGTGGACAGTGCTTCAGAAGTAGCCACATCGACTCCAGCCCCGGGCTTCAGCCCGGATTTGTTATGGGTGAGGCGGTTCGGCCACGAGGCCGGATCCGGCCTCCCATACAACCGGTGCGATGATTCGCTCCATGTACTGGCCTCCCCGATCAGCCGGCGGTTTTGCCTGCTGATGGATACAACGTAAATCCAGGCTCCGGAATTTCCGCGTACATCCGACGGCGATTCTTCTGTCCTTCATGTGAACTCAGGATGAACCCGGGACGCCACGCCCGGGGACGGTCAAGACCCGAAGCGGCGTTGCCGGCCGGCGTAGTCCCGCAGGGCGCGCAGGAAATCGACTTTACGGAATGCCGGCCAGAGGGCCTCGCAGAAGTAGAACTCGCTGTAGGCGCTTTGCCACATCAGGAAGCCGGAGAGCCGCTGCTCACCGGAGGTCCGGATGACCAGGTCCGGGTCCGGCTGGCCGCGCGTATAAAGGAAGCGTGAAATGTCCTCGACGGACAGGCTGTCCGCCAGTTCCGAGATATCCGCACCCCGCGCCACGGCGTCGTGAAGCAGTTCGCGGACGGCATCCACGATCTCCCGGCGCCCGCCGTAGCCCACGGCTACGTTGACGTGGATCTTTTCCTTCACCGGGGTCCGGGCGGTCAACTTGTTCAGGCGCTCGGCCAGGTAGCCGGGAAGAAGTTCCGGAGCACCCATGGCGTGGACGGAAAGATCCGCGTCCTCATCCAGGCGGTCCAGGGTGTTGGCGATGATGCCCATCAGCAGGTCCAGCTCTTCGCTGGAGCGGTTCATGTTGTCCGTGGACAGCATGTAGAGCGTGACTACCTTGACACCCAGCTCCTGGCACCAGCCAAGGAACTCGTGGATCTTGTCCGCTCCGGCCTGGTGGCCCTGGCTGGTGGGTGCGTTGAACTGCTTGGCCCAGCGGCGGTTGCCGTCCACCATGACCCCGATGTGCCGCGGAATGCGGTCACGCGGCAAGTCCTTCAGGAGCCGCCGCTCGTAGAAGCCGTAGAGGAACCCGGGCAACTCCACGCGTCCACTCACCTGACTTCCTTGCTGACGGCACTTTGCACATCCTAGGCTACCGTCCGCGGCAGCCGCCGCCATCCACCTGTCGAGGCCCGCGGCCCGAGACTGTTGTTACCGCTGGGTAACTTACTCGAACGTAGGTTATTCTGGGACCATGACCAGCGATCCCTCGGACGCCCCGCGGAGGGGCCCTGCCCGCGGCGCGGACCGCCCTCGCCGGCCGGAGCCCAACACCATGGATGACGCCGCCGTCCGCATCGCCGAGCTGCTCATGATCAAACCCAAGTGGCGCGGCTGGATCCACACCGTCACCGCTCCCCTGGCGCTGGCTGCCGGTATCGTCCTTATCGCCCTGGCGCCCACGGCGGACCGCAAGGTGACCTCGGCCATCTACGCCGCGACCGGCGTGCTGCTCTTTGGCGTCAGTGCCGTCTACCACCGCGGCAACTGGTCACCCGGGGTGAAAATGGTCCTCAAGCGCCTGGACCACACCAACATCATGCTGGTGATCGCCGGAACCTACACCCCGCTCGCCTGGACCCTGCTGGAACGGTCACAGGCTGTCCTGCTCCTCTGGGTCATCTGGGCCGGCGCGATCCTGGGCGTACTGTTCCGCGTGCTGTGGACGGACGCGCCGCGCTGGCTTTACGTGCCGATCTATATCGCGCTGGGCTGCGGAGCGCTGCTCTACCTGCCGCAGTTCTTCCAGGCCAGCGTCGCGGCCGCGGTGCTGATCTGCGTTGGCGGCGCGCTCTACATCACCGGCGCGGTGTTCTACGCCCTCAAGAAGCCGAACTTCAGCTACCACCACTTCGGGTTCCACGAGTTGTTCCATGCCTTCACGGTCTTCGCGTTCACGGCGCACTATATTGCGATCGCCCTGGCCGTGCTCCGCTGACGACGGCGGCAGCCGGCACCGTCGTTGGCTACTCCGCCGGACGGGAGGGGCCGGCACCGCCCCGGCCGTCAACCCCGGGCGCTCCGGGAGCGGCGGCGCCGTCCGTGGCGTCCAGGCCGTCCTGGGCGTCAGCGGCTGCGATATCGGCGGCCGCGGCGGCTTCCATGCGCTCCTGCTCGACCTGCGCCCGGTAACGGACCCTGCGGATGCGGCGGACCATATCCACGATCAGCAAAGTGGTGGCCACCACGAAGAACGCCGTCATGATGAATCCCCACAGGCCCGGGGTGATCTGGTCCTCGGAAATCCCCTCCCGCAACGTCGGCGTCGGCATCGGCGTCGGGGTGGTGGCCAGGCTAAGGAGCAGAGAATGCACGGTGAAAACCTTCTGTGGAGCGAAAGAGCGGCAGGGAATGGACTGCACCGCCTCGCGGCCGTCTTCTACACCAGATAGAAAGTCCCTGCAGTGTCTATCTTAGCCCGGCGAAAAGGTCCTTCTCCGGGAGTTCGGACTCGACCTTGGACTTGATCAGCGAGTAGTCCTCCCAGGGCCAAGCCCGGCGCTGCATCTCCGGCGAGACGGCGAAGAAGAAGCCCAGCGGGTCAACCTGCGTCCGGTGGGCACGCAAGGCGTCGTCCCGCAGTTCGAAGAAATCGCCGCAATCGATCTGCGTGGTGGTGGGGTGGCGGGCCGGCGGCGGCGTATGTCCTTCGGCGTCGGATTCGAGCCAGGCGGCCAGCCGCTCCGCATAGGGCGACTGCAGCCCGGCTTCTTCCAGCGCATAGTGCAGGGCCCGGAATCGTTCGGGGCTGAAGGCACGGTCATAGTAAAGCTTGCTGGGTTCCCACGGCTCCCCTGCCTCCGGGTAGCGCGCCGGGTCCGCTGCCGCGTCAAATGCTTCCACCGCCACGCGGTGCGCCATGATGTGGTCAGGGTGCGGGTAGCCGCCGTTCTCGTCATAACTGAGAATGACGTGGGGCTTGAAGGAGCGGACCAGGCGCACCAGCGGGGCTGCGGCCTGGTGCAGCGGCAGCGTGGCAAAGGAACCCGCGGGCAGCGGCGGCAGCGGGTCGCCTTCCGGCAGGCCCGAGTCCACGAACCCGAGCCACTGTTGCCGGATCCCCAGGATTTTCGCGGCGGCTTCCATTTCCAGGCGCCTTGCACCGGCCATGTCCCGTTTGGGGTGGGGTTCTCCCTCCACCGCGGGGTTCTGGATGTCTCCGCGGGAGCCGTCGGTGCAGGTGGCCACCATGACGTCCATCCCGGCGGCGGCGTACATCGCCATCGTGGCGGCGCCCTTGCTGGACTCGTCGTCCGGGTGGGCGTGGACTGCGAGCAGCCGGAGCGGGGCCGGGGCGGTGCTGGACGCTGTCATGGGAGGACGGCTCCTTAAGTCTCTGCCGCGGCGGGTGGCTGCTGGCTCGTCGGGTGGTGCGGCGGGGCGGTCCGTGCGGGCGCCATCCGCCGGAATGGGCACTAAACTGGACTGGTGACTTCCCCGGACCAGCAGGACTCTTCCGCGCCCGCAGACACTAGCCTAGCCAATCGCTACGGCACCCAAAAGCGCAGCCTTCCGCCGCGCACCAAGCGCATCGTTACCGGCGCGGCACTGGCAGCCGGCATCGGTTTCATGGCCTGGGTCTCCACGTCCTCGGCGGTCAACGGGGTCACGTTCAAGGACATCGGCTACAGCACGGTGGACGCCACTCTTGCAGAGGTGGATTTCCAGGTCACCCGGGATCCCGGCACCCGGGTCAAGTGTGCCGTCAAGGCCCTCGATTCCAAGTACGCCGTGGTGGGGTGGAAGGTGGTGGAGGTTCCGGCCACCGCAGCGGAGGGAGCGCCCGACGGCGGCCGGACAGTCGCCCAGCGCGTCACCATCCGCACGGAGTCGCTTTCCGTATCCGGAGTAGTGGACAGCTGCTGGGAGGCGGACGACAAGGGACACAGCATGTGACGTGCACCGCTTGCTTATTGGGTTTCATCCAAGGGATTGACTACAATGAATCAATACCTTTACCCCGCTGAGCTGGTTGCTGTTCCACAAGTGGCCACCGTGGCGGGGTCTTTTGCATGTAGGACCATTAGAGGAGAAGTCCGTGTCTACCACCAACAGCGCAGCTGCAGCCTGGCTCACCCAGGAAGCTTTTGACCGCCTGAAGGCAGAGCTGGACCACCTTTCCGGCGCCGGCCGCGCAGAGATCGTCCAGAAGATCGAAGCAGCCCGGCAAGAGGGCGACCTCAAGGAAAATGGCGGATACCACGCAGCCAAGGAAGAACAGGGCAAGATCGAGGCCCGCATCCGGCAGCTGACGGTCCTGCTCCGCGACGCACATGTCGGCGAGTCCCCCGCCGATGACGGAATCGTGGAGCCCGGCATGATCGTCGTGGCCAGGATTGCCGGCGATGAGGAAACCTTCCTCCTGGGATCCCGCGAAATTGCCGGCGACTCGGACCTGGACGTCTTCAGTGAAAAGTCGCCGCTGGGCGCAGCCATCCTGGGCCACAAGGAAGGCGACACCCTGAGTTACACCGCGCCGAACGGCAAGGACATCAAGGTGGAGATCCTGTCCGCCAAGCCGTACACGGCATAGCCACAGCCAGCAAACGCCAGGTGCCGGCCGCCCACGGGGTGGCCGGCACCTGGCGTTTTAAGGCGCTCCATCCCGTCTCAGGAAGCCGGCAGCGGGGTATCAGATGCGTTCCGGGCCGAAGCGCCGGCGCAGCAGTACAGCGGCCACCACACCGCCCGCTGCGCCGCCCAAGTGCGCCTGCCAGGAGATCTGGCCACCCATGAGGGGAAGCAGCCCCAGCAGGATGCCGCCGTAGCCCATGAAGAGGACCACTGCCAGCAGGATCTGCCGCCAGCTGCGGTTGACGAACCCGCGGACCAGCAGGAAGGCGAACAGGCCGAAGACCAGCCCCGAGGAACCGATGGTAATGCCGCTGTTGCCGATCAGCCATACCGTCAGCCCGGACCCGAGCCAGCTGGCGGCCAGGGCCGTCAGGAATACGCGCAGTCCCGACAGAAACACCAGGAACCCAAACACCACCAGCGGCAGGCTGTTGGAGAGCAGGTGGTTCAGGTTCGCGTGCAGGAGCGGAAAGGTGAAGATGTCCAGCAGCCCGTCTGCGCTGCGGGGCCGGAGCCCGAAGGTCCGGTTCAGTGACCGCAGCATTAGCAGGTTGACGGCTTCGATGGCGAACAGCAGGGCAACGAAACCGCCCAGAACCAGCAGCCCGCCCTTAGCCCGTGCGGCCAGCACCTGCCGCTGGCCGGGCCGCCTGTTTCCTGCCGGCAGGACCATGGCGTCTTAGTGGACCACGATGGGCTGGAAGCCTTCAGCGCGCAACGCACTGAGGACCTGCTCGCCGTGCTGGTGGCCCTTCGTCTCCAGGTTCACAGTGATGGACACGTCGCCCATGCTGATGGAACCGCCTACCCGCGTGTGGTCCAGGCCGGTGACGTTGGCGTCGTTTTCGGCAATGATCCGGGCGATGGTGGCCAGCGAACCCGGCCGGTCGTCGAGCATCATCCGCACGGTCATGTACCGGCCGGCAGCGGACAGGCCCCGCTGGATCACCTTGAGCATCAGCATGGGGTCGATGTTTCCGCCGGAGAGCACTACCACGGTGGTCCCGGGATTTTCGATCTTGCCGTCCATGAGGGCGGCGACGCCCACGGCACCTGCAGGTTCCACCACCATCTTGGCCCGCTCCAGCAGGAAGATCAGGGCCCGCGCCAGGGAGTCCTCGCTGACGGTGACCACGTCATCCACGAGTTCGCGGATGATACTGAAGGGGAGTTGTCCCGGGCGCCCTACGGCGATGCCGTCCGCCATGGTGGACACCTTTTTCAACGGCACCAAGGCATCCGCAGCGAGCGACGGCGGATAGGCGGCTGCGTTTTCAGCCTGGACTCCGATGATCCTGATCTCCCGGCCCAGTTCCTTGGCGCGCGCCTTGACCGCCACGGCGACGCCGGCGAGGAGGCCTCCGCCGCCAACGCCCATCAGGATGGTGTCGACGTTGGGTACCTGCTCCAGGATTTCCAGGCCGAGCGTCCCTTGGCCGGCCACCACGTCAACATTGTCGAAGGGGTGGACGAACACCATGCCGGTTTCGTTGCTGTAGCGCTGCGCCTCGGCGAGTGCCTCGTCCACGTTGTGCCCGTGCAGGATGACCTCGGCGCCGTGGCTTCGGGTCGCCGCGAGCTTGGGCAGGGCAACGCCCAGGGGCATGTAGATGCGGGCCTTGATACCGAGCGCCTTGGCCGCCACCGCGACGCCCTGGGCGTGGTTTCCCGCAGACGCAGCCACCACGCCGCGCTTCTTCTCTTCGTCCGAGAGCCGCGCCATCCGGACATAGGCGCCGCGGACCTTGAAGGAGCCGGCGCGCTGCAGGTTCTCACACTTGAAGAAGACCTCTCCGCCAGCTACCGATCCCAGCGCGCGGGACGATTCCACGGGGGTCCGCGCAATAATCCCGTCAAGCAGCTTCTGCGCCGCAAGGACATCGTCCAGGGTGACGGGAAGGGTTTCCAGGATGTTCACGGACTTATTCTCCTCTGGTTCGGCCCCGGCGCCCGCATCCCCTGGGGCGGCGGACAGCAAGGATTGTTTGCTGCTGTGCCGGCTGCCTGGGCGGGCTGTCCTGCCGCGGCGGTATCCCTGCGGCTGGCAGCACGCTAGGGACGGCCCGGCGGTTCGACGTCGCTGACGGTGTTGTCCCCGCCGGCTGTGGCTGGCATTGGCGCCCCGGGCAAAGCCGGCACGTGTTCATGTTCCCACGTTCTGGCTGCGATGTAGCGAACGGCCGAGTTTGCTACGGCGAGCACGGGGACCGAGAAGAGCGCACCGGGAATGCCGGCCAGGTACGAACCCGCGGCCACGGAGAGGATCACGGCCACCGGATGCAGGGAGACTGCTTTGCCCATGATCAACGGCTGGAGAATGTGGCTTTCCAGTTGCTGGACCAACAGCACGATGCCCAGCATGATCAGGGCGTTGACCAGTCCATTGGCAACCAGGGCCAGCAGCACGGCAATCGCGCCGGTTACGAGAGCGCCCACGATCGGGATGAACGAACCGATGAACACCAGCACGCTCAGCGGCAGTGCCAGGGGTACGCCGATAATCGCCGCGCCCACTCCGATGCCCACGGCGTCGACGAAGGCCACGAACATCTGGATGCGCGCGTAGCTCACCATGGACGCCCAGCCCTTGCGGCCGGCGCCGAACGCAGCCGGCCGTGCCTTTTTGGGCAGCAGCCGAACGATAAAGCCCCAGATCCGCTCGCCCTCCAGCAGGAAGAAGATCAGGATGAACAGGGCGAGGATCAGTCCGGCGGCAAAGTGTCCTGCGCTGCTGCCGAACGAGAGCGCTCCGCTGAGGATGCTGCTGGTGTTGTCCTGGAGGGCTGTGCTGGCTTCCTTGAAGTACTGGTCCATCTGGTCCGCGGTCAGGTGCAGCGGACCCTCGGAAAGCCAGTCCTGAATCTGTTTCACGCCAGTCAGCGCCTCGGACCAGAGCGCACTGAAGCCCGAGTAGAGCTGGCGGCCAACCAGCGCCAAGGCCCCGCCGATGAGCCCCAGGAAGCCGAGGGCCGTGACAGCCACAGCCAGCCCGGCGGGAAACCGGTTCCGTTTGAGCCAGCCGACGACTGGGTTGAGCAGGCCTGCCAGCAAGGCCGCCACCATCACCGGGATAATGAGGAAACTGACGTGGCTCAGCAGCCACACCAGTCCGCCGCCCACCAGCAGGATCAGGCCCAGGCGCCACGACCACGCAGCCGCGATGCGGATGCCGTAGGGGATGTCAGCCTCGAGGTCGCGCTCGCGCCGCCGGTGCGCCTGGGCCTCGGGCGCGGGATGGTCTGGCGCTGGCGTTGCGGCGTCGTCAGGGGGCGTCATAGCCCAATACTTCCCCAGCTCCCGCCGAATGGGAAACCGTCACCCGGCGGTGTAGTCGATGCCCCATTCCATGGTGAATGACTCGCCGGGCTGGAGCCAGCGAAGGCCCTCACCGGAGTTAAAGGCGTTCGCCGGGCCCGTCATTGGTTCGAGGGCCACGGCGCGCGTCCGGCCGGGGTAGGTGGGCGTGATGAAGACGTGGACGTACCCGCAGGAAGTATCCTGCCAGAGACTGACCGCCCGCCCCTGCGGGTCCGCGAGTACATGACGGGCCCGTCCGTCCCGGAAATCCAGTCCGGTCAGCGCGACATCCACGTCCAGCATGCCCACTGTCCTCCCGTCCCGGAAATCCACGTCCCCGGACACCGGGGCATGGCTGCGTGGAATCTTGCGTTCGTCCGCCACCAGCTGGGTATCGGCCCCGACGGTGAGGACCAGGTCTTCGGCCGCAGTATCACCGACGCGCAGGTACGGGTGGGCACCAAGGACGAACGGCGCCGGCGCCCCGCCGTCGTTCAGCAGCGTCTGCCGGACCTCGAGTCCGAGCCCTTCATTGATTCCATAGCGGACCTGGTGCCGGACCAGGAATGGGTAGCCGTGCTGGGGGAAGATTGCAGCCTCGAGCGTAACGGAGTGTTCAGATTCGTCGACAAGCGCATAGCCGGCGTTGCGCAGCAGGCCGTGGCTGGCATTGTTCCGGGACACTTCGGTGATATCCAGCTGCTGTTCTTTGCCGTCCAGCTGCCACGTGCCGCCTTCGATCCGGTTGGCCCACGGCGCCAAGGTGATACCCGCCGCGCCCGGCGGAATCTCGTGGTCGGCATACGTTTCCGTCAGCAGCACCGCGCCGCGCCGGAATTCTCGCAGGCCCGCGGCCAGCTCGGTCACCACAGCCACGGCATCGCCGCGCCGCAGCTCATACTGGCGTCCGGTGGCGTAGGACTGGACGCCGCGGTCCGAAGGAGCCGGCGTATTGGAAGTGATCTTCATGGGCACCACGGTACCCGCACCAGAGGCCTGCGATCGACCGAAATGTTAGTTTTTGTTAAAAACTATTCTTTTTTGATAGACCGTGGGACACTCGATGCATGACCGCGATTACCGCCACCACGCTCTCGGACGGCCGGGAGCTTTTCTACTTCGACGACGCCGGAACCACAGGTCCCGGGGAAGGCTCAAGTGGGATGTCCACCGCCGGCGCCGAACGCACCAAAGCTGCCAGCCGGACGCCCGCTGCGGACCAGCGGGCCCTGCCGCCCCGCGGCGAGCCGGGTGAGGTACGCTTCGACGCGCTTACGGACGAATGGGTCGCCGTCGCTGCGCACCGCCAGACGCGCACGCACCTGCCCCCTGCAGACCAGTGCCCCATCTGCCCCACCACACCGGCGAATGCGTCGGAGATCCCGGCAGCCGACTACGACGTCGTCGTCTTCGAAAACCGTTTCCCGTCGCTGGGACCGGCGCTTGGCCCGGTACCCGGTCAGGCTGCTTGGGGAACCGCGCTGCCTGCTTACGGGCGGTGCGAGGTAGTTTCCTTTACCCCGGAACACACCGGCTCGTTTTCCGGACTGGGCCAGACGAGGGCACGCACCGTCGTTGAGGCGTGGGCACAGCGCACGGCGGCACTCAGCGCGCTTCCCGGAATAAAGCAGGTGTTCCCGTTCGAAAACCGCGGAGCGGACATCGGCGTGACGCTGCACCATCCGCATGGCCAGATCTACGCATACTCCTACGTGACCCCGCGCGCTGCCGCCATCGGGGCAGCTGCACGCCGCTACTACGAGGCCCATGACGGACGCGGCACCCTGACCGGTTCCCTCCTGCGCTCTGAGCGTGAAGACGGCAGCCGGATGATCCTGGAAGGCAATCACTTCAGCGCCTACGTGCCCTTCGCCGCGCGCTGGCCCCTGGAGATCCATCTGGTACCGCACCGCCAGGTTCCCGACCTGGCCGCCCTGGACGGGAAAGAGAAGGACGAACTGTCCCAGGTGTACCTGGAACTGCTGCAGCGGGTGGATGCGCTGTACCCCACGCCCACCCCCTACATTTCCGCGTGGCACCAGGCTCCGCTGGAGGCGGCGCACCGCGAGTCGGGCTACCTCCACCTGCAGCTCACCTCCCCTCGGCGGGCCGCCGACAAACTCAAGTATTTGGCGGGTTCGGAAGCGGCCATGGGAGCGTTCATCAACGACACCACCCCGGAAGCTGTCGCCGAGCGCCTCCGTGCCGTTAGGGTGCAAGCGCCCTGCGGCGCCGCCACGGCAGCAGGAACCACGGCACCCGCGGTGCCCGGACCAGCAGAACCCCAAGGAGCCCCCGCGTGAACACCACCCATTTCCGCAGCGAAGACCTGGCGGCACGGTTCGAGCGTGAGTATGGCGCTGCGCCGGACGGGATCTGGCAGGCCCCCGGTCGTGTGAACCTGATCGGCGAACACACCGACTACAACGAAGGGTTCGTCCTGCCCTTCGCCATTGACCGGGCCGCGCGGGTCGCCGTGCGGGTCCGGGATGATACGACGGTCCGGCTCCTGTCAACGTACGGCGATCACGGGCTGGCCACCGTTGGCCTTGAGCGCCTGGAACCCGAATCCGCCAAAGGCTGGACCAAATATCCCCTCGGAGTACTGTGGGCGCTGCGCGAGGCAGGCATCACGGTGCCGGGCATCGACCTGCTGCTGGATTCGGACGTTCCGCTGGGCGCCGGGCTCTCCTCCTCCCACGCCATAGAGTGCGCCGTGATCACCGCACTGAATGACCTCACCGGCGCGGGCATGACGGCGCAGGACATGGTGCTGGCCACGCAACGGGCGGAAAACGGCTTCGTGGGGGCCCCCACCGGCATCATGGACCAGTCGGCCTCGCTCCGGGGCACCGAAGGCCATGCCGTCTTCCTCGATTGCCGCGACCAGAACGCCACGCTGGTTCCCTTCGAGACCGCCCCGGCCGGCCTGGTGCTGCTGGTGATCGACACCAAGGTCTCGCACTCACATGCCGACGGCGGCTACGCGTCCCGGCGGGCGGCGTGCCAGCTGGGTGCGGAGGTGCTGGGAGTTAAGGCATTGCGGGATGTGCAGATAGGCGACCTCCCCGAAGCGGCCGGACTGCTGGACGAAACGACGTTCCGCCGTGTCCGGCACGTGGTCACCGAGAATGACCGGGTCCTGCAGACTGTGGAACGGCTGAAGGCGGAGGGCCCGTCATCCATCGGGGCGCTGCTGGACGCCAGCCACGCCTCCATGCGGGACGACTTCGAGATCTCCTGCCCCGAGCTGGATCTCGCCGTCGAGACTGCCCGGGCCCACGGAGCCATCGGCGCCCGGATGACCGGGGGCGGATTCGGCGGCGCGGCCATCGCGCTGACACCGGTGGGCGCCGAACCGGAGGTGCGCGCCGCCGTCGTACGCGCGTTTGCGGAGGCTGGTTACGCGGAACCGGACGTCTTCACGGTGTCCCCCGCCCCGGGCGCCCGGCGGATCGCCTAGCCCCGGACGCAAGCAGGGCCCCGCCGCACTGGCGGGGCCCTGCTCATGTGTCAAGAACGACGGCGTTACCCGCCCGGCGCCTAATCGTCGCCGCGGAGGATGGACAGCAGGCGGATGATCTCGACGTAGAGCCAGACGAGCGTCACTGTCAGGCCGAACGCGGCCGTCCAGGAGAAGCGCTGCGGGGCGCCGTTACGGACACCGGCCTCGATGCTGGTGAAGTCCATGATCAGGGAGAACGCGGCCAGGCCGATGGCGAGCAGGCCAATGAAGACGCCAAGGGGGATACCGAAGATTTCCACGCTGGTGCGCAAACCGAAGGGCTCCTGGACAGCACCGGTGAGCATCATGACCATGTTGATTAGCGCGAATACCGCGTAGCCAATGATGGCGATCATGAAGAAGCGCATTGCCTTGGGCGTGGCGCGGACCTTGCCGCTCTTGAACAGCACGAGGGTTACGGCGAACACGGACAGGGTGCCGATGACAGCCTGCAGCCCCACTCCCGGGTACATGGTGTCCAAAACCCGGGTGAGACCACCAAGGAAGAGGCCTTCCAGCCCTGCGTAAGCAAGGATCAGTGCCGGCGAAGGCTGCTTCTTGAACGTATTGACCAGTGCCAGGACGAAGCCGCCGAGCGCGCCGACGATCATCAGGAGTGAAGCGAGGCCCATGCTGACGAACATCGTCACCGCGGCACCGACGAGCAGCACTCCGAGGCAGGAAGCCGTCTTAACGATGACATCGTCGAAAGTCATCCGGCCCGTGTCCGCGGGTCCGGCAGCGGGCTGGTTGTACATGTCCTGCAACTGCTGGTCGGTCATGTTTGGCTGCGTGTTCCAGCCCTGCTGCCCGTAGGGAGCCTGGCCATACGGCTGCTGCCCGTACGGCTGCTGCCCAAAGGGGGCCTGGCCGTAACCGGGCTGGCCATACGGCGAGTGGCCGTACGGTGCAGGCGGTGCCTGGGTCGCTCCACGGAAATTCTTTCCGTTGAAGATCGGGTTGCCGCCAAGTGCCATTGCGGAATTCCTCCATAGGGATGTCAGTGAAACCTTAAGGTTTACGGTACCAATTACCACGCCGGGTTGGCGCATAAAGTTCCCGCCGGTCCAAGGCGCAACCCAACCGTAACCGTGGACTGTTTAGAAATACCGTGGCACAACATTTGTTTCTTTAGTTCTTCTATACAAACGGCATACGCGGGCTTCACAGTTGTTATCCGATCGCTACCTGCAGGGCGCCGATCACGGCGTTTGAGCCCGTCAGACGGCTGTAGCATAAACCCAACAGGGTGACGCAACTCACAACCGTGGGTGGCGCGTGACTTTTTGGCGCCTGCCAGCCCTGGATCCGTTCGCAACGGCTGCAATGGAGCAGCCTGGACCGCCCCCAAGTGGAGGTTTTTCAATTTGAGAAGTACACCCCAAGGCCCACCGGCCGCAGGACGCCTCGGTTTGCTCAGATTATGGGGAGCCGTGAGCGCTGCCATCCTGGCACTCCTTCTGGTGGCAGCGCCGGCCTCACAGGCCACTTCCCCATCACCGACACCATCCCCGTCGAACCAGACCTTCCAGAACAACATCAGCGGGTTCCTCCGCGATGATGCCCGCGCACCACTGGCGGACGTGACCATCACCGCGAAGAATGGCGACTTCACCGGCACGGCCAAGTCCTCCGCCAACGGTTCGTGGAGCATCGGAGTGCCCGAGCAAGGTACCTACACCGTGGAGTTGGACGAGTCAACGCTCCCGGAGGGAATCAAGCTCGCGGACGGCCAGGAAAACCCGCGCGAAGTGACATTTAGCCAGACCTCCAACCTGTCCGTGATCTTCGCCTTCGGCAAAGGCATCGTGGTCCAGGAACAGGACTTCGGCCAGAACCTCCTCAACCGTCTGGTGGCCGGCCTAAGCTTCGGCCTGCTGCTGGCCCTTGCTGCCGTCGGGTTGTCGCTGATTTTCGGCACCACTGGCCTGACCAACTTTGCCCATGGTGAAATGGTCACCCTGGGCGCGGTGCTGGTCTTCGCGTTCAATGCCCTGGGCCTCCCGTTCTGGCTGGCGGTCATACTCGCACTGGTCGGCGGCGGGCTCTTCGGCTATGCACAGGACCGCGGCCTTTGGCGGCCCCTGCGCCGCCGCGGCACCGGACTGGTTCCCATGATGATCGTCAGCATCGGCCTCGCCCTTGCTGTCCGCTACGTCATCCAGTTCTACTTCGGGGGCGCCACCCAGCAGCTTCCGTACGCCCAGAGCCCCGAGGTCCAGATCGGCCCGGTATCCATCTCCCCGAACAACCTGTGGTCACTGGTCATCAGTGCCGTGGTGATCAGCCTGCTGGGCATCGTGCTGCTCAAGACCCGTCTGGGCAAGGCAACCCGCGCCGTGGCGGACAACCCGGCACTCGCCGCCGCTTCAGGCATCGACGTGGACTCGGTCATCCGGCTTGTATGGATCACCGGCGGCATGCTCGCCTCCCTCGGCGGTATCCTCTGGGCCTACTACCGGCCCGGCGTCACCTTCGACATGGGCTCGGCCATCCTGCTGCTGATCTTCGCCGGCGTCACCCTCGGCGGCCTGGGCACCGTGTTCGGCGCCTTGGTCGGCTCCATCATCGTGGGCATCTTCGTTGAGCTGACCACCGTGTTCGGCCTCGCCGCAGACCTTAAATACGTGGGAGCACTTTTCATCATGATCGTTGTCCTCTTGTTCCGGCCCCAGGGCATCCTGGGCCGCCGCGAGCGCGTGGGTTAGGAGAGAACCATGGACTTTGGATTCATTCTTGCCAGCGCCGCCGGCGAAATTTTCAGCCCCACGACGGCCGCCTACGCACTTGCCGCCCTGGGCCTCGCCGTCCACTTCGGCTACTCCGGCCTGTTGAACTTCGGCCAGGCCGGCTTCATGGCGATGGGAGCCTACGCGTTCGCCATCTCCACCTTGACCTTCGGCGTCCCCTTCTTCGTGGGACTGCTGATCGCCATCGTCGCCGCCGCGATCTTCGCGCTCCTGTTGGGTATTCCCACCCTGCGCCTGCGCGCTGACTACCTCGCCATCGTCACCATCGCCGCTGCGGAAATCGTGCGGTACATCGTCACTACCAACCAGCTGACGTCCGTAACCGGTTCGGCCAACGGCCTCGCCGCGTTCGAAGGCGGGTTCTACGCGATGAACCCGTTCCCGGACGGCGACTACTTCGGTATGAACAACCGGGACTTCTTCATCCGCGTGGTGGGCTGGGTCCTCGTTGCCGTGTGTTGCCTGCTCGTGTGGCTCCTGATGCGCAGCCCGTGGGGCCGCGTCCTCAAGGGCATCCGTGAGGACGAAAACGCGGTCCGCTCCCTGGGCAAGAACGTCTACGCCTACAAGATGCAGGCCCTGATCATCGGCGGTGTGCTCGGCGCACTGGCCGGCATGATCTTCACCCTCCCCCGCGGAGCGGTGCAGCCGGCCAACTACGGGACCGAACTGACGTTCTTCCTCTACACCTGCCTGCTTCTGGGCGGGCTGGGCACCGTGCTGGGACCCGTCATCGGCGCCATGATCTTCTGGGTGGTCCTGTCGCTGACCCAGGGCGTCCTCTACGGGCTGATCGAATCAGGTGCCATCACCTGGCTGAACACCGTCCAGGCCGGTCAGCTGCGTTACATCCTGGTGGGTGTGGCACTGATGCTGCTGATGATCTTCCGGCCACAGGGTGTTTTTGGAAACAAGAAGGAGCTGGCGTTCGCATGAGCATGCACAGCGAAGAACCCACAACCCCGTCCGGCGCAGAGCCGGACTACATGACGGATACCCGGCCCATTGCGGCCGGCGAGACCGCCCCGGGCTGCAAGAAACGCGATCCGATCGTGGTTGCGGAAAACGTGACCCGCAGCTTCGGCGGTATTAACGCGGTGGACGTCGAATACCTGGAGATCCCCCGCCACAAGATCACTGCGCTGATCGGACCCAACGGTGCCGGAAAGACCACCCTGTTCAACCTGCTGACGGGCTTTGACACGCCCAATACCGGAAAGTGGCAGTTCGAAGGCAAGAGCCTGGCCGGCGTTTCGCCCTACAAGGTGGCACGCATGGGCATGGTCCGCACCTTCCAGCTGACCAAGGTGATGGGCAAGCTGACGGTCATGGAAAACATGCGGCTCGGAGCCTCGAACCAGCCCGGCGAGAGGCTGTCCAAAGCCCTGTTCAAGGGCATCTGGGGCGGCCGGGAGAAGCAGATCACGGAAGAAGCCAATGTCCTGCTGGAGAAGTTCAAACTGGATGCCAAGAAGGACGACTACGCGGCGTCCCTCTCCGGCGGCCAGCGAAAGCTTCTCGAAATGGCCCGCTCCCTGATGGTCCGGCCCAAGCTGGTCATGCTGGACGAGCCGATGGCCGGCGTGAACCCGGCACTGACCCAGTCCCTGCTGGACCACATCAAGAACCTGAAGGCCGAGGGCATGACGGTCCTGTTCGTCGAGCACGACATGCACATGGTGCGGCACATCGCCGACTGGGTAGTGGTCATGGCCGAAGGCAAGGTGGTGGCCGAGGGCCCTCCGGGCGAGGTCATGAAGAACCCGGCCGTTATCGACGCGTACCTTGGCGCGCACCACGACGTGGACCTTGGCGATACCGAAGGCATCAAGGAACTTGCGGCCGAATTGGTGGCCGACGAGGAATCCATTGTGGGGACCGAGAACGCTGGCATCATCTCCGTTGACGTCGTTGAGGCGGAGACCGACGAGGCGCCGGAGGAACGCGGCACGCACGACCCGCGCCGCGGACGGCACGGAAGCACGGAAACGGGCCCGACAGAGAAGGACAGCCAATGAGCAGCACCAGCGCGGCACCGGCCGCACATCCCGTCAGCGATGGCGACTCGGTGGTCAAGGTCACTGACTTGGTGGCCGGCTACCTGCCCGGCGTAAACATCCTGAACGGCTGCAGCATCGAAGCCCGGAAGGGCGAGCTGATCGGCATCATCGGACCCAACGGCGCGGGCAAGTCCACGCTGTTGAAAGCCATGTTCGGACTGGTCAAGGTCCACTCCGGCACCGTGGTGGTGCGGGGCCAGGACATCACGGGGCTGAAGGCCAACAAGCTCGTGACCCGCGGAGTGGGTTTCGTTCCGCAGACCAACAACGTGTTCGCCACGCTGTCCATCGAGGAAAACCTGCAGATGGGGATGTTCCAGCGGCCCAAGGACTTCGCCGAGCGGTTCGACTTCGTCACGGGTCTCTTCCCGGAGTTGGGCAAGCGCCGTGCACAGCGCGCTGGCTCGCTCTCCGGCGGTGAACGACAGATGGTTGCCATGGGGCGGGCTCTGATGATGGATCCGGCGGTGCTGCTGCTGGACGAGCCCTCCGCCGGCCTCTCCCCCGTCAAGCAGGACGAGACGTTCCTTAGGGTCCACGAGATCAACCGGGCCGGCGTGTCGGTGATCATGGTGGAGCAGAACGCCCGCCGCTGCCTGCAGATCTGCGACCGCGCCTACGTCCTGGACCAGGGCAAGGACGCGTACACGGGAACCGGCCGGGAGCTCATGAAGGACCCCAAGGTCATCCAGCTCTACCTGGGGACGCTGGCCGACACCGTCGACTAGCCCTCCCCCGAAGCCGGGAAACCGCATCAGGGGCCGTCACCGCGAGGTGGCGGCCCCTTTTTCGTGGCCGGGCCCAACAAGCCCAGCAGGTTTTCGCGCCGGTTTTGGACATGCGCACCGCGGACCCGCGCAGCCTATTACCGAAACCACGGCGGATGTCCGAAACCGCCGCCCGAGAAGGGAAGCAAGAGGCCCCCGTCCGGCTGGACGGGGGCCTCTTGATCGTTCAGGAAGGGGCTTTACAGCTTGCCGAATTCTTCCTTGACTGCCTTGTACGTGTTGTCATCCTGGTACTCGTAGATGCCAATGTACGCCTCGGTGGGGTCACCGGCGTCGGAGAACGTTACGGGGCCGGACTGGCCGTCGTAATCGATGTCCTTGCCGTCGCGGAGGAGGGTGACACAGCCTGCGTAGGAGGTGCACTTCTCGCCGCCTTCGGAAACTTCCTTGAGCTTCGCGGCGATGTCCACGCCCTTGGTGCTCTTGGCGGCTTCCGAAGCCAGTGAGATCAGGTTGACGGCGTCGTAGGACTCACCGGCGTAGCTGTAGTCCTTCAGGGCCGGATCGATCGCCAGCAGCTTCTTCTTGAAGTCCTCCTTGGCGAACGTGCCCGGGATGGTGCCCTGCGCGCCCTTCAGCGTGCCGGCCTTGAAGTCCTTGCTGTAGTCGGACGTGTTGCCGTCCACCATGAACAGCTGCGTGGGCTTGACGCCCTTGCCGGTCATCAGCGGAACGATGCTCTTGGCCTGGTCGAAGGTGATCAGGGCAATGGCGTCCGGCTTGGCAGCAATGACCTTGTCCACCTGGCTGCTGAACTGGGTGTCGCCCTCATTGAAGAGCTCCTCGGCGACGACCTTGCCGCCGGCGGATTCGAAGGCCGACTTGATGTTCTTGGCCAGGCCCGTGCCGTAGGCATCGTTGAGGACGATCAGCCCCACGGTCTGGGCGCCACAGGTGGCCATGTAGTTGCCCAGGACCTTGCCCTGCAGCACGTCGGACGGGGCAGTACGCCAGTACAGGCCCTTGTCATCCCAGGTGGTGAAGTCCGGGGACGTGTTCGCCGGGGAGAACTGGATCACGCCTGCGCCGGTGATCTGATTGATGACCGTCTTGGACACACCGGACGATGCGGCACCGATGATGGCGCTCACGCCCTGGCCCAGGAGTGCAGAAGTGGACTGGGTGGCGATGTCCGTCTTGGTGTCGCCCGAGTCGCGGTGGATTACGTGGATGGGCTTGCCCAGGACGCCGCCAGCCTTGTTGACTTCATCGACACCAAGGTTGACGCCTGCGATTTCGGGCGGGCCCAGGAAGGCCAGGGAGCCCGTGGTGGGCAGCAGTGAACCGATCTTCAAAGGCTTATCGGTGGTGGTGCCTGAGGGCGGAACCGATGCGGGGGCCGGAGCCTGGCTCGCTGCCGCGCCACCGGTGCCTTCAGGTGCGGGGCACGCAATGCCTGCCGCAGCTTCGGAGGCGGTCTCGGACGCCGTGGGTGTGGACGAACCGCCGCAAGCCGTTGCCATAAAGGCAACGCCGATGCCAAGCGCTGTCAGCTTGGCAACGCGGGTTCCCGCCTGGGGAAATAATGTCATGAACTAGCTCCTCGATCTAAAGGTGCGAACGGCCTTTGACGCGAAAAATCAGGTATTCCTGATCAGGTTCAAGCTAATGTAATTTGCCGCCGAAAATAAGTGATTGAGGTCACATCCTTATAACAGTCGTTGCCTATGCGGAATTAAACGCCGAAAGCCGCCCGCACAGCGGACGGCTTTCACTTCCGGGCGCGCTTTCCCGGGCTTTTTCGTTTGTACCCCAGGTGGGACTCGAACCCACAACACGCGGATTTTAAGTCCGATGCCTCTGCCAATTGGGCTACTGGGGCGCCGCAACAATGGTATCCCGACACAGAGCCCCGTCATCGTTTTCAGCCGGCCACACTCTTCGGACCGCGGTTCCGGGCGGAGAGCGCGGCAAGCTCTTCAAGGGCGCGGGGCGCGTCCGCGACAGGCACCAGCAGGTGGTCGTGGTGGAACCCGGCCAGCACATTGCAGCTGATCCCGGCCTGCGTGAGCGCCCTGCTGACCGCGGCAGTGAGGCCTACGGCCTCCAGCGCAGAATGTACCTCCAGGGTGATCCAGGCGGCCACAAAGTCGTAACTGAGTCCTTCGGCGTCCGCGACGGACCGCGGGAGGACAACCGTCAGGCCTTCGGCTTCGCGGACGGCCGCCTCGATGCCGGGAGTCAGCGGCCGGCCGTGCGGCCACAGGACGTACACGTACTCACCGTCGCGCTGCACCGGCCGCAGGCCGGCCAGCAGGGCCTGGAGGTTCATTTCGCCGCTCATGGGAAAAGTCTAGGACGGGCGCCGCGGCAGCGGACTCCCCCGGTAAAGCGTGACGGCGGCCGTCCCGGCAATGGGGACGGCCGCCGTCGGGCGCTCAAGAAGGGAGCCGGGCTACTTGGCGTTGGCCGGCACCGATTCCTTGGCCCCGGCGGGAGCCGCCGCTGCGGGCTCGGGGGCAGCAGCCGGCTTGGGGGCCGGGGTGGCCGCGGCCACGAAAGCGCCGCGCGGGTTGTCCAGGTCCATCAGCTGCGTCGTGTCGCGGCCGGCGAAGAATGCGATGATCCAGTTCAGGACCACGCGGAACTTGCGCTCGAACGTGGGCATGGCCATGCCGTGGTAGCCACGGTGGGCCAGCCAGGCCAGGGGTCCCTTGAGGCCGATGCGGCCCAGCAGGTTGATGTTGGCAACGCCCTTCCACTCGCCGAAACCAGCCACGGCACCCAGGTTCTTGTGCTTGTAGTCCTTCATCGGCTTGTCCCAGCGGGATGCCCACAGGTTCTTGGCCAGGCGCTTGGCCTGGCGCAGCGCGTGCTGCGCGTTGGGTACGCAGGTGCCGTCCGGCAGGCCCTTGCCCGTAAGGTCCGGAACCGCGGCGATGTCGCCGGCTGCCCAGGCGTTATCCACGATGCCTTCGTCGCCGCCGATGCGGAGGTCCGGAAGGACGCGGACGCGCCCGCGGGGTTCCAGCGGGAAGTCGGTGGAACGGACCATCGGGTTGGCCTGAACGCCAGCAGTCCAGACGAGGGTGTCCGCTTCGAATTCCTGGGCGGGGGTCTTGTCCGGCAGGTTGATGAGCTTGAGGGAGCCCTCGGCGCTGTCCAGGGAGGTGTTCAGCAGCACCTCGATGCCGCGGCTGCGCAGGTGCTCCACGACCCATTCGGCCTGGGAAGCGGTGACTTCGGGCATGATGCGGCCCATGGCCTCGACCAGGACAAAGCGGACTTCCTCCTGCTTGACGCGGGGGTTGTTGCGGACCGCGGCGCGGGCCAGGTCCTCCATCTCGGTGATGCATTCGATGCCTGCGAATCCGCCGCCCACCACCACGAAGGTGAGGGCTTTGGCGCGCTCAGCAGCGTCCGTCATGGTGGACGCAACCTCGATGCGCTCCAGCACCTTGTTGCGCAGTGCAACGGCTTCCTCGATGGTCTTCAGGCCGATGCCCTTGTCCGCGAGGCCCTTGATGGGGAAGGTACGGGTGATGGCGCCGGCTGCGAGGACGACGTCGAAGTAGGGAACCTCGAAGTGTTCGCCGCCGTCCGCGGGAGCCACGACAGCGGTGCGGTTCGCGTGGTCGATCGAGGTCACGCGGCCCTGGATGAGTTCAGTCTGCTTGAGGTGCTGGCGGTGGGAGACCACTGCGTGGCGTGCCTCGATGTTGCCACCTGCCACCTCGGGGAGGAAGGGCTGGTAAGTCATGTAGGGCAGTGGATCCACGAGGGTGACGATGCCACCGGCATTCGCGATCTTCTTCTGCAGTTTGAGTGCTACGTACAGGCCGACGTACCCGCCGCCGACGACGAGTACCCGGGGACGGTCCTGGAGCTCTGGTGTGGTTGCCATGTATTAAACGATACAACAGTTTGTGAAAATCTTCACTAGCGGGACCGTGGGCCGGGAAAAGCCCGGGAATGCCTAGGATTTGCCCGGCGAATCCACCTTCTCCACGGCACCGGTGGCCGGCTCCTCCCGCGTCAGCGACGGGTCCTTGGCGGCGCGGCGAAGCTGTACGGCCGCTGCCGCGATGATTGCCACGAAGAGCACCGAAAAGCCGATCACGACGGCGGCGCCGACGGCCGAGTCGCGCGGGGACGGCGCCTTGACTGCGGGCACCGTGGCCTCGGGAAGGGTGGGGACGGCACTGGGCACCTCCGCGGTGGGCAGCGGAACGGGCGTGGAGAGGTTGCCGCGCCGGTGCACCCGGATCCACTCGGCGATGCTTCCGAGCGGGTTCGCCGAAACCTCGGGAACGTCATCCTTCAATGCTGCCGCCGCGTCCAGCACGCCGAACCCGTAGAGCGGGTCTTTGCCGGACGGGCCGGCATCCTTGGCCGTGGCAACGATGCGGTTGATGACCTGCTCGGCGCTCATCTCAGGCCACTTGGACCTGATCAGGGCAGCCACACCCGCCACCATGGGGGCGGAGCCCGAGGTGCCCTCCCATTCGGCGTAGCCGCCGCCGGGAAGCCCCCCTATCAAGTCCTCAGCCGGGGCCGCCACACCGATGCTGATGCCCTGCGAGGAGGCGTCCACGCTGGCAACGCCCTTGCGGTCCAGGCCAGCCACGGTCAGCACACCGGGAATGGTTGCGGGCGCGCCCACCTGGACGTTTCCGCCCACCCGGTTGCCGGCCGCCGCCACGATGACCACGTCCTTCTGCTCGGCGTACAAGAACGCGGCGTCCCAGCTTTGCGGCCACTGCGGCGTGGTGCTGCCCAGTGAAATGTTGATGACCTTGGCACCGTTATCCACCGCCCAGCGTACGGCCTCGGGAATCTGGTCCTGGTCGCTCTTGCCCGACGGGTTGGGCGAGCCCAGCCACGTGGAGACGGAAAGGATCTCGGCTTCGGGGGCCACCCCCACCATGCCGTCCGGGCCAGCTGCCCCGGTTTTCGGGACGGGGCTGGGCGAGGCGTCCTTGGGCTGGTGCCCGCGTCCGGCCAGGATGGTGGCCACCAAGGTGCCATGTTCGGGCTTCGCCCCGATGCTCTTCTGCCCGTCTGCCTCGCCCGAGCCGGATGCGTCAAAGCCGCCGGAAACGGCGCCCTTGAGGTCCGGGTGCTTGGCGTCCACGCCGCTGTCGATCACGGCCACCTTCACACCCGCGCCCTTGGAAACCTTCCAGGCCTCGGTGATCCCGGTTTCCTTCAGCCAATACTGTTTGTCCCGCCATTCGTCCGCCCGCGCAGCCGGGGCTGTGGTCACGCCGGCCGCGACGAAGAGGCCGGACAGCAGCATGACCAGCAGCGCCGTGGCTGCCTTGCCAAGCGCAGCGGTCGCCCCGTTGAAAATCGCCATGGGTCAGCCGATGCTCAGCGCAATGCCGTCGAGGATGTCATGCTCGCTGGCCGTGGCCGTGGAGATCCGGCCCCCGGTCAGCGCGCCCAGCTGTTCGAGGACGCGCCGCCATACCAGTCCCCCGGCGCCGATGACGTCAACCCGGCCAGGGTGCATATACGGCAACGCTGCCCGGTCCGCGCGGGGCATCCGGAGCAGCTCCGCGGCGGCCTCGCTCACTTCGGCAAGCGGGAGTTCGGCACCATGGATGGCGTCCGGGGAATATTCCGGGAGCCGCAGGGCGTGGGCGGTGATGGTGGTGACGGAGCCGGCAACGCCCACGACGGCGGTGGCCTGCTCCAGGGGAACGTCTTCCCGGGCGCGGGCGATGGCTGCGTCCACGTCGGCTTCCGCGGCGGCTATCTGGTCCGCGGTGGGCGGGTCGTCGGCAAGGTGCCGCTCGGTGAGCCGGACGCAGCCGATGTCCACAGACTTCGCCGCGGTGACGCCGTCGGCCGTGCCCAGCACGAATTCCGTGCTGCCGCCGCCAAGGTCGACCACCAGGACCTGCTGCCCGTCCAGGACAGGCAGGACGCTGCTGGCCCCCGCGAAGGACAGGGCCGCTTCCTCTTCCCCGGAGATCACTTCGGGTTCGACGCCCAGGAGGTCGCGGATGCCGTCCACGAAGACCTGCCGGTTGCGGGCGTCCCGGGTTGCCGAGGTGGCGGCGAACCGGATTTTCTCCGCGCCGTGCTCCTTGATCAGCTGCCCGTAGGCGGCGGTGGCGGCGAACGTGCGCTCGAGCGCCTCGCGGGCCAGCTCGCCGGTGGCGTCCACGCCTTGGCCCAGCCGGACCACGCGCATTTCGCGGACCACATCGGTGAGGACAGGGCTGCCGCTGCTGCGATCGATGTCCGCGATGAGCAGGCGGATGGAGTTGGTGCCGCAGTCGATGGCAGCGACGCGGGTCATTCGGCGGCTCCTGCCGGGCCGGCCGACTTGCGGACGGGCGCGGGACGGCCCACGATGTCCGGCAACCCCTGGGGTCCATGGCGGCTCAGGTCGCGGGAGGGTGCTTCACCGCTGGTGTCCCAGGCGCCGTCGCAGTAGCAGCGGTCCCTGGTCCACCACTCGCTGATGAGGTCCAGGGCTTCGTCACCGAGCGGGTTCACGCCGGGGCCGGCAGCGAGTGAATGGCCCACCAGGACGTGGAGGCATTTGACGCGGGTGGGCATTCCGCCGGCGGAAATGCCGTCGATCTCCGGAACAGCGCCGGTGCCGCAGCGTTCGCCGATGGCCTGCCGGGCGGCCAGGTAGGCCTCGTGCGCCGAATGGTAGGAGCCTGCCAGGTCCTGGTCTTCGGCGAGGCGCCCGTTCATCTCGTTCATGACACCAGCGGCTTCGAGCCGGGACACCGCGGACGTGATCACGGGGTGAGTGAGGTAGAAGGTGGTGGGAAACGGTGTGCCGTTGCCCAGCCGCGGTGCCGTGGCGGCCACGAGGGGGTTGCCGCAGACGCAGCGCGCCGGAATCTCCACCACGTCGCGGACCGGCCGTCCCAGCTGCCGACTCAGTACTTCGAGGTCGCGGGCAGATGGTTGGCGGGATTCTTCCCGGGCGGCTGCCGTGGTGTGTTCCATCGTCGCGGGCCGTCCTTCCTGTTGCGGTTCAGTCTGTGGCCGCGCGCCGGACGGACTCCCACAGGGAATCCACCCACGGCAGATCGGCGGGGTCTTGTGCTGCTGCTGCGCCGGGCTGGCTACTGCTTTCTCCGGCTGGCAGATCGCTGCCGAAAACCCAGTAGCCGGTTTCCCCCGGCATAACCATGTTAATGCGGTCGCGGGCCTGCTGCTTCACGTAATTGGGGTCCTGCCACCGCGACACCTGCCGGCGCAGGGCGTCGCCCTCGGCTTCGCGGGCAGCGATGTCGGCGTTCAGGGCGTCGATTTCGGCCCGTTTGTCGAAGAACACTTTGACGGTGGGCGCCAGCATGATGGTGATGGCAATCATGACGACGGCGAGGGCCAGCATGCGTCCGGAGAACGCCTTGGCGGGCACCGGCTGCGCCTCTTCCGCGGGCGGGGCGGCCGGCGCGGCAGGACTACTGCCGCCGGCGGCGCCGGGACCGCTCTCCGATGTTTCCTCCGGGGCCTTGCCGGCGCCGAAGTCCGCCCGAATAACGTCGGCACCATCCGGGGATTCCGAGGCAGGACGGGACGGTGCAATCTTTGGGACTTTGGGACGGCGGGTAGCCATGACACTCCTGAAAACGCAGCTGCCAAAACAGCAACGGTGGCTATGGTCTTTCAACCATAGCCACCGTTGCGGTGCAGGCTCGGCTACTAGCCCTTGAAACGCGGGAAGGCGCTGCGGCCGGCGTAGCGTGCGGCATCGTCGAGCTCTTCCTCGATGCGCAGCAGCTGGTTGTACTTGGCCACGCGCTCGGAGCGGGCCGGGGCGCCGGTCTTGATCTGGCCGGCGTTGGTGGCCACCGAGATGTCGGCGATGGTGGTGTCCTCGGTCTCGCCGGAGCGGTGCGAGGTGATGGTGGTGAAGCCGGCGCGCTGGGCCAGGCTGACGGCGTCGAGCGTTTCGGTGAGCGATCCGATCTGGTTCACCTTGACCAGCAGGGAGTTGGCGGTCTTCGTGTCGATGCCGCGCTGCAGGATGGACGGGTTGGTAACGAAGAGGTCGTCGCCCACCAGCTGGACCTTGTCGCCGATGGTGTCGGTGAGGGTCTTCCAGCCGTCCCAGTCGTTCTCGTCCAGCGGGTCCTCGATGGACACCAGCGGGTAGTCGGCCACGAGCTCGGCGTAGTAGGCGCTCATCTCGGTGGCGGACAGGGACTTGCCTTCGAACTGGTAGGCACCGTCCTTGAAGAACTCGGAGGAGGCGACGTCCAGGGCCAGGGCGATGTCCTTGCCCGGGGTGTAGCCGGCGTTCTTGATGGCTTCCTGGATCAGGTCCAGTGCGGCACGGTTTGACGGCAGGTTCGGGGCGAAGCCGCCCTCGTCGCCCAGGCCCGTGGACAGGCCCTTGTCCTTCAGGACGGACTTGAGGTTGTGGTAAACCTCAACACCCCAGCGCAGGCCCTCGGAGAAGGTCTCGGCCCCGATGGGGGCGATCATGAACTCCTGGATATCAACGTCGGAGTCGGCGTGTGAGCCGCCGTTGAGGATGTTCATCAGCGGCACGGGCAGCACGTGCGCGTTGGGACCGCCGAGGTACTTGTACAGCGGCAGGTCGGCGGAGGCGGCGGCGGCGTTGGCGACGGCCAGGGACACGCCCAGGATGGCGTTGGCGCCGAGCTTGCCCTTGTTGGGGGTGCCGTCCAGGTCCAGCATGGCCTGGTCGATGCTGCGCTGGTCGGTGGCGTCGAAGCCGGTGAGGGCCGGAGCGATCTGGTCGATGATGGCGTCAACGGCCTTCTGGACGCCCTTGCCGAGGTAACGGCCCTTGTCGCCGTCGCGCAGTTCCACGGCTTCGTGCTCGCCGGTGGAGGCGCCGGAGGGGACGGCTGCGCGGCCGATCTGGCCGTCAGAGAGCAGGACCTCGACTTCTACGGTGGGGTTGCCGCGGGAATCGAGGATCTCGCGGGCGTGGATGGCATCGATAAGCGCCATGAATTTTGCTCCTTATGGGCGATTAACGGGGGAATGTGGCAGAAAGATTCGACGTCCTCGTCAGGGACCAGCGTAGTCCAGAGTGGTACAGGTTACGGAAACCTATCCAGCCCCCGGACGTCATGATGGCGCGTGCCCGGGCTTTGCAGGGTCCTGCTGGTAGCGCCGCACCGCCCCGCGCAGGGCACGCTCGGCATCCAGCCCCGCAGCCTGGGCGGAACGCACGACGCCGAACAGCAGCTCCCCGAGCGCGTCTTCCGTTGCGGGGGCGGCAGCCGCGGGCGGCAGTTCCAGGCCGGCGCGGGCGGCCCGGTCCAGCGACTTCTGCGCCTTGGCCAGGGCCGGCAGCGCATCCGGAATACCGTCGAAAGGGCCGCGGCCCGCCGGCCCCTCGGTGCGTTTGACCGCGTCCCACTTCTGCTCGATCTCCGCCACGGTGGCCGGGAAGCTGTCCTGCAGCGAGCCGTCAGGCCGGAAGACGTGGGGGTTGCGCCGGACCATTTTGGCATCCAGGCCGCGCGCCACGTCGTCGAAGGTGAACGCGCCCCGTTCCTCCGCGAGGCGGGCGTGGAGGACCACCTGGAGCAGGACATCGCCCAGTTCCCCCTGCAGCTCGGCGTCGGAGTGGCCCCCCTCGATGGTCTCGGCCACCTCGTAGGCCTCCTCCAGGAGGTACTCCACCAGGGAGGCGTGCGTGAGCGCCCCCATCCACGGGCAGTGCTCCCGCAGCTGCGCGATTACCTGAATCAGGCGTTCGACCGGACTTTCAGCCAAGGTTGGCGTAGGCGTCGTTGATGTACTCCACCAGCGCTTCCTTCTCCTCCAGCGGCAGGAAGGATGCCTCCGCGGCGTTGAGCGTCAGCTCCAGCAGGTCGTCCAGGTCGTAGTCGAACGTCTCCACCAGGAGGTCGAACTCGTCGGTGAGGGTTACGCCGCTCATCAGCCGGTTGTCGGTGTTGATGGTGACGTTGAAGCCCAGCTGGTAGAGCATGTCCAGCGGGTGGCTCTCCATGCCTTCGCCGAAGCCGGCAATGGCACCGGTCTGCAGGTTGGAGGACGGGCAGATTTCCAGGGCGATGCCACGGTCCCGCACCCAGCTCGAGAGGTCTCCGAGGGTCACCAGGCCGATGCTGCCCTCGCCGTCGCCCTCTTCGGCGGCCTCGTCGTCGTCGAACTCCACCATGATGTCCTCGGCGATCCGGACGCCATGGCCCAGCCGCAGCGCGCGGCCGTCCACCAGGGCGGACTGGATGCTTTCAAGCCCGGCTGCCTCGCCGGCGTGGACAGTCGCCGGGAAGTTGTGCTGGGCCAGGTAGGTGAAGGCATCCCGGAAGCGGGCGGGGAGGAAGCCGTCCTCGGCGCCGGCGATATCAAAGCCCACGGCGCCCTTGTTGCGGTGGCGGACGGCGAGCTCGGCGATTTCCTGGCCGCGGTCCGCGTGGCGCATGGCGGTGATGAGCTGTCCCACTTGGATTTCGCGGCCGGAGTCGCTGACGGCTTCAACGCCGGCTTCCAGTCCCTCCTGGACGGCTTCAACGGCTTCGTCCAGCGTCAGGCCCTTCTGCAGGTGCTGCTCGGGAGCCCAGCGGACCTCGCCGTAGACCACGCCGTCGTCTGCCAGGTCCTCCACGAACTCCTTTGCCACGCGGTACAGGCCCTCGTGGGTCTGCATCACGGCGATGGTGTGATCGAACGTTTCCAGGTAGCGGACCAGCGAACCGGAGTCGGCGGACTCCCGGAACCACTCGCCGAGCGCCACAGGATCGGTGGACGGCAGGGTATGTCCCACGGCTGCTGCCAGTTCAATGATGGTGGCCGGGCGGAGACCGCCGTCCAGGTGGTCGTGCAGCGAGACCTTCGGCAGGGTCTTCAGGTCGAACTCGATGGCGGGGGCGGTGTCAACAATAGGCTCAGTCACGTACCCACCTTAGGGTGGGCGCAGGCGCAATGCCAGCGCCTATTCCGGCGCCGGCTTGCCATCCCGCGGAACCCGGGCGAGGAATTCGTCCGGTTCCGGATGAAGCGCGCCGGACGGGCCGCCGTCGAGCCATTCGTCCACCTCTTCGGCGTCCTTGCGGGACAGGTGGCGGTGCCACCAGCGGAGCGTGTGGTCCATGACGATGCCCAGGACGACGGCGAACACCACGGCGATTCCGGCGCTGAGCAGCGGGCTGTCGTGCAGCCAGTGGAAGGAGCTTGCCAGCAGCCCGATGCCGATGGAGTAACCCACCCACGTCAGGCAGGCGAACGCGTCCAGGAGGAAGAACCTGCGGTGCCCGAAACCGGTGCTCCCGGCTACGTAGTTGACGGCCACCCTGCCCCAGGGGATGTAGCGGGCGGTGAAGATCAGGACGGCGCCGCGCTTGTCCAGTTCCCCGCGGGCCCAGTCGAAGGCCCGGCGCACCTTGGGCCGACGCATCCACCGCCAGCGGTCCAGGCCGATGCGCCGGCCCAGCATGAACGCCATGTTGTCGCCGGCGATCGCACCAACCAGCGCCGTGCCGCCCAGGATCCAGAGGTTCGGCTCCCCGCTCTGCCGGGAGAAGGCCGCCAGCGCCACGATGAGGGTTTCGCTGGGCACCACCATGGCGAAGCCGTCCACGAAAAAGAACAGCAGGAGGACCGGGTAGATCCACCACTGGCCCGCCGCATGGAGCACGGCCTCACTTATAAAATCCACGCGGTCCTGCTTCTCGGAAAAACGCCGTCGACGTGACGGAAATCGCCCCCTAAGTCTCCCACGGGCAGGCCGGATTCGCTACGCTTCGGGTTCCTTCATCCGTTCCACGATGGGCGGCTTGTGCCGGAATCGGTTGACGGCCACATCCACCACGATGCCGAGGGCCACAGCGCACACGATGGCGATCGCGGCGCCCAGCAGGTGGTTGTCCTCGAACCACTGGCCGAAGAACAGGCCGATGCCCACCGAGTAGGCCGCCCACAGCGTGGCAGACAACACCGTAAGCCCCACGAACCTGGTCTGCGGATAGCTGCTGACGCCGGCGGTGAGGTTGACGGCGACGCGCCCGATGGGGACGAACCTCGCCACAAGGATCAGCGCCGCCGGACGCTTACGGAGTTCGCGGCCGGCCCAGCGGAACGCCCCCTGCATCCGGGGACCGCGCATCCAGGACCAGCGGGTGGTGCCCACCCGGCGGCCGATCAGGTAGGCAATATTGTCCCCTGAGAAGGCGCCCGCGGCGGCCACCAGCATCAAGACCCAGGGATTGGGAACCTGTGCGGTGGCCGCGACGGCGGCAAGGCCCACCACCACCGATTCGCTGGGAATCGGCGGGAAGAAGCCGTCAATGATGCAGCACGCCAGGACCAGGACCAGCACCCAGGGCTGGCCGGCCGCCGCGAGGATGAAGTCATTAATGGCCTGCACGGTTCTATTACGCTATGCGGTCGATAATGAGCTGCTGCGCCGGGCGTGAGCCTTCCGGGGCGATGACCACGGCACCTTCCAGGGCCTCCTTGGCCCGCGCGAACCGCTCAGGCGTATCGGTGAGCAGGGTCATCAGCGGCTCGCCGGCCCGCACCACGGCTCCGGGCTTGGCGTGCATCCTTACCCCCGCCCCGGCCTGCACCGCGTCCTCCTTGCGGGCACGGCCGGCGCCAAGGCGCCAGGCAGCCACGCCCACGGAGAGGGCATCGAGTTCCACCAGCACGCCGTCGGCAGGGGCGTAGACCACCTCGGACTCGCGGGCCACCGGAAGTTTGGCCCGCGGGTCGCCGCCCTGGGCCTCGATCATCCGGTTCCATACGTCCATGGCCCGGCCGTCTTTCAGCGCGGCGGCGGGATCGGCGTCGTGCACCCCTGCGCAGGCGAGCATCTCCTCGGCGAGCCGGACCGTCAGTTCCACCACATCGTCCGGTCCGCCACCAGCGAGGACCTCGACGGATTCCTCCACCTCAATGGCGTTGCCGGCGGTGAGGCCCAGCGGGGTGTCCATGTTGGTAAGCAGTGCCACGGTGTTCACCCCGGCGTCCTTGCCCAACGCCACCATGGTCTCGGCCAGCTCCCGCGCCTTCGCCTGGTCCTTCATGAAGGCCCCGGAGCCCACCTTTACGTCCAGGACCAGCGAACCGGTGCCTTCGGCGATCTTCTTGCTCATGATGGAGGAGGCGATCAGCGGAATGGCCTCCACGGTGCCCGTGACATCGCGCAGGGCATAGAGCTTCTTGTCCGCAGGCGCCAGCCCCGCGCCCGCGGCGCAGATCACGGCTCCCACGTCCTGGAGCTGCGCCAGCATTTCCTCATTGGTCAGTGACGCGCGCCAGCCTGGAATGGATTCAAGCTTGTCCAGCGTGCCGCCGGTGTGGCCCAGGCCCCGGCCCGAGAGCTGCGGAACGGCAACGCCAAACACGGCCACCAGCGGTGCCAGGGGCAGGGTGATCTTGTCCCCCACCCCCCCGGTGGAATGCTTGTCCGAGGTGTACTTCAGGCCGCCGTCGGGCCGGCGCAGGCTGGAAAAGTCCATGGTCTCGCCGGAAGCGATCATCGCGGCAGTCCAGCGGGCGATCTCGGTGCGGTCCATCCCGTTGAGCAGGATGGCCATGTTCAGCGCCGCCATCTGCTCATCGGCGATCACCCCGCGGGTGTAGGCGTCAATGGTCCAGTCGATCTGCTCCGGACTGAGCGCCCCCTTGTCCCGCTTGATGCGGATGATGTCCACGGCGTCGAAGGCCTCGGCGTGGTTCTGGGTCATCGGGTTCCCTCCAGGTGTTCGGGACCGAAGGCGTCCGGGAGGACCTGGTCCATGGTCTTGATTCCTTGCGTGGTCATGAGTTCCATGTCCGGGGCGCGGAATTCATACAGCAGCTGCCGGCAGCGGCCGCAGGGCATGAGGATGTTGCCCTCCCGGTCGACGCAGTAGAAGGCTCGCAGCCGGCCGCCGCCGGTCATGTGGAGGTTGCCCACCAAGGCGCATTCGGCGCACAGCGTCAGGCCGTAGCTGGCATTTTCCACGTTGCAGCCGCTGATGATCCGGCCGTCACCGGTGAGGGCCGCGGCCCCCACCGGGAACCTGGAGTACGGTGCGTAGGCATTGCGCATGGCCGCGGTGGCCGCTGCTGCCAGCGCGGACCAGTCCACCTCCTGCGGCGAGGTTTCCACGGCGCTCATCCCTTGACGTACGGGATGCCGCTGGCCGCCGGTCCCCGGGACCTGCCCACCAGTCCTGCCACCGCCAGCACGGTCACCAGGTACGGCAGCATGGCCATGAACTGGCTGGGCACCGGAGTTCCGATAATGGTCACGATGCTCTGCAGGTTATCCGCGAAACCGAAAAGCAGTGCGGCGAAGAACGCGCCGATGGGGTTCCAGCGGCCGAAGATCAGCGCGGCAAGGGCGATGAAGCCGCGCCCTCCGGAGATCTCCTTGGTGAAGCTGTCGATGGCCACGAGCGTGAAGAACGATCCGCCGATACCGGCCACGGCACCGCCGAGGGTGACATTCCAGAACCGGGTGAGGTTCACGTTGATGCCCATCGTGTCCGCGGCCTGCGGGTGCTCGCCCACGGCGCGGACCCGAAGGCCCCAGCGGGTCTTGAACAGTCCGATCCAGACGGCGATCACGGCCACGTACATCAGGTAGCCCACCAGCGACTGCCGGAACAGGATGGGCCCGATGATGGGGATGCCGGACAGGACGGGGATCTCAATGATTTCCAGGCCGGGGGGTGAGTTGAACTTTGCCTTGTCAGCCTGCATCACCGTGCTGAAGAGGAAGCCCGTGACGCCGGACACCAGGACGTTCAGCACCACGCCGACGATGATCTGGTTCACCAGGTACTTGATGCTGAACAGTGCCAGCACCATGGAGACGAGCGCTCCTGCCACGGCCGCGGCCAGCAGGCCGATGAAGGGGTTCTGCGTCACGGTGGCCACGATGGCTGCGGTGAACGCGCCGCCCAGAAGCTGACCCTCGATGGCGATGTTGACCACACCGACCCGTTCGCAGAGCACACCGGACAGTGAGCCGAATACCAACGGCACGGCGAGGGTAACGGAACCTGCGATCAGGCCCGCAAGGGAGATGTTAGGGGTGCGGGCCCCGCCCACCACCCAGATCAGGAAGGCTGCAACGAACAGGACCGTGAACAGGATGGTGGCCCAGCCGGGTGCGGAACGGTCCCTGGCCTTGAGGTAGACCGAGTAGGCAGCGAGGCCAACCATGAGGGCGGAGAGCACCAGTCCGGCGGCGAAGGCGTTGATTTCCAGGGCGGGCAGCTGAAAGAAGTCACTGCCGGTGGAAATGCCGAAACTTGCCGTGCTGCGGGGCGCCAGGAATCCAAAGAAGACCAGGGCCACGAGCGCCAGCACGCAAAGCATGACAGGCGTCTTCCAGGTGGCCGGTTTGGCCGCCAGCGGTGCAGGGCCGCCGTCGGGTCCGTCAGGCTGGGGCTTTTCGGCGCGGGGCGGGGTAACTGTCGTGCTCATGCTGCACCTCCGGTGGAAGCTGCCTGACGGGACGTGGTGGCGCGGACGCGCTTGCGGCGCCGGGGGTTGAGCCCGAACACCGCCCGGACCAGCGGCGGGGCCGCAATAAACAGGACGATCAAAGACTGGACCACCAGGACGATGTCGATGGGGGTGCCGGTCTGGATCTGCATCTGAACCGCTCCGGCGCGGAAGGCGCCGAACAGCAGGCCGGCCGCAAAGGTACCCCACGGCGTCGAACGTCCCAGCAGCGCGACCGTGATCGCGTCAAAGCCGTAGGTGGCGGCCACACCGTCCGTCAGCACCTTCTCGGTGCCGGCAACCTGGGCCACTCCGGACATGCCCGCGAGGGCGCCGGCAATGGCCATCACCAGGATGGTCGAGCGGGACACGTTGATGCCGGCCGTGCGGGCGGCGCTCGGATTGGCTCCCACGGCGCGGAACTCGAAGCCCACGGTGGAGCGGTTGAGCAGCCACCACACGAGCAGCGTGGCACCGATTGCGAGGAGGAAGCCCAGGTGCAGCCGGTACTGGCTGCCCAGGATCTGCGGGTACACGGCGGTGGCGTCCAGGACCGGCGAAATGGGATTGGTCTCCCCTGGTCGCTGGAATGCGGGCGTGCTCATGAGGAAGCGCAGGAAATACAGCGCGATGTAGTTGAACATGATGGTCAGGATGACCTCGTGTGCGCCGGTGCGTGCCTTAAGTACGCCTACCAGTCCGCCCCACAGCGCGCCGCCGGCGATCCCGGCCACCAGAACCAGCAGCAGATGCAGGCCAAGGGGCAGGTGGAGCGCGAACCCGACCCACGCAGCCAGGATGCCGCCCATGATGATCTGGCCCTGGGCACCGATGTTGAAGAGGCCGGCACGGAAGGCCAGCGCCACGCCCAGGCCCGCGGTAATCAGCGGGGTGGCGATGGTCAGCGTCTCCATGAACGGCGCGAACTGGGCCGCGGCGCTGGCGCCGCGCGGGTTGAAGACCGCACCCTGGAACAGCGCAATGTAGGAGCCGGTGGCCGCGTTCCAGACCGCTGCCAGGAAGTCGGTGGGGCGGGCAAGGAAGTAGCTGCCGGTGGCTGCCACCTGCTTGTCGGTGCTGGCGATGAGCAGTCCGCCGATAATCAGTGCCAGGAGCACGGCAAGGACGGAGACCATCCCGCTGCCGGTGAAGATCCGCCGCACGAGCGTGTCCGGCTGGCCGGGCAGCACGCCGCTCTGCGCGGTGGCTGGAACGGCCGAAGGTTCCATGGCGCCGCCGGCGGTATCCACGGATACGACGGCGGCGGTCTCCTCCTCAGCCGGGCTCGGCTGGTGCGCGGCGGCGGGCTCCCCGCCGGCCACGTGCTTGGGTTCGTGCTTGTCAGACATGGTCGCCTCCTTCGGCGTCGTCGGAGGTTGCGGCCTGCTGCGCGGGCGGGTGGTCTTCCGGCGGAATGCCGGCCATCATGAGGCCCAATACATCGCGTCCGGTGCCGGCCGGGACGATGCCCACCAGCTTCCCCTTGTAAATCACCGCGATCCGGTCGGCCAGCTCCATGACCTCGTCCAGTTCCGTGGAGATGATCATGACAGGAGTGCCCTGGTCACGCTCTGCCACGATCCGGCGGTGCAGGAACTCGATAGACCCCACGTCCACGCCGCGGGTGGGCTGGCTGGCGATGAAGAGGCGCAGCGGGCGGGACAGCTCACGCGCCATGACAACCTTCTGCTGGTTGCCGCCGGAGAGCGTTCCCGCCGCGGCGGCAGCGGAGGGGGTCCGGACGTCGAATTCGTCGATCCGGGCCTTGGCGTTGTCCATGACTTTGGCCGGGCTCATGCTGATGCCCTTGGCATACGGTGCTTTGTCGTACAGGTCCAGCACCAGGTTTTCAGCT
Source organism: Pseudarthrobacter sp. NPDC058362 (assembly GCF_042723515.1). NCBI lineage: Bacteria > Bacillati > Actinomycetota > Actinomycetes > Micrococcales > Micrococcaceae > Pseudarthrobacter > Pseudarthrobacter sp. NPDC058362. Next base: position 393,159 of record NZ_JBHXIW010000002.1, on the reverse strand, counting down.
ACGGAGAAGGTGCCTACCAGGCCGTCCACCTTGCGGTCTTCGGGAACGAAACCGACGCCGGCATTCAGCACGTCCTTGACACTGCGGCCCAGGAGTTCCTTCCCGTCCAGCCGGATGGACCCGGTGGCCCGGTCCTGGAGGCCAAGGATGGCTTCGGTCAGTTCCGTCTGGCCATTGCCTTGGACACCGGCCACAGCCAGGATCTCACCGCGGGCGATGGAAAAGCTGAGCCCGTCCACCACGTGCTGGCCGTTGGCCGCCACCACCGTGAGGTCCCGGACTTCGAACGTTGTTTCCTGGGGGCGCGCCGGCTCCTTGTCCAGTGTCAGGCTGACGGCGCGGCCCACCATCATGGATGCCAGGTCTGTGGTGGATGCCGACGGCTCGGCGGTGCCCACCACTTTGCCCCGCCGGATCACCGTGATGGTGTCTGAGACTTCCTTGACTTCCCGCAGCTTGTGCGAGATGAAGACGATGGAGGTGCCGCCGGCCTTCAACTGCCGCATGATGTCCAGCAGCTGGTCCGTCTCCTGCGGAGTAAGCACGGCCGTGGGCTCGTCCAGGATCAGGACCTTCGCGTTGCGGACCAGGGCCTTGATGATTTCCACCCGCTGCTGGACACCGACGGGCAGGTCTTCCACCAGGGCGTCCGGATCGACATCGAAGCCGTACTGGTCGGAGATCTCCCTGATTCTGCGGCGGGTCTCATCCAGGTGGAGGAAACCAGCAGCCTTGGTCGGCTCCGCCCCCAGGGCCACGTTCTCGGCCACCGTAAAAACCGGGACCAGCATGAAATGCTGGTGCACCATGCCGATGCCCGCTGCCATGGCATCTCCCGGGCCGCGGAAGGATACGGCCTTCCCGTCCACCAGGATCTCGCCTTCGGTGGGCTCGTAGAGCCCGTACAGCACATTCATCAGGGTGGATTTGCCGGCACCGTTTTCACCCAGCAGGCAGTGAATCTGCCCGGGTTCCACCACAACGTCAATGTGGTCGTTGGCGACCAGGGTACCGAAGCGTTTTGTGATCCCTCTGAGTTCAAGTTTCAAAACTCTGACCAATCTCGAAGCGTCCAGTGATCGACCGGACGGGCTATGCGGCTGCAGCTCCAGCCTAGTGGGTGCAGCCGCGGGATGAGCCGGCGCGCGCCCGGAAAGGAGGACGGCCAGCAAAAAGCGCCACCGCCCGGCCAGTCTGTAACCAGCCGGGGGTGGCGCTTAGGGCAGGGATCAGGCCTTCGGGCTCGCTGCGGATTCGACCTTCAGCTTGCCGTCCACAATGTCCTTCTTGATCTGGTCCAGCTCGGACTTGAGCTCGGCCGGAACCTCTGAATCGAAATCGTGGAAGGGTGCCAGCTGGACACCCTCGTTTTCCAGGGTGCCCACGTACGGGGTGTTATCGAAGTTGCCTTCGACGTCATCCTTGATGACCGTCTCCACGGCGTCGCCCATCAGCTTCATGACCGAGGACAGCATGATGTCCTTGTAGTCCGGGGCGGTGAGGTAGCCGTCGGAGTCAACCCAGATGAGCTTGACGTCCTTGCCGGCGGCCTTGGCTTCCTTCAGTGCCGCGCCGGCGCCCTTGCCTACGGGGCCTGCGACGGGCATGACGATGTCAGCACCCTGGTCCAGGAAGTTCCGGGTAAGCTGCTTGCCCACGTCCTGCTTCTCGAAGTCGCCCGTAAAGCTGCCGTCCTGGGATTCCTTGTTCCAGCCGAGGAGCTTGACGCTCTTGTTCTTCTGCTCGTTGTAGTACTTCACGCCGTCCGCAAAACCGTCCATGAAGATGGTGACGGTGGGGATCTTGATCCCGCCGAAGGTTGCCACCGTGCCGGTCTTGGTGGTGCCGGCCGCCAGGTAGCCGGCGAGGAACGCCGCCTGGGCCGTGTCGTAGATGATCGGCTTGACGTTCTCGATGGGGGTTTCGTAGCCGAAGTCGACGATCGCGAAGTGGCTGTCAGGGTTGGCTTCCGCCTGCGCCTTGGTGGCGTCGCCCAACAGGAAGCCCACAGTGACGGTCAGGTCGCAGCCCGCCGTGACCATGGCACGGAGGTTGGGCTCGAAATCGTTGTTGGTCTTGGATTCCACCTGGTTGACCTTGATGCCCAGGTCAGCTTCCGCCTTCTTCAGGCCCTCGTAGGAGGACTGGTTGAAGGACTGGTCGTCGAACCCGCCGGAGTCCGAGACGATGCAGCCGGTGTAGTCGCTGGCGGCTTCGGTGGATCCGCCGCCGGCTTCAGGGGCCGCGCCGCAGGCCGTCAGCAGGAGCGCCGAAGCGCCAACGGCAGCCACGCCGGCCATTGAACCGCGCTTAAAGCGTGCACGCAGTGATGTCTTCAATATTCCTCCAGGAGAGAGTGGCGCTACGGCTCGAATTCAATGAGTGTCCGTTTCTACACTGAAATTCTGTTTTCACTGAGGGCACGCAGCACTGCGCCGGAGCGCACTGATGCCCCCTACTTTAGTGGCCTGCGCCACGGGCCCGTAGCACACGCCGTCCTAGGAGGGAGATTGTTTACAAGTTGTTACCAACTGGTAGCGGACGACGACGGCAGCCGGCGCCGCATCAAAGGTCGCGGATGGTGCGCAACGCCGCTCCAGTGAGCACCCGGATGCCCAGGCCCAAGGCCCGTTCGTCCAGGATGTAATCCCCGCGGTGCAGGTCGTACTCCTCACCGCCCGGGGTCTTGGTGCCCAGGCGCATCATGGCTCCGGGCAGGTCAGCAAGGAACCAGGCGAAGTCCTCCCCGCCCATGGACTGCGGTGTCAGGACCACGGCGCCCTCGCCGATTTCCGCGCGGGCGGACGCCTCAATGAGCGCGGTCTCGTGTTCGGAGTTCACTACCGGGGGCACTCCCCTAGTGTGTTCCAGGCGGACGTCCACTCCGTAGGGCGCAGCCACCTGGTGGACCACCTCGTCCAGGAGTTCTCCCGCAGCGTGCCAGGCGTCGCGGTCCAGGCAGCGCATGGTGCCTGCCATGTAGCCGACGCCGGGAATGGCGTTGGGTGCCGACCCTGCGGAGATCTGTCCCCACACCACGGACACGCCGCTGCGGACGTCCACGCGGCGGGACAGCACTGCGGGTACATTCACGGCGATCTGTGCCAAGGCGAACACCAGGTCCTCGGTCAGGTGCGGGCGGGAGGTGTGCCCGCCACGGCCGGAAAGTTCAATGCGGATGGTGTCCGAGGCGGAGGTGATGGCCCCGATGCGGGTGCCGATTTTGCCCACCTCGATGCGGGGGTCGCAATGCAGGGCCAGGATCCGCGGCACGCCCTCGAGGACGCCCTGCTCGATGCACGCGTGGGCCCCTCCCGGCATCGTCTCCTCAGCCGGCTGGAAGATCAGCCGCACCGTGCCGCCCAACGACTGCTCCTCGTGCATCCGCTGGAGGACCAGGGCGATGCCCAGCATGGTGGTGGTGTGTACGTCGTGGCCGCAGGCGTGGGTCACGCCGTGGTTCTTGGACGCAAACGGAAGCCCGGTCTCCTCGATGATCGGCAGGGCGTCGATGTCGCCGCGGAGAGCTGTCGCGATGGGTCCTTCGCCCACGTCTACGGTGAGGCCTGTTCCCTCCAGGCGCCGCGGGGCCAACCCTGCCGCTTCCAGCCGTTCGGCGAGTTTGTCCGTGGTGCGGAATTCCTTGAAGGACAGTTCCGGATGCGCATGCAGGTCCCGGCGGAAATCGATCAGTTCCGGCAGGAGCGGGTCCAGCCAGGGGGCCACCAGGGCTGTGGGCTGGGCTTCCGTAGTGTAATTGCGCACGGTTTCACTCTAGCGATGGTGGCCGGAAATGGGGGCTATCCCGGTCGCCGCGTTACAGGACGTCTGTGTCCCCGCTGGCCTTGAGGGCATCCACCGCGGCCTTGACCCGCTGCGAATTGGCCTTGGTGGTCACCAGCAGCGCGTCGGGCGTATCCACGATCACCACGTCCTCGATACCGATCAGGGCGATCACGCGCTTGGTATCGGAAACCACCACGCCGCTGGAGTTCTCGGTGAAGACGCGCGCGCCTGCCCCCAGAACCGTGACGTCGTCCACTTCCCGCGCGCTGTTGAGCCGTCCCACCGAGGCGAAGTCGCCGACGTCGTCCCAACGGAAGGTACCGGGCACGACGGCGACGTCCCCGGCTTCGGCGGCAGGCTCCGCCACCGCGTAGTCAATGGCGATCTTCGGCAGCGTGGGCCATACCCGGGCGGTGACCTCTTCGCGCTGAGGGGTGTCCCAGGCCGCTGCAATTTCCTGCAGGCCCTGGAAGAGGCCTGGCTGGTTGGCTTCGAGGTGCTTGAGCATCAGTGCCACTGGGGCCACGAACATACCGGCATTCCAGACATAGTTGCCGCTTTCCACGTACTGCCGGGCCACGGCCTCGTCCGGCTTCTCGACGAACTCCACCACGTCCTGCGCAGTAGGGGCGCCCTCGATCCGCAGGCCCTGGCCGGAACGGATGTAGCCGAAGCCGGTGGAGGGGTGCGTGGGCTTGATGCCGATGGTGACAATTTTTCCCGCCGCAGCCGTGTGGATGGCCTCGCGGACCGCGTCCTGGAAGAGGTTGTCCGGGCTGATGACGTGGTCCGCGGCGAAGGAGCCCATGATGGCGTCCGGGTCGCGCTGATGCAGGATGGCCGCGGCCAGCCCGATGGCGGCGGCGGAGTCTTTCGGTTCGGACTCGAGCACCAGGTCAGAGTCGTGCAATTCCGGCAGCTGACGGCACACGGCCTCCCGGTGGGCCACACCCGTGACCACCAGGATCCGGCTGCCGGCCAGCGGGTGCAGGCGGTCATAGGTGGCCCGCAGCAGCGTGCTGCCCGAACCCGTGAGGTCGTGGAGGAACTTGGGAGCTGCGGCGCGTGACAGGGGCCAAAGGCGGGTCCCGACACCGCCGGCCGGAATTACCGCAATAAAGCGGTCAAGTGGTGATGCCTGGCTTGTCACTTTGTCTGTACTCATCACGGCTTACTTTAGCCGACCCGCCCTGGCCGCCCCCGGGACGGCGGACGGTCCGCGCAACACTGGCGCACGCGACCGTGCCCGTTATGTGGCGTTCGTCTCAAAAAACAGCGGATTCCGCGCCGGTGCTGGTCACCAAGTCTTCCCTAAATTGAATAAGCTGTGAGCGAAGCCTAGATTTAGGCCTGAGCTACGAGTGCTCTCGCAGCAGGCGTTCCCCCCGCGTGGATCTCATGCCAGCGCCGCTGTGTTGCAGGGAGGTTTATCAGTGCCGACAAAACCAGCTGGCACCTTGTACCGCGGCCGTGAAGGCATGTGGTCCTGGGTAGGACACCGTATTACCGGTGTAGTGATCTTTTTCTTCTTGTTGGTCCACGTCCTGGACACCTCATTGGTGCGCGTGTCCCCCGAGGCCTACACCGAAGTGATTGGCGCCTACAAGAATCCCCTCATGGCGCTGGGTGAAACCGGCCTGGTTGCCGCCATCGTGTTCCACGCCTTCAACGGCCTGCGGATCATCGCCGTGGACTTCTGGAAGAAGGGTCCCAAGTACCAGCGGCAGATGCTGTGGGCAGTCCTGGGCCTCTGGGCCGTCACGATGATCGGCTTCTCCATCCGCCACCTGTCACTCGCCTTCGGAGGTCACTGACCCATGTCTGCAACCATCGAAAGCCCCCGCAGCGGGCGGATCGCTCCCGAATACCGGCGCCACGGCGGCAGCAAGGGCAACTTCGAGATGATCGCATGGCTGTTCATGCGGCTCTCCGGTGTCGTCCTGGTGGTCCTGATCTTCGGCCACCTCTTCGTTAACCTCCTGGTCGGCGAAGGCATCCACGCCATCGACTTCGGCTTCGTGGCCGGCAAGTGGGCCGACCCGTTCTGGCAGTTCTGGGACCTGGCCATGCTGTGGCTGGCCATGCTGCACGGCACCAACGGCGTGCGCACCATCATCAACGACTACGCGGAGAAGGACTCCACGCGCCGCTGGCTGAAGACCGTGCTGTACGCGGCCACTGTCGTCATCGTGGTCCTGGGCACCCTGGTGATCTTCACCTTCGATCCCTGCCCCGTGGTGGATGGTGTCCAGCTGCCCGGCGGATTCTGCCCTGCCTAGTATCAGCACCGTCCCGGGCCCGCGGGCTGTCCCGCGGGCCCTGTTTTGCGGAGCCGGCAACGCCGCCCCGTTGTTTTATTGCGAATTTTGAGAGAAAGAGCGTCTGGTATGCAGGTCCATAAGTACGACGTCGTCATCGTCGGTGCCGGTGGCGCTGGCATGCGCGCCGCGATCGAATCCGGTCAGCGCGCGCGCACAGCAGTACTGACCAAGCTCTACCCCACCCGCTCGCACACCGGTGCGGCGCAGGGTGGCATGTGTGCGGCCCTTGCCAATGTCGAGGAAGACAACTGGGAATGGCACACCTTCGACACCGTCAAGGGCGGCGACTACCTGGTGGACCAGGACGCCGCAGAGGTCATGGCCAAGGAAGCGATCGACGCCGTCCTGGACCTGGAGAAGATGGGCCTGCCGTTCAACCGCACGCCCGAAGGCCGGATCGACCAGCGCCGCTTCGGTGGCCACACCCGCGACCACGGCAAGGCTCCGGTCCGCCGTGCGTGCTACGCCGCCGACCGCACCGGCCACATGATCCTGCAGACGCTGTACCAAAACTGCGTCAAGCACAACGTGGAGTTCTATAACGAGTACTACGTCCTGGACCTGCTGACGGTCGAGGAAGACGCAGTCCGCGAAGACGGCACCCCGTACAGGCAGAAGCGCGTTGCCGGCGTGGTCTCCTACGACCTCGCCTCCGGTGAACTGCACGTGTTCCAGGCCAAGTCCGTGGTGTTCGCCTCCGGCGGCGCGGGCAAGGTTTTCAAGACCACGTCCAACGCCCACACCCTCACCGGCGACGGGATGGGCATCGCGTTCCGCCGCGGCATCCCCCTGGAGGACATGGAGTTCTTCCAGTTCCACCCGACCGGCCTGGCCGGCCTGGGCATCCTCCTCTCCGAGGCTGCCCGCGGTGAAGGCGCCATCCTGCGCAACTCCGAGGGTGAGCGCTTCATGGAGCGCTACGCGCCTACCATCAAGGACCTGGCGCCCCGTGACATCGTGGCCCGCTCCATGGCCAACGAAGTCCGCGAAGGCCGCGGCTGCGGCCCCAACAAGGACTACGTCCTCCTGGACCTGACCCACCTGGAGCCCGCCCACATCGACGCGAAGCTTCCGGACATCACCGAGTTCGCGCGCACCTACCTGGGCGTCGAGCCCTACACCGAGCCCGTTCCGGTGTTCCCCACGGCCCACTACGCCATGGGCGGCATCCCCACGAACATCGAGACCGAGGTCCTCCAGGACAACGACACCGTGGTCCCCGGCCTGTACGCAGCCGGCGAAGTGGCCTGCGTGTCCGTTCACGGCTCCAACCGCCTGGGCACCAACTCACTGCTGGACATCAACGTGTTCGGCAAGCGTGCCGGCATCGCCGCCGCGGAGTACGCCAAGACCGCCAACTTCGTGGATCTGCCGGAGAACCCGCTGGCCTACACCACGGAACTGCTGGACATTGCCCGCAACGGCACCGGCGACGAAAAGGTGGCCCAGATCCGCAAGGAACTGCAGGACACCATGGACGCCAACATGCAGGTGTTCCGCACCGCTGACACCCTGAACCAGGTCCTGCGCGACATTGCGTCCTTCGAGGAGCGGTACAAGCGGATCAACGTCCAGGACAAGGGCAAGCGCTTCAACCTGGACCTGCTCGAGGCAGTTGAGCTCGGCTTCCTGCTGGAACTGGCCAAGGTCATGACCGTGGCTGCCCTGCACCGCGAGGAATCCCGCGGCGGACACTTCCGCGAGGACTTCCCGGACCGCGACGACGAGAAATTCATGAAGCACTCCATGGCGTACAAGGACGACCACGCCCCGGCTGACGGATCGGCGGAATCTATTGCCGGCATCCGCCTGGCCACCAAGCCGGTTGTCTTTACCCGCTACGAGCCGATGGTGAGGAAGTACTAAGATGACCGCTGAAATCGCTGAGCCAGCCTCAAAGATTGAACTGCCTGCCGGCGTCGGCGGGGGCGGCGAAATCCCGACGTTCGATGTGCACCTGCGCGTCCGCCGGTACAACCCGGAGGTTTCCGCGGATGCCACGTGGGACGACTACCACCTCACCATGTATGGCACGGACCGCGTGCTGGATGCCCTGCACAAGGTCAAATGGGAGATGGACGGCAGCCTGTCCTTCCGCCGCTCCTGCGCCCACGGCGTCTGTGGATCGGATGCCATGCGTATCAACGGCCGCAACCGCCTTGCCTGCAAGACCCTTCTGAAGGACCTGGACACGTCCAAGCCCATCACGGTCGAGCCCATCAAGGGCCTGCCGGTGGAGAAGGATCTCATCGTGGACATGGAACCGTTCTTCCAGTCCTACCGCGAGGTCATGCCGTTCCTGATCAACAAGGGCCACGAACCCACCCGGGAGCGCCTGCAGTCCGCCGAGGACCGCGAGCGTTTCGACGACACCACCAAGTGCATCCTGTGCGCCGCGTGCACCTCCTCCTGCCCGGTCTTCTGGACTGACGGTCAGTACTTTGGCCCGGCCGCGATCGTGAACGCCCACCGCTTCATCTTCGACTCCCGTGATGACGCAGGCGACATGCGCCTGGAGATCCTGAACGACAAGGAAGGCGTGTGGCGCTGCCGCACCACGTTCAACTGCTCGGAGGCATGCCCCCGCGGCATCCAGGTCACCCAGGCCATCGCCGAGGTCAAGCAGGCCATCCTGTCCCGCAAGATCTGACTTAGGCCCATCAAGACGACGGCGCCGTCCCCGCACGAGGGGGCTGGCGCCGTCGTTGTTCTATCACCCCCGCTTGCTCTATCACTTTTGGTTCCTAAACCGAGGTTTTAGGCACCAAAAGTGATAGAGCATCCGTACAAACGAAAGGGGCCGCTTTGTCCCGCTCCGAAAAAGTCACCTTCGAGGGTTCCACCGGAGAGATGCTTTCTGGCATCATCGACGTTCCGGAAGGCCCGGTGAAGGGCTGGGGTGTGTTCTCCCACGGCTTTACCCTGGGCAAGGACAGCCCGTCCGCTTCGAGGATGTGCAAGGCCCTGGCGGACGCCGGCGTGGGCATGCTGCGCTTCGACAACCTCGGGCTGGGTGAATCCGCCGGCGAATGGTCTGCCGGTTCCTTCAGCCACAAGGTGGCAGACACCGTTAAGGCCGCCGAATTCATGCGCAGCGAAGGCAGGCAGATTTCCCTTCTCGTGGGGCACTCCTTCGGGGGCGCGGCGGTCCTTTCCGCCGCACGGCACATACCGGAGCTCGACGCCGTCGCAACAGTCGGGGCGCCCTTCTCGCCGAAGCATGTGGCCCATGTTTTCGACGCGGCGCTGGACAAGATCCTCAGCGAAGGAAGCGCAGAGGTGGATTTGGGCGGCAAGCGCGTCGAGATCCGGAAGCACTTCGTGGAGGACCTGGAAAAGGCGGACCTTACGGACTGCATCAAGCAGCTGCACAAGCCCCTGATGGTGCTGCACTCCCCCACTGACAACACCGTGGGGATTGAGAACGCCAGCAGCATCTTCCAGGCTGCCCGGCATCCGCGGAACTTCGTCTCCCTGGAGGGCAGCGACCACCTGCTCACCGGGAAGGGCCAGGCCGCCCGCGCGGCCCGGATTATTGCTGCCTGGGCCGACCAGTACCTCGACGCCGCGCAGTAGCTGTTGCGGCGGCGCCGCCGTGCCCGGGGACTTTGCCAGGCTGCACCTGCCGTGAACCCCAGGCGGCCTTGGCCTGCGCCGTGTGCAGGGAGTGCAGGTCGGCCTCACGCACCGCAGACCATCCTGCTGAGACCAGGTAGACCTGGCTGACCAGGTTGAACCAGATCAGCAGCCCAATGATGATGGCGAACGGTGCCAGGATGGGGTTCCTTCCGGCACCGGCGAGCAGTTCTGTACTGAAGATCTGCAGGACCGTGGTGCCCACCGCCGCCAGCACTGTCCCTTCCAGCAGGGCACGCCGGGACAGCTTCAGCCCGCCGGCCAGCCGGAACATGACCAGCGCGGTGAACCAGTTCAGTACCAGCGGGACGCCTATTTTGATGGACGTGGTCAGCGGCCCGGCCACGACAGGATCGAGCTTGAGAAAATCCGTTACCCAGCCTGCCGCGGTGCCGAAAATCAGCGAAGCACCCGCACTGATCACCAGGGCAACACCGAGCAGGAGCAGCGTCCCGGCGTCCCGCAGCTTCATCAGGATGGGGTTTACCTGCAGCGGCGGCAGCTCAAGCACGCCGCGGAGGCCGTCGCGCAGGCCGGCGATCCAGCCGAGGGAGGTGATGACAGTGACCACTGCAGCCACCAGGGCCGTCCAGCCCAGCCCGCCGGGATCCAGCAGGTCATCCGGATCCACCAGCCCGGCACCGCCATTCACCTTGAGCAGGCCGGGCGCACTTTGGGCGACGCTTTCGATCACGGTGTCCAGGAGCGCAGGCTGGCCCCGAAGCACCAGGCCGGCAATCGAAAACCCGGTGGCAAGGAGGCCCGTGATGGAGAAGAACATGTTGAAGCCAATGCCCGCGCTCATCAGCGGGCCGTGCTGCAGGGTGTAATGCTTGAAGGCGCGCATAGGACGGAAGGCGTTCAGCCGCGCCAGCAGCCACTGGGCCAGGCCGACGGCATTCGCGAGCGGGCCGGCGCCGGCCCGGCGCGACTTGCCCCACTCCATCCGTTTCCGGATCACGGCCAGCCGGAGCAGGGCCTGTTCGGTGGGAAGCGGCTGCCGCTTAGCCCCGCCGGGACGGGCTGCCCGGGGCGGCACTGCCGGTGACGCGCTCCGCCCGGGAGGCGCCGTCGTCGTCGTTTTCTCTCCCAAAGTCCAGCTCTTCCCGTAGCTGCCAGATGCCGTCCGCACCGTGCTCGTAGAGTCCCATGCTAACCACGGGGAAGGTGGCCCTATAGTCCCGCAACACGGCTTCGGCCTCATCGAGGCTTTCGGGGGCGACGTCGTGTGCGATGGTGACGTGGGGGTGGTATGCGAACGGGAGGTCACGTTCCAGGGGGCCCTGTTGCAGCTGGCGATGCAGCTCAACGCACTCGTCGAACCCTTCCTCCACATTGATGAACACCACCGGGGATACGGGCCGGAAGGTCCCCGTGCCGGCGATGGTGATGGTGAAGGGGCGCTGGCGGCGGGCCACTTCGCGCACGTGATCGCAGGTTGCCCCCCAGTTATCGGTGGGAGTGGTGGTCACCAGCGTGATGTGCGCCGGGACCACGGTTGCCAGCGGATCCCCGAAGGAAGCCCGCCAGCGCTGCAGTTCCTCCGCGATGTCAGGCGGGAACCCCAGGATGACGCCTACGCTGGTGTCCATTGCCCTAGCGGACTCCGGCGAGGCTGAGGGACGGCAGGAAGCCCATGCGGTCATAGACCTGGCCGAGCGTGACGGTGGCGATCTCCCGTGCCCGCTCGGCGCCCTTGGCCAGGAGCCGGTCCAGTTCCGCCGGGTCCGCCATCAGCTCGTTGGTCCGGTCCCGGAGCGGGGTCACGAAGTCGACAACGACCTCCGCCAGGTCCACCTTGAGGTGGCCGTACATCTTGCCCTGGTACTCGGCTTCAAGATCGGCCACGGATTTGCCGGTGAGGGACGAATAGATGGTGAGCAGGTTGGAGACGCCCGGCTTTTCCTCGGCGTCGAAGCGGATGTCCGTGCCGGCATCCGTCACGGCGGACTTGATGCGCTTGGCCGCCACCTTGGGGTCCTCGAGCAGCTGGATGGCACCGTTGGGCGACTCCCCCGTCTTGGACATCTTGGCGGTGGGGTTCTGCAGGTCGTAGATTTTGGCGCGTTCCTTGATGATGGTGGCCTCGGGAACGGTGAAGGTCTGGCCGAACCGGGTGTTGAACCGCTGGGCCAGGTTGCGGGTCAGTTCCAGGTGCTGGCGCTGGTCCTCGCCCACCGGGACCAGGTCCGTCTGGTACAGCAGGATGTCCGCGGCCATCAGCGTGGGGTAGGCGAAGAGGCCCAGTGTCGCCGCGTCCGCCCCGGATTTCTGGGTCTTGTCCTTGAACTGGGTCATACGGGACGCTTCGCCGAACCCGGTGATGCAGTTCAGCGCCCAGGCCAGCTGCGCGTGCTCGGGCACGTGGGACTGGACAAAGAAGATGCTCTTGTCCGGGTCGATGCCGGCGGCAATGTACTGGGCAGCGACGATCCGGGTGCGCTTGGCCAGTTCCGCAGGGTCGAAGTCCACGGTGACTGCATGCAGGTCGGGGATGAAGAAGACCGCATCGTACTCGGCCTGCATATCCACCCAGTTGCGCACCGCGCCGATGTAGTTGCCCAGGTGGAGGGAGTCCGCGGTGGGCTTGGCACCGGAGAGGATGCGCTTCTTGGCAGTCTGGGAAGTCTGGCTAGTCATGGGTAAAGGAACCTTTGGGGTGGCTTGGAGCTGGGGAGGTTAGAGCAGGTAGTCCACTACCAGCGGGGCGTGGTCGGAGAACCGGGTGTCCCACGAGGGTGCGCGGTCCACCACTGCGGAGATGGCGGCGGAGGCCAGGGCGGGGGTGGCCAGGTGGTAGTCGATGCGCCAGCCGGTGTCGTTATCGAACGCCTTGCCGCGCTGGGACCACCAGGTGTAGGGGCCGTCCATGTCACCGGCCAGGTTACGGTGCACGTCCTGCCAGCCGATCTCCTCGCCGAGGAACCGGTCAAAGTAGGCCCGTTCTTCCGGGAGGAAGCCTGCCTTCTTGACGTTGCCTTTAGCATTCCGGATGTCCCGGGCCGTGTGGGCTACGTTCAGGTCACCCACCACCAGTGCGTGGTCGCTGTGCTTGGCCAGTTCCGGGAGCCGGGTGGTCATGACATCCAGGAACCGGAACTTGTCGTCCTGCTTGGTCGTACCGGCTTCGCCGGAGTGCACGTAGGCGCTGGCGACGGTCAGCTGGACCGGGTTTCCCGCGGCGTCCCGCAGGCGGAAATCGGCTTCCACCCAGCGGCCGGCGGTGGCGAAGTAGTCGTCACCGATGCCGTTCCGGGTTTCCAGCGGCTCCTCCCGGGAGGCGATGGCGACGCCGGCCCGGCCTTTCGCTTCGGCTTCGGCGTGCAGGATATGCCAGCCATCGCCGAGCAGCTGCCGCACGATGGCGTCCGGGGCGCGGACTTCCTGCAGGCAGAGAATGTCCACTTCGCGTGGCTCCAGCCACGCTGCCATTCCGTTGCGGAACGCAGCCCGGAGGCCGTTAACATTCACGGATGCGATGCGCAGGTGGTCCTTGTTCAATGCCGAGCTCACCCGTTCCACTCTAGTCGATGACGGTTCCGGTCACCGGCTCGCCGCTGCCGCCTGAGGACTTGATCATGTCCCGGGCGTTGGTGGCCGTAATCTCGATGGTTTCCAGGGCGCGGTTGATGGTGTCCTGGTTGGCAGCAGCACCTTTGGCGCGCTCGTCCTCCACCACCCGGACCTGCACCTGGACGATCTTGAAGGAGTGGTCCAGTTTCAGGTCGCGGACCTCGTCGGCTTCGGTGCGTTCGTAGATGACGCGGGTCCCGCCCTGGTCGGCCCGCGCGGACGGGCCGCGCCCGGCAGCCGTGCTGAAGGCGTTCTGCGCTTCGGTCAGCTTGGCGCCTGCCTTCTTGGCCGCCTTCTGGATGCTGAACACCACAAAGGAAGCGAGGGCGAGCCAGAAAAAGGCGATGACGGCAACCACCCACCCCACCACGTCGTTCTGGTTGGCCGCGAAGATCACGGCCACCACGAACGCGGTCACCAGGACCATCAGGCCCGGACCGCTGATCCGGAACAGGGAAAATCCGGCCTTGGCGGACTTGGAGGATGAAGAGGGGTTGCCCAAAGATTGCATGAGCCCATTCTCTCAAATTACTGCGGGTGCTCCGGCCGCCTTCCACCGGCGGCGAACAGCACGTGGGGAAGCCGGAACCCCTTGTCCGCTCCAGAGTGCAGGAGTACGTTGGGTCGGGCCGGGGATGCCCAGGAATCAAAGCAAAGGACCAGACCATGACTCGCTCTGCATTCAGGACCGCCGCAGCAGCCGCGGCCGTCATTTCCCTTCTCGGTTCCGGCAGTGCTGCCGTGGCCAAGCCCGGCGGCACCCCCGCTGTCCCGCTCAACACGGCCCAGGAGGTAACCGGTTCCAATACCGGTGCCAGTGGATTCTTCAGCTACACCATCTCCGGGGACCAGCTCTGCTACACGCTGGAAGCCCGCGACCTGTCGGTCTCCGCCGCCGCCGCACACATCCACTTCGCCCCACGCAACCAGGCAGGCGGGGTGGTTGTTCCGCTCACGGTGGGAGCAGGCACGGACTGGGTGGTGCAAGCCTGCGCCACGGCCGATCCCGCCCTGCTGGCGGCGATAGCGGAAAGCCCGCGCAGCTACTACGTGAACGTCCACACCGCCACTTTCCCCGGCGGCGAGATCCGAGGCCAGCTCAAGTAGGGCATCCGTACGACGGCGGCGCGGCGCCTTCCGCTGGGAAAGGTGCGGCGCCGCCGTCGTACTTCAGGTGTGGTGGCTAACCCGCGTGCTCGGCCGCACGTTCTGCCGCTTCAACCACGTTGGTCATCAGCAGCGCCACGGTCATGGGGCCCACTCCGCCGGGGTTCGGCGAGATCCAGCCGGCCACCTCCGCAGCGGCGGGATCGATGTCGCCGTGGACCCTGCTCTTGCCGGACTCCGGGTCCGTCTCGCGGGTCACACCGACGTCCAGCAGGGCGGCGCCCGGCTTCACGTCCGCTGCCTTGACGATGTGCTTGACGCCCGCCGCGCCCACAATGACGTCCGCCTGCCGGAGCAGGTCCGGCAGGTTCGTGGTGCCGGTGTGGGTGAGCGTGACGGTGGCGTTGACGTTCCGTCGGGTCAGCAGCAGCCCGATGGAACGGCCGATCGTCACGCCGCGGCCCACCACCACAACGTGCTTGCCGGCCAGGCTGTAGCCATTGCGCTCGAGCAGCTCAATGACGCCCCGGGGGGTGCACGGCAGCGGCGTGGTGATCTCACCGTTAACGTTCAGCACCAGCCGGCCGAGGTTGGTCGGGTGCAGCCCGTCGGCGTCCTTGGCGGGGTCGATGCGCTCCAGGATGGCGTCGGTGTCAAGATGCTTCGGCAGCGGCAGCTGGACGATGTAGCCGTGGCAGGCAGGGTCAGCATTGAGTTCGTCAATGAGGGCCTCTACCTGGGCCTGGGTGGCGTCCGCCGGAAGCTCGCGCTGGATGGAGTTCATGCCGATCTGCACCGACTGCTTGTGCTTCATGGAGACATACAGCTGCGAGGCAGGGTCAGCGCCTACCAGCACAGTGGCGATGCCGGGGGTGACGCCCTTGGCCTTGAGTGCGGCCACGCGTTCGGTCAGCTCGGCCTTGATGGCGGCGGCGGTGGCCTTGCCGTCAAGGATCTGTGCGGTTTTGGTTTCAGTCATTGGTTACCACTGCTCGTGCTGCGGGTACAGCGGGAAATCGGCGGCGAGCTTGTCCACGCGGGACTGCAGGGCCTCGACGTCCGCGCCGGTACCGGCCTTCAGCGCGGTGGCAATGATCTCGGCAACCTCGGTGAACTCGGCGGCGCCGAAACCGCGGGTGGCAAGGGCGGGGGTACCGATGCGCAGGCCGGAGGTGACCATCGGCGGACGGGGGTCGAACGGCACCGCGTTGCGGTTGACCGTGATGCCCACGGAGTGCAGGAGGTCCTCGGCCTGCTGGCCGTCCAGCTGGGAGTTCCGCAGGTCGACGAGCACCAGGTGCACGTCGGTGCCGCCGGTGAGGACGGAGACGCCGGCTTCGGCGACATCGGCCTGGTTCAGGCGGTCGGCGATGATGCGGGCACCTTCGAGGACGCGCTCCTGGCGCTCCTTGAATTCCTGGGTTCCGGCAATCTTGAAGGCCACCGCCTTGGCAGCGATGACGTGCATCAGCGGGCCGCCCTGCTGGCCCGGGAAGACGTTGGAGTTCAGCTTCTTGGCCCACTGCTCCTTGGCCAGGATCACGCCGGAGCGGGGGCCCGCCAGGGTTTTGTGCACCGTGGAGGTGACGACGTCGGAGTACGGCACCGGGCTTGGGTGCAGTCCTGCTGCCACCAGGCCGGCGAAGTGCGCCATGTCGGTCCAGAGCAGCGCACCCACCTCATCAGCGATGGAACGGAAGGCAGCGAAGTCCAGGTGCCGGGGATACGCGGACCAGCCGGCGATGATCACCTGCGGCTTCTCGGCGATAGCCTGCTCGCGGAGCTTGTCCATGTCGATGCGGAAGTTGTCCTCTTCCACCTGGTAGGCCGCAACGTTGTACAGCTTGCCGGAGAAGTTCAGCTTCATGCCGTGGGTCAGGTGGCCGCCATGTGCCAGGGACAGGCCCAGGATCTTGTCGCCGGGGGTGATCATTGCTGAGAGCGCAGCAGCGTTGGCCTGCGCGCCGGAGTGCGGCTGGACGTTGGCGTATTCGGCGCCGAACAGAGCCTTCACCCGGTCGATGGCCAGTTGCTCGGCAACGTCGACATACTCGCAGCCGCCATAGTAGCGGCGGCCCGGGTAGCCCTCGGCGTACTTGTTGGTGAGGACCGAACCCTGGGCTTCCATGACTGCACGCGGTGCGAAGTTTTCGGAGGCGATCATTTCCAGGGTGCCGCGCTGGCGGCCGAGCTCCTGGTCCAGGACTGCGGCGATTTCGGGGTCAAGCTCAGCCAGTGGCTGATTGCTGACGGCGGTGGTTGAGGTGGCTGGTGTAGTCACGGAGAACTCCTCGCTAGGCGTAAGGGCACTGCTAAGGTCAGGCTACCGGCCGGCGCGCTGTCGCGGCCTGTCAATGACAGGTGTGACAGCGCACGTCATGGTGCTGCGGTACTGACGGGGTGCAGCCCACTTCCGGCAAAACATGACCCTCGGCCCAGGCGTACGATCCGTGGTCTTCGTGATTGCCGCTCCCTGGTGGTTAGCCACCCAACGCCAGTTGCGACGCTTTCAGCCTACCAAATCCGAGGGGTTCACCCGCGGGTAGGCTTGTACGTGTGAGTGAAGACCACCTGACCCAAGCGCATGTAGTAACCCTGTCCTGCCCGGACCGCCCCGGGATCGTCCACGCGGTGGCCGGAGCCCTGCTGGTGGCGGGGTGCAATATTACGGACTCACAGCAGTACGGCAGCCCGGCGACCGGAAACTTCTTCATGCGGGTGGAGGTAACCACGGCGGCCCCAAAAGCCGAGCTTCGGGCCGCCCTGGAGCCGGTGGCAGAAGCTTTTGGCATGCAGTGGAGCCTGGACACCGTAGGCGAAAAGGTTAGGACGCTGGTCATGGCCAGCACATCCGCCCATTGCCTTAACGACCTCCTCTTCCAGCAGCGCAGCGGAACCCTGCCCATCGAAATTCCGGCCATCGTGTCCAACCACCGCGACCTGGCCGGACTGGCCGAGTTCTACGGCATCCCCTTCCACTACATTCCCGTCACCCCGGAGACCAAAGCGGAGGCCGAGGACAAGCTGCGCGCCATCATGGCCGAGCACCGCATTGAGCTGACCGTGCTGGCCCGGTACATGCAGATCCTCTCCGATGAGCTGTGCACCGAACTGACCGGCCAGGCCATCAATATCCACCACTCGTTCCTGCCCTCCTTCAAGGGTGCCCGCCCATACCACCAGGCCCACGCCCGCGGCGTGAAGCTGATCGGCGCCACGGCTCACTATGTGACCGCAGCCCTGGATGAGGGGCCCATTATCGAGCAGGAAGTCATCCGTGTGGACCACGCGCGCACGCCGGAGCAGTTCGTGCAGATGGGCCGGGACGTCGAGGGGCGCACTCTGGTCCAGGCTGTGCAGTGGCATGCCGAACACCGGGTCCTGCTGGACGGAAACCGGACGGTGGTGTTCAACTAGCCACCGGCCAGCCGCCCGGTCTTATGCTGAAGTCATGGTTGACGCACCACGGAACGCGGACCATGAGGCGGACCTCGCGCTGTTCTATGACCGGCAGGCCCCGGCCGTTAATACACGGGCCGGTACTCCACAGCGCGTCGCATGCCGGGAGTGGTTTATCCGGCTGCTCAAGAGCGAGCACCGGCGCTCCGTCTTCGAACTCGGATGTGGCACCGGGGTTGAAGGCCTTGAATTTGTCCGCTCGGGCCTGCACTACTGCGGCGTGGACCTCTCCGGCGAGAGCGTCCGCTTGGCCATAGCCAAAGGCCTGAACGCCAGCGTCGCCAGCGGGCGGAACCTGCCGTTCCTGGACGGCTCCTTCTCTGCCGGGTGGACCATGAGCACCCTGTTGCACGTGCCCAACATCCTGATCGAAGGCGTCGTCAGTGAATTGGTGCGGGTGTGCGCACCCGGCTCACCCATCGCCGTCGGACTCTGGTCCGGGGATGATGAGGAAGTCCTGAACCCGGAGGACGACCAGGAGCCGCGCCGGTTCTTCAGCCGACGGAGCGACGCGGCGGTAATGCGGATCTTCAGTGCGCATGGCGAGGTGGAGCACTTCCGCACCTGGCCGGAGGGCACCGGGGATGAGTCAGGGCCGGGGCGGGGCGCATGGACGCAGCACTACCAGTTCCTGGTCCTCCGCACCCCGGGCCCTCCGGCCGGCCCGCCGGACACATTGGCCCGGGAGCAGCGGCCGCACCCCTGAGTGACCTAGGGTGAATCCATGGCTCCTCTCCATCCTTTTGCCGGCGTTTCGCCGGCCGTCCACGACTCCGCCTTCGTCGCCCCCACCGCGTCCATCATCGGCAGCGCCACGCTCGCAGCAGGGTCCAGCGCGTTCTACGGCGTTTCCGTACGGGCTGATACGGCCCCCATCTCCGTAGGCGAGGGCACCAACCTGCAGGACAACGTGGTGCTGCACGCAGATCCCGGCTTCCCCTGCTCGGTGGGGGCCCGGGTCAGTGTGGGGCACGCCGCCGTCGTCCATGGCTGCACCGTGGAGGACGACTGCCTCATCGGCATGGGCGCCACCGTCCTCAACGGCGCGGTGATCGGCGCCGGCTCGCTCGTCGCCGCGGGCGCCGTTGTCCTCGAGGGCACCATTATTCCGCCGCGTTCCCTGGTGGCCGGAGTGCCCGCCAAGGTGCGGCGCGAACTCACCGGGGAAGAGTACGACGGCGTGCGCGCCAATGCTGCGCGGTACGTGGAGCTCGCGGCGCAGCACCGGGAGCTCCACACCTAGTCGAGGCTCCCCGCCCGCTCCCCTGCGGGCGCGGGGCCAGGTTAGTCCAGTGAGATCGGGCCTATCGCGTCCAGCAGTTCGCCTGGACCGGGGTTCCCCGGCGCCGAGGAGCCCCCCAGGTGTTTCACCACGCCCCACACAGCGTTGAGGCCGGTGGTGACGGCTCCCTCGGCCCAGCCGGCGGTGAAGGAAACATCGTCCCCGGCGAGGAAGATGCCGCGCTGGGATTCGGGCAGCCCGTCCTGCTTGAAGTGGGTGAACAGCCTCTGCTGGTAGCGGTAATGCCCGGGCAGGTTTGCTTTGAAGGCACCCATGAAGTTGGGGTCCGCTTCCCATGACACCGTGATCGGTTGGCCCACGATGTGACTGGCAATGTCCACGCCGGGGTAGATCTGTTCCAGCGAATGCAGCATGAGTTTCACGCGCTCGTCTGCGTCCAGGGCAAGCCACTTGAGTGCATCATCGTTCCAGGTGTAGGACAGCAGGATCACCGCCGGTTTGTCCGGGCCGTTGTCGAGGAGGTAGGTGGCCCTGTTCAGCCGGTCCGTCAGCGTCATGGACAACACCTCGCGGCCTGTGTCGGGGTCGATGTCCTTCCAGAACGGCCGGTCGACCATCACGAATGTCTTGGACGACTGCATGTAGTGCGATCGTTCGATGGCGCTCCACAGCTCCGCCGGGAACAGCGCCTCTTCGGTGTGGATCCGCGTGGACAGCAGCCAGGACTGGCAGGTTGTCACCACCGCCGGGTAGCTGGCTTCCCGGCCCCACCGTTCGCGGATCCGCAGGTTTCCGTCAGGGCCGCGGCTGATCCTGCCCACGGCGCCGCGGGGCGAACCGGAATGAAGGGAAGCCAGGGAGGTGCCCTCCGGCCAGTGCCGCATGCCCGACGGCGCGTGCTGCCACAGTGCCTCCGGCAGACGTTGCGCGCCCCCGCGGATGAGCCGGTGCTGGTCGTCCGCGTCGGTGTACACCACCCGCAGGATTTCCAGGATGGAATTGGGGAAATCCGTGTCCCAGCCGCCGGTCCCGAAGCCCACCTGACCGAAGGCCTCCCGGTGGCTGAACCCTGCCTTCTTAAAGGACTCGTTCGCGGCTATGAATCCGTAGAACGTCTGCTCGTCCATCAGCGGCAGCAGCCCATTCCACAATTCCTTGATCCGTGCCGTGTCGCGTGCCCGGATGGCGTCCTGCATCTCGACGAATTTGGCGCCGTCAGTCACGGCGGATTTCCAAGCGTCGGCAACCTCGCGGAAGAAGGGCGGAAGGTCACTGGGCTTTTCGGCGTAGTGCTTCTTGCCCGCAAGTTCGATCACCGTGCTGGAGGTGGCCTCAGCGAGCGGGTTCGGGAAATCCTGGGTCTCGAGGCCCAGCAGGTCGACGTAGTGGTAGAACGCCTTGCCGGAGACCGGGAACCGCATGCCGCCCAGGTCCGCCACGACGCCCGGGGCGGCCGGGAAGGCAGCGGTGCGGAGCCGCCCGCCGATCCGGTCCGCTTCATACACCACCGGGCGCAGGCCCAGCTTCATCAGCTCATACGCCGTCACCAGGCCGGATAAACCGGCGCCAACGACAGCCACCTCCGTACCCAACAGTTCTTCAGGCACGGACCCCAGCCCCTCCGGGTGTGCCAGGTAGTGGTCGTAACTGAACGGGAAGTCCGGATTGAGCATGGTGATGGGCGCGGTTTGCTCCTCCGGACGCCGGCTGACGCCTTCCTCAGTCGAAGTGGAGGTGCTGGACGGGTCGGGGGCCGGAAGTTCGGTGGCGGTGGTCATGGAGGGTCTGCCTTTTGTTGTTTCGGGGCGTCGGTACGTGGCCGGGAGCGGTCAGGACTTGCTGGAAATGGAGATGGCGGACAATTCACGGTATTCCCCCTCGTCCAGTGCCGCCACCCTGGAGTTGCGCCGTCCGTAGCCGAAGTACGCTGCCAGGCCCACCAGCATCCACACCGCGAAAGTCAGCCAGGTTTCCGCGCCGAGGTTGGCCATCAGGTAGCCGCACATCAGGGCGCCGAGGATGGGAGTGAGCGGGAACAGCGGCACCCGGAAGCTGCGTTCCAGTTCCGGCCGGGTACGGCGGAGGTAGATGACCGCCACATTGACCAGAGCGAAGGCGAACAGGGTACCGATACTGGTGGCGTCCGCCAGCGCGCCCAGCGGCACGAGTCCGGCGGTCAGCGCGACGGCGATCCCCACCAGAAGCGTTCCCGCGACGGGGGTGCCGGTGCGGCGGGACACGCGCCCGAATACGGCAGGAACAAGGCCGTCGCGGGACATTGACAGCAGGATGCGGGTCTGGCCGTAGAGGACGGTCAGGACAATGCTGGCGATGGCCAGGACGGCGCCCACGGCGAAGGCAAGGGCAATCCAGGGCTGACCGGTGATCTCTTCCAGGATCTTCACCAGGGCGGCCTCGGTCCCGTCGAACCAGCCCCAGGGGCGGGCGCCGATCGCCGCCACTGCCACCAGCACATAGATGGTGGTAACGATCAGCATCGAGAGCATGATGGCGCGCGGCAGGTCGCGCTTGGGGTTGCGGGCCTCCTCGCCCGCGGTTGAGGCGGCGTCGAAGCCGATGTAGGAGAAGAAAACGCGGGACGCGGCGGCAGAAACACCGGCGGCCCCCATCGGCAGCAGCGGTTCGAAGTTGCCTGCGTTGAAGGCGGTGAAGGCAACGGCGCAGAAGAAGAGCAGGATACCTACCTTGACCACAACAATCGCGGTGTTGATCCAGGCACTTTCCTGGGCGCCCCGGACCAGCAGGACGGTGGCCAGCACCACGATGACCATCGCGGGGATGTTGACCATGCCGCCGTCGCCCGGAGGCTGGGAGAAAGCGTCCGGCAGCGCTGTGCCGAACACAGCCAGGCTCTCGTTCACGTACTGCCCGGCGCCAACGGCAACGGCGGCTACGGACACCGCGTATTCAAGGACCAGGCACCAGCCACAGATCCAGGCCATGCCCTCGCCCATGGTGGCGTAGGTGTAGGAGTAGCTGGAGCCGGACACGGGCACCAGCCCGGCCATCTCCGCGTACGACACCGCGGACAGCAGCGCGGCGAGCCCTGCGATCGCAAACGAGATCCAGATGGCGGGACCGGCCAGCGGCACGGATTCACCCAGGATCACCAGGATGCCCGTGCCCAGCGTCGCGCCCACGGAGATCATGGTCAGCTGCAGGACGCCGAAGCTGCGGACAAGACGGGGTCCGCCCTGGCCGGACTCGGCCTCGTTGACCATCTGCGCGATGGGCTTGCGGCGCAGCAGCTGCGCTCCAAGGGTGGGCCGGGCGGCCGCGCGGGCAGGCACTTGGCCCGAAAGTGTAGGCACAGTCATCGTTGACGTCCGTTCGTGTCGGTGAGTGGTTGGACTTGTTTTCCCTCCCCCAGCGTAGGGGTGTGAGCCGCATCTCAAGATGTGCAAAATGACCTATAGTCTTCACTCATGAGACGCAATGCACCAGCCACGGAGTCTGCTTCCGCGGGACTTCCGGCCCAGCTGGACGCCGTGACGCTGAACCAGTTTCTGGTCTCGCTGCCCGCAGGTGTGGCCATACTGCACGACGCCGGCAACGGCCATACTCCCCTGCGGTGGGTGGAGCCGAGCGAACTTGAAGACCCTACGCCGTACCTGCTTGACGGCGAGTTTCTGCTGACCGCCGGACTGCCCTTCCGGCGTGGCGTCAAAGGCGCCGACGAAGACACCGTCACGGGCAGCAGGGGCGAGGGAGCCGCAGAGGGGGCAGCCGTCGCCGACACGTACGTCCGCCGCCTCGTCGCCGCGGGCGTAGCGGCGCTGGGGTTCGGCCTTGAGCCGTACTTCGACGAGGTGCCCGCTGATATCGTGGCGGCCTGCCGGAAGCACGGCCTGACACTGGTGGCGGTACCCGCCAGCATCCCGTTCGCCGCGCTGGGACTCGAGTTCTCCAAGCTGCTCGAATCAGGGAACGCCCAGGTGTTCCGCCAGCTCGCCGAAACCAACCGCCATCTCATGCGGGCGGTCCTGTCGCCCCGGCCGGAGCATGAGTTGCTGGCAGCCCTGGCGCAGCGGGTGCCGGCCTGGGCCGTCCTGGTTGGCGCGGACGGCAGGGTACGCGCCCGCGCCGGTACCGCCGTCGAACTTTCCAGGCTCCAGCCGCTGCTCAAAAGGCTCCTCGCCGGCAGTGGCCCCCGGGTGGAGACTGAAGCCTTTGACGTTCCGGGGTCAGCGCTGGTGTTCGGCCACCCGCTGCGGAGCACCAGGGACGCCACCCTGGGCGGCCTGCTGCTCGGCACAGACAAGCCGCTGACCCCCGCACAGAACAATGTAGTCTCCTCGGTGGTGGGCCTGCTGGAACTCCTGGTCCGGCAGCGGACCAGTGGTTCCCTGGCGCCCAGCCAGCTGGCCACAGCGTTGCTCCTGCATCCGGAAAGCATCGCCGGGGCCCGCACCTCGGAGCTGAACATCCTGCGGGATCTGCTGGCCCAGAGCGTCGGGGGCACCCGCAGCGGGCGGGTCCGGGTGATTCAGGGAATCCGGCCCAAGGCAGCGGCTGCAGCTGACGGTCCCGTGCGCGAACTGCTGCAGTGGCGGCGGCTGTTTGACACCAAAATGGTGGAACTTACCGACTACGGATTCGCCGCCGTGACCCGGCTGAAGGTTGACGACCAACTGCTGTCCGAGGTGGAGCAGCTGGGCTGGCGGCTGGTGGTGGGCGGCGCCGCGGAACTGCCGGGCCTTGCCGCCGCCTACCGCAGCGCCTCGGCATTGCGCGCCCGGGTCCAGTCAACCGGTACCACCGTCCGCGAAGAGGAACTGACCTGGTCTGTCACCGGCCTGCTGGGTGGTGAGGCAGGCGGAATGCTGGCCTCCCGCCTGCTGGCGCCTGTTCTCGGGCAGGAACCGGGGCGCCGCGAAGCCCAGCTCCAGATCCTCCGCGCATGGTTGGGCACCAACGGCAATTGGGACGCGACAGCCAAGGACACGGGACTGCACCGGAACAGCATCCGCCGGCAGATTAACGCCCTGGCGGACATTCTGGACGTGGACCTGGCGCATGCCGGAACGCGGGCGGAGCTGTGGATCGCACTGCAGTTTGCCGATTCCGCGGCGCTGCCCGGCGCAGCGCCGCGCGGCGGTCCAGGTGCCTAGGCTTCCCAGGCGCGGTAGAGGTCCGGGCGGCGCTCGTCCAGGTAGGGTACTGCGGCGCGCTCACGCTTAGCCGCTTCTGCATCGACTTCGGCGAAGAGCAACTGCGGCCCCTCCCCGGCTGCGGCGAGCAGCTTCCCGTCCGGGCCGGCGATGACGCTGCCGCCGAGGAACCTGCAGCCGTCTTCCACTCCAGAGTGGTTGGCGTAGGCGATGGTCAGCTGGCTTTCGAGTGCCCTGGCCCGCAGCAGCACCTGGGGGACGTCATCGAATCCGTGGGCCAGCGCCGTGGGCACCAGCAGCAGCTCGGCGCCGCCGGCCGCCGCGGCCCGCACGGCTTCAGGGAATTCCACGTCGTAGCAGATGACCATGGACGTGGGAATTCCCAGGAAGTCCACCACGGCGGGACGCCTTGTTGCCGGACTGAAGGCCGCACGCTCGTCGGGTCCGAACAGATGGACTTTTCCATACTCCAGCAGCACCTCCCCGTTCGAGTCCAGTAGGGTGGCGCTGATCTGCCACTCCCCCTCGGCCGTGACACGCGGAAGGCTGTAGACGAGCCCGATGCCGTGGCGGCGGGCGGTAGCGGCAAGTCTTTCGCGCAGCATGGGGAGGAGCGCAGGGTCGAGTCCGGACCGCAGCCTGCGCGGAGCATACCCCACCGGGAAAAGCTCCGGGGTGAGCAGCACCCGGGCACCCGCCGCTGCTGCTTCCGCGGCGGCGGCATCGATGATGGCACAGTTCGCCTCGGGATCAAGGACCGCAGAGTTAGCCTGCAGAAGTGCCAGCAGCACCGCTACCACCTTCCGTCGTTGAAGCGGCCGCGTGATGGGCCGTTCCTCCCAGCGTAGCCAGAGGATAGGGCTATGGGGCGGGGCCATTTGCACCGCCGGACGAAGGTTCACGGCCGGATCGTCCCGGTCCAGGCAGAGGGCGGCCGCGGCTTCATGCGTTAACTTCTTGACGCCAAGACCCCGTATAGGGCAATCTTCTTAGCATGCCCGCAACCCCGCGCTCAACGAGGAGCAAACCAACAAATCCCGGCTCGCAGTCGGCACTGCGCCAACTGAACCAGCAGCGGATTATCGAGACCCTGATGGGCGGGCCCTCGACGCAGGCGGAACTCGCCAGGCAAACCGGCCTCTCCACCGCCACCGTCTCCAACATCGTCAAGATCATGCTCGACTCGGGGCTGGCCTCCACGGAACCGATCACCAGCTCCGGACGCCGCGCCCTCAATGTCCGGCTGAACAGCAACGGGGCCGTCGCGGTAGGGATCGACTTCGGCCGAAGGCACCTCAGGGTGGTCCTGGCCTCATTGAGCTACCACGTCATCGCAGAAGAATCAGTTCTCCTCCCCTTGGGCCACCAGGCTGAGGAAGGCATTCAGGCTGCCGTGGCGCTGTTGGAGAAACTGCTGCGCGAGAGCGGCGTGGAGCGGACAGCCGTGGTGGGGGCCGGAGTCGGAATTCCCGGGCCTATCGACAGGCGCACCGGAACCGTTGCACAAGGTGCCATTCTTCCGGAATGGGTAGGGATCAACATCCTCCAGCACCTCGAGCAAACCCTCAAGATACCCGTCTTTGTTGATAACGACGCCAATTTGGGGGCTTGGTCAGAGGTGACCTGGGGGCAGCACACCGGCGTCAGCAATTTGCTCTTCCTGAAGATCGGGTCGGGCATCGGTGCGGGCCTGATCCTCAACGGCGCCCCGTACTACGGCAACGTAGGCATCACCGGCGAAATAGGCCACGCGACCATCCACGAGCAGGGCCTCGTGTGCCGCTGCGGAAACCGCGGATGCCTCGAAACCATCGCATCCACCACCACCATGATCGAGCTCCTCAGCCGCGGCGAGGACAGGCCGCTGACTCCCGCCGACATCGTGCGCAAAGCACTGAACCGTGACCCCGCCACACTCCGGGTGGTGGACGACGCCGGCCTGTCCGTCGGCCGGGCCCTGGGAAACGTCGCCAACCTGATCAACCCGGAGGTGATCGTGGTGGGCGGCCCCCTGGCCGGCCTCGGCGATCTCCTGCTCGACCCCATCAGGCGCGGCTTGATCCGGCACGCGGTGCCCGTGATCGGCGAGAGCACCACCCTCACCATGTCGTCCCTGGGGGACCGCGCAGAAGCGCTGGGAGCGGCCGCCCTGGTGTTCCAGCAGGCCGGAATCCGAAAGGCCTAGACCGCATCGTTATCCGCAAATTGCGTTAAATACTTGACGACAAGACCGGTGATCCAGTTTACTTTTCCATCAGACGGCCCTGCGCTTTGCCCGGCCGGACAAAGAAGTCATCGCATTGGAGGGTTAGGGCAAATGACGTCCCAGACCACGCACACGGAGCCGCTCATACTGGAGATGCGCTCCATTACCAAGGAGTTCCCCGGCGTCAAGGCCCTGGCGGACGTGAACCTGCAGGTTAAGGCGGGCGAGATCCACGCCATCTGCGGCGAAAACGGAGCCGGCAAGTCCACGCTGATGAAGGTGCTCTCCGGCGTCTACCCCTACGGCAGCTACGACGGCGATATCGTCTACCAGGGGCAGGTGCAGCAGTTCAAGGACATCCGTGCCAGCGAGCACGCAGGCATCGTGATCATCCACCAGGAACTGGCACTCATCCCCGAGCTGTCCATCATGGAAAACATCTTCCTGGGCAACGAGCCCACCAAACGCGGCGTCATCGACTGGGCGGAAGCACGGACCCGCTCCACCGAACTGCTGGCGAGGGTGGGCCTCCGGGAGGACCCGGACACCCCGATCAAGGAGATCGGAGTCGGCAAGCAGCAGCTCGTGGAAATCGCCAAGGCGCTGAACAAGTCCGTGAAGATCCTCATCCTGGACGAGCCCACCGCGGCGCTGAACGAGTCCGACTCGCAGCACCTGCTGGACCTGATCCTGGGCCTGAAAGGCCGCGGCATCACTTCGATCATCATTTCGCACAAGCTCAATGAGATCGAGCAGATCGCGGATTCCATCACCATCATCCGCGACGGCAAGTCGATCGAAACGCTGGACGTCAAGGCCGACGGCGTGGACGAGGACCGCATCATCAAGGGAATGGTGGGACGGACCCTGGAGTCCCGTTTCCCGGACCACACCCCGCAGATCGGCGAGGTCTTCTTCGAAGTCAAGAACTGGACCGTGGCCCACCCCAACGTGCAGGACCGCCTGGTCTGCAAGAACTCCAGCTTCTTCGTCCGCCGCGGCGAGATCGTCGGATTCGCCGGCCTCATGGGCGCCGGCCGCACGGAACTGGCACGGTCGGTCTTCGGCCGCTCCTACGGCCGGTTCATCGACGGGCACATCTACAAGGACGGCAAGGAACTCGTCCTGAAGTCCGTGCGCCAGGCCATCGACGCCGGCCTGGGCTACGTCACCGAAGACCGGAAATCCCTGGGACTGAACCTGCTGGACGACATCAAGACCACCACCGTCGCCGCCAACCTGAAGAAGATCAGCCGCCACTCAATAGTGGACGCCAACCAGGAATTCACAGTGGCCGAGCAGTACCGGAAGTCGCTGCGCACCAAGACCCCGTCCGTGGAAGAAGGCGTAGCCAAGCTCTCCGGCGGAAACCAGCAGAAGGTGGTCCTGGCCAAGTGGATGTTCACCGACCCCGAGCTCCTGATCCTGGACGAACCCACCCGCGGCATCGACGTGGGCGCCAAATACGAGATCTACGGCATCATCCAGCAGCTGGCCAACCAGGGCAAGGGAGTGATCGTGATTTCCTCCGAACTGCCTGAACTGCTGGGCCTCTCCGACCGCATCTACACCATCTTCGAAGGCGCCATCACCGGTGTCCTGAACAAAGACGAGGCCACGCAGGAAAGCCTGATGAAGCTGATGACCTCGAACCGCAAAGCCGCCTGACCCTCTGGACCACCCAGAACCTTCCGGACAAGGACTGACACCATGAACGCCCTTAAAAAGCTGTTTGGCGGCAACACCCGCCAATTCGGCATGATCTTTGCCCTGGTGGCCCTGATCATCTTCTTCCAGATCGCCACGGAGGGCCGGACCCTCACCTCCGGCAACGTCATCAACCTCTTCAACGGCAACTCCTACATCCTGATCCTCGCCATCGGCATGGTCCTGGTGATCATCGCCGGGCACATCGACCTGTCCGTCGGTTCCGTAGCCGCCTTCGTGGGGGTCACCGTCGCCCTGGCCATCCGCGACTGGGACCTGCCCTGGTACGCCGGGGTCCTGCTGGGCCTGCTGCTCGGTGCGCTGATCGGGGCATGGCAGGGCTGGTGGACGGCCTATGTGGGGATTCCCGCCTTCATCGTGACCCTGGCCGGCATGCTGCTGTTCCGCGGCCTGAACCAGTTCGTCGGCAAGTCGAACACCATCCCCGTACCGGAGGACTTCCAGTACCTCGGCGCCGGCTACCTTCCCGAGGTGGGCCCGGACACCGGCTACAACAACCTCACCCTCCTGATCGGCATCGCCGCCGCCGCATTCGTCATCGTCGGCGAGCTGCGCTCCCGGGCACGCGCCAAGGCCTTGGGCGCGGACGTTCCTGAAATGTGGATCATGGTGCTGAAGCTGGTGCTGATCAGCGGCGCCATCCTCTACGCAACGTACCTCTTCGCCACCGGCCGTCCGGGCACCTCCTTCCCCATCCCCGGCCTCATCCTGGCCGTCCTGGTACTGCTCTACGGCTTTATTTCCTCGCGCACCGTCCTGGGCCGCCACGTCTACGCCGTGGGTGGCAACCGGCACGCCGCCGAGCTCTCCGGCGTCCAGTCCAAGAAGGTCAACTTCCTGGTCATGATGAACATGTCCATCCTCGCCGGCCTGGCCGGCATGATCTTCGTCGGCCGCTCCACCGCCTCCGGCCCCTTCGACGGCGTGGGCTGGGAACTCGACGCCATCGCGGCAGTCTTCATCGGCGGCGCGGCAGTGACCGGCGGCGTGGGCACCGTCGTCGGATCGATCATCGGTGGTCTGGTGATGGCAGTGCTGAACAACGGCCTCCAGCTCCTGGGGGTCGGCGCGGACCTCACCCAGATCATCAAGGGCCTGGTTCTCCTGATCGCCGTCGCGTTCGATGTCTACAACAAGAGCCAGGGCAAGAAGTCGATCATCGGCATGCTGACCCGGAACATCAACCGACCCACCGGCGGGCCCAGCAACCCGCTGCAGCCGGACGAAACCACCTCCACCAAGGAAGCGATCGCCAGGGAAGCCTGAGCCCCGCAGCCTGAACATCGTCACAACACCACAAAGAAAGAGAACCAACAATGCGAATGATTGGTAAAGCAGGAAAGGCAGCAGCGGTCGCTGCCATCGCAGCACTGGCGCTGACGGGTTGCGGCCGGTCGGAATCAACCGGCGGCTCCACCGAAGGCGCCTCCGGATTCCCGCAGGACTCCGCGATCGGCGTCGCACTTCCGCAGAAGACCAGTGAGAACTGGGTCCTGGCGGAAAAGCTGTTCAACGACGGCCTCAACGGCGCCGGCTTCAAGGCCGATGTACAGTTCGCCAACGGCGGCGTCTCCGAGCAGCAAAGCCAGATCAGCGCCATGGTCACCAAGGGCGCCAAGGTCATCATCGTCGGTGCCATCGACGGTTCGCAGCTGGGCACCCAGCTGAAGCAGGCCAAGGACGCCGGCGCGACGGTCATCGCCTATGACCGCCTGCTCCTGAACACCGAGAACGTGGACTACTACGTGGCCTACGACAACTTCAAGGTCGGCGAACTCCAGGGCCAGGCCCTGCTGGAAGGCCTCAAGGCCAAGAAGCCTTCCGGCCCGTACAACATCGAACTGTTCGCCGGTTCGCCGGATGACGCCAACGCCAAGGTCTTCTTCGATGGCGCCATGAGTGTCCTGCAGCCGAAGATCGATGACGGTACCCTGAAGGTCCTCTCCGGCCAGACTAAGTTCGAACAGGCCGTGACCCAGGGCTGGAAGGCGGAGAACGCACAGCGCCGCGCCGACACCCTGCTCACGGGCAGCTACGGCAGCGCCTCCCTGGACGGCGTCCTGTCCCCGAACGACACGCTGGCCCGCGCGGTCCTGACCGCCGTCAAGGGCGCCGGCAAGCCGCTGCCCGTCGTGACGGGCCAGGACTCCGAGGTTGAATCCGTCAAGTCCATCATGGCCGGCGAGCAGTACTCCACCATCAACAAGGACACCCGCAAGCTCGTGGAGCACGCCATCACCATGGTGAAGGACCTCCAGGCCGGCAAGAAGCCCGAGATCAACGACGACAAGTCCTACGAAAACGGCGTCAAGACCGTTCCGGCCTACCTGCTGGAGCCGGTCATCGTCACCAAGGAAAACGTCAAGACCGCTTACACCGACGATCCGGTCCTCGGCCCGATCACCAAGTAGGCACCACCCGGGAAAGCCCGGCTCCCTGCGGTTTCCCCGCCATGGAGCCGGGCTTTCGCGTTCCTGTGGCAGGATGGCTCCATGCCCGCCCCCATCGCCACGCCATGGCTCTCCGCACAGACTGACCAGGACCCCCGCTCCGCCACGGGCAAGCCCCTGCGCTGGGGCGTCATTGCCACCGGCTCCATCGCGGACCTGATGGCACGTGACCTGTCGCTCCTCGCGGACGCCGAGCTGTACGCCGTCAGCTCCCGGCAGGAGTCCAGGGCGGCCGCCTTCGCCGCCGCGCACGGGGTGCCAAAGACCTACGCGGACGACGGCGGCGTCCCCGGCTACCAGCGCCTCCTCGCCGACGATGCGGTGGACGTTGTCTATGTCGCCACGCCCCACGCGCAGCACCACGAGGTGGTCCTTGCCGCCCTCGATGCCGGCAAGCACGTCCTGTGCGAGAAGGCCTTCACCGTCAACGCCCGGGAGGCCGCCGAGCTGATCGACGCAGCGCGGTCCCGGAACCTCTTCCTGATGGAAGCCATGTGGAGCCGTTTCCTCCCCAGCATGCAGCGGGCGTTCCAGATCGCCGCCTCCGGTGAGCTGGGCGAAATCCATTGGGTCACGGCCGACCTCGGCTTCCCCGCCCCGTACTCCCCCGAATCACGGCTCTGGGCGCCCAAGAGCGGCGGCGGCGCGTTGCTGGACATCACCGTCTACCCCCTGTTGTGGGCGCTGGGAACACTGGGATTCCCACAGACAGTCAGCGCCACGGGGTTCGTCAATCACGACGGGGTGGACTCCCAGAACGCCCTCACCCTCGGTTACCACCACGCGGCCCAGGTCCAGCTCACCTCATCGCTGTTATCCCACGGACCGCGGACTGCCACTGTGGCCGGCAGCGAAGGCTTCCTGCAGAGCGTCGGTTCCATCAACAATCCGCACGAACTGGTCATCACGAAGGGGCGGGACGAACGCCGCACGGAAGCGTTCGACGTCGTTGGCAAGGGATATACATACGAGCTGCGCGAGGTGACCCGCTGCATCCAGCAGGGCCTGGCGGAGAGCCCGGTCATGCCGCTGGAAGACTCGCTCAACACCATGCGGCTGTTTGACGGCGTCCGTGCCCAGCTGGGCGTGAGTTACCCCAACGATCGGCACTGATTTTTCCAGGACCCTCGACGTGAGCCCCGGAAGAGTCGTAAGCTGACTTATTATCGGTTGCACCGCTGCTGGGGGTGGTATGCATGGCTGGAGTCCGCTCGCCGTGGCATGCCCTGCGCCCTGTGTTCTTCGCCGGTGCCGCCACGTTCGCCTGGCTGACGTTCTCTTCTTCTCCTGCCTCGGCCGACCTTTTGCCGGAACCCGCCCCCGCGATGACTGAGATCCTCGCCGAGGTCCCGTACACGGACCCGCTCGCCCCGGTGGCCGATGGAGTCCCGGTGGTCGACGGCATCCACGCGGCGCCGATTACCGCCGTCGTGGACGACGCAGTGGAGGCAGCTGATCGGGTTGCCGAACCGCCGGTCAGCGACCTCGTCGAACCTGTAGTGGATTACGTCGAACCGGTCGTCGAACCTGTAGTGGAATACGTGGAACCCGTCCTTGAGCCGGTAGTGCCGCTCCTGGATCCTGTGCTTACACCCGTGGTGGAACCGGTCACGGAGCTTGTGCCGGTTCTCGAACCCGCGCTGGAGCTGGCGCCCGAAGCGCCTGTCCAGGCCGTCCTCGGGCTTCTTTCCGGTCCGGCCGCCGAAACTGCCGCAGCCGCTCCTGCCGTGAACGGCACCCCCGCCGGGGACCCAGCGCCGGCCGATACCGCTTCATCGCAACCTCCTGCAGCAGCACTTCCCGCGCTCCCGCTGCCCGCCGCCCCCGCCGCGACACTGTGGGCCGGCCCCGCCGCAGCGGAAAACACGGGCACAACGCCCGTGCCGCCGTCGTCCCCGCCTGCACCCGTCCCTGCGGCACCCGGATCGGGCGGCGCGGCTTCCGGCGGCCCGCCGCCTGGCTCGGCTGCGTGGCTGAGCCCTGTCCCTTTTCTCTTCCCATATCTTGGCGCGTCCAGCGCCCCGGAGTTCGTGCTCCATGCTCCGGAACCGGTGTCCTTCGACCCCGGTTCGTCTCCTGATTAGTTGAGCCATGCCTGCCTTCGATCGGCAGGACACGGCAATCGGGCTGCTTCCTGCGCCCGCCATCAACTTTTCAGGAGACATCATCATGCGTACCACCATTCGCAGGGGCCTTCTTGGCACCTTCATGGCCGGCGGGCTTCTCGCCCTCGGCTGCACCGCTGCCACAGCAGCGGACAACACGGACGCAGCGGACCTGTCCGCTTCGGCCCTCATCTCTGCGGCGGCGTCCACGGACACGGCGTCGTCGGGCCTGCTGGGTGACCCGACGGCGTCCCAAACCACGGACGTCGCCGCTGCCGTCAGCCTTACGGCCGATGCCAGCACCACCGCCGGCACGGACAGCACCACCGCGGACGGCACCCTCGCCACCACGGCTGCAGCCGACCTCACCCTCGGCCTTGCTACCGGCGGTGACATTGTTGGCGGTGACATCGTTGGAAGCGACGCCGTTGGAAGCGCGGCCACCGGCGCCGGCAGTGTCGCGGTCACCGGGACAGCAACCGGGTCTGCAACGGACGGGACAGCCGACGCGGCACTGGCCGCCGACGCAACCCTCGCAGCAGCGCTTGGCACCACCACCGGCACGGACAGCACCACCGCTGACGGCACCCTCGCCACCGCCGCCGACCTTTCCCTGGGCCTGGCCACCGATGCTGCAACCAACAGCACTGCAACCGACGGAACAGCCGACGCGGCACTGGCCGCCGACACAACCCTCGCAGCAGCGCTTGGCACCACCACCGGCACGGACAGCACCACCGCTGACGGCACCCTCGCCACCGCCGCCGACCTTTCCCTGGGCCTGTACG
>NZ_JBHXIW010000002.1:328875-359530 GCF_042723515.1 Pseudarthrobacter sp. NPDC058362 | reverse complement strand
ACTGGCCGCCGACACAACCCTCGCAGCAGCGCTTGGCACCACCACCGGCACGGACAGCACCACCGCTGACGGCACCCTCGCCACCGCCGCCGACCTCGCCCTCGTCCTGAACGCCGGTACTGCCGGCACTGTGGGTACCGACGGCAGCGCCGGTGGAGACACCAGCGGCACCGGCACCATCGGCACTGATACCGGGAGCAGCACCGGCTCCGGCAGCGACGGCCTGCTGGGCGTCCAGGGCTCCGGCGGCGCCGGCATCGACGGCAGCGGTTCTGCTGCCGGAACTGTAGACGGCACCGACTCAACCATCGGCGCCGGCGGCACGATGGGCGCCGCTGCCGCGGGATCCACGTCCGTAGGCGGAGCGATTGCCGCAGCTGTTGAAGGAAGCAACGCGAGGAGCTCCGCAGGTCTGGCAGCCACCGGCGCCGACGCGTCACTGGCTCCGCTCGCGTTGCTCCTGGTATTCGCAGGACTCCTGATGCTGCGTCAGCGGAAGACGGTTTAGGCCCCCTGGCCGGCACCGCATCAGGCACCCGGACAGGAAGGAGGACAGCCCACCAGAAGCACGCGTAAAGCAGAACATGTCATCAGCACACATGTCCTTGTAACCGGTGGTCCGGCGGCGAATGCGCAAGATATCCGCTGCCGGACCGTCGGCATGCCCGGCCGCCGGAAGCGGCCCTGCAACCGGCGCTGGATCCGGTTCTCCCGTTACGCCGGTATAATTTGGGGTACGACAGTGCCACAGCGCACCGGGAGGAACGGGACATGGTGGCGGAATCGCCTAGCTCCATCAAAAATGAAGTGGTTGGCGGACGTTATCGGCTGGGCGAGGTCATTGGCCGCGGCGGAATGTCATCCGTCTACTGCGCGCACGACGAAAACCTGCACCGCGACGTAGCCCTGAAGCTCTTTGCACCGCAGGCCCCTGATGCGGATGAACTCAAACGGCAGGAAGCGGAAATCCAGCTCCTGGCTACCCTCAACCACCCCGGACTGGTCACCCTTTTCGACGCCGGCATCGACAACCGCGTTCCGGATGAGCCCCGCCCGTTCCTCACCATGGAACTGGTGGAGGGCCAGGATCTCCGCAGCCGTATCCGCCACAGCCGGGTCCCGCTGGAGGAGCTGGCCGTGATCGGTGCTGGCATCGCCGACGCCCTCGCCTACGTCCACGGCCTGGGAATCATCCACCGGGACATTAAGCCCGGCAACATCCTGTTGGTCCAGATCCGCCCCGGCGAACCGCTCCGCCCCAAGCTGACGGACTTTGGCATCGCCAGGATCGTTGACGCCACCCGCTTGACGGCCACAGGCACGATGGTGGGTACCGCCGCCTACCTGAGCCCGGAGCAGGCGATGGGGCAGCCGCTCTCCCCCGCCACCGATATTTACTCGTTCGGCCTGGTTCTGCTCGAATGCATCAAGGGCACCGTGGAATACCCTGGCGGCGCCGTGGAATCCGCGGTTGCCCGGCTTCACCGCGCCCCCGAAATCCCGGAGGACGTCCCGGCCGAGTGGGCGGACCTGATCCGCTCCATGACCGCGCTGGATCCATTGGACCGCCCCGCTGCGGAGGATATCGAAACCGTCCTGCGCCAGGCGCTCGTCTCGCCGGCATCCACGCCCGGCGAACTCGCGGCCGAAACCACCAGGGTCCTCCCTGCCATGCCGCTCCGGCCGCCCACCATCACGGCTGAGGAGTCGGTGGACGACCTGCAGGAGGCAGCAGCGGCGGCCACCTCCGGCAAACGACGACGCCGCGCGCCGTCGTCGCGGGCCAAGGGGTTCTGGATCGCGGTGACGCTGGCCGCCGTGGTGGCCCTGGCTGCGGTGGCGGCACTGATGATGAGCCTGTCCACCCAGACCGCTCCCGACGTCGTGCCTTACCCCACGGTGACCGGGACGCTGGGCGCCCACCTGGAGGAACTGCAGGAAAGCGTGAAGCCGTGAAACGCGCGTGGGTTAGCGCGGTGCTCACCGCCACCCTCCTGCTCACCGGCTGTGGGCAGGCCGAGACCGGGCTGGAGCGGGACACTGCCCGGCAGCTTCAGGCCCGGGTCCTGGAGATTACACAGGCGTCGTCCCAGAACAAGCCCGAGGCCGCGCTGAAGGCCCTGGACGGGCTTGAGGCGGAGCTTCGGGCAGCCAAGGACAGCGGCCGCATCACCGAGGAGCGGCACCGCAGTATCACCACCATCGCCACAGCGGTACGCGCCGACCTGGATCGTGCCATTGCCGCCGCGAAAGCCACGCCGCGGCCTTCGACGACCCCCACGCCGCAGCCCACTGTCCCGGCCACCCCCGAGGCCACGGAATCGGCCCAGTCAAACCAGAGTGACGCGGGCAAGAGCGATGACAAGAAGCCCGAGGCGCCCGAACAAAAGGGCAGGGACAAGGACTAAAAAGCGGACGACGCCGGCGCCCCCTTGGGCGGCTGCGCCTCCTGATCCGCGTCCCCGGCTGCGTTTCGCGCCCGTTCCCGGACCAGCTCCAGTACCGCTGCTGCCGCGGGCCAGGCACCCCCGCCCCGTCGTGTGCGGGCATAGGCGCGCATCCGCAGGTCCGGGTTTGCCAGCGGCAGCAGTGCGACTCCCGGGCGCGGGGTCCGGTCGGCGGGCAGCAGGCCCACCCCCATCCCGGCGATGATGAGGTCCTCCACCAGTTCCAGGCTGTCGGCTTGGTGCCGGACTCGGATTTCGAACCCCGCCATGGAAGAGACCAGCCGCAGCACTTCCTCGTCGGCGCTGTTGCGGGAGTTGCCGATCCAGTCCGCATCCCGGAGGCGCTGGAACAGGTCGGGCGCGGGCAGCGGCCACTCCCCCGGGTTCGACCGGCGTGCGGGTCCAATGGCGGCGGCCACGTCGGCGGGCACGCCCAGGCTCCATGGGGTGCTCCACAGCGGCGTTGACTCGAAGCCGGCCGCGCTTGCGTCCGGCGCCAGGTTGTAGTCGTAAGTCAGGGCCAGGTCCACTGCGTCCGAGGACAGCAGAGCCAGTGCCTCTGCCGGCTCGTGTTCCCGGACATCGATGCGCACCTCCGGATGGATCCGTGCCAGGTCTCCGACGATGGGCATCAGCACCTTCCTGACTGCCGTGGCGAAGCCCGCCACCCGGACGGTTCCGGCTGGCTCGGCGCGCGGATCGAGTTCCGCCGTTGCCGCTTCCACCGAGGCGAGGATGTCCACGGCGCGTTCGGCCAGGCGCCTGCCAGCAGGAGTGAGACGGACGCCGCGGCCGAGGGGCTCCAGCAGCGGCGTCCCCGCCTCACGGGCCAGGGCCGACAGCTGCTGCGAGACCGTAGAGGTGGTAGTGCCCAGGGCGTCAGCGACGTTTCGCATGGACCCGTGCCGGGCCAAAGCAACAAGCACTTCCAGCCGGCGGGTCTCCATAGATGTCATTGTCCGCAAATCCTGAACGATTTGCCAGTCATTCCCACGTGGACGCGGAAGGTCCGGGACCGTTCTACTTGATTCATGGGATTCTCAACGACGGCCGGGAGCCGCTTTGCTGGAGCCGGCACGGGCACGGCGATGGCCGGTGCAGCGATGGTTTTCGTCCAGCTGGGCCTCGCGGCGTCGGTGGGCCTGGCGGACCAGCTTGGGCCGGACGGCGTAGCCTGGCTCCGACTGTCCTGGGCGGCAGTGATCCTGGTGGTCCTTGCACGGCCGTGGCGTGCCGCGCTGAGCCGCAGCGGGCTAATGACCTGCATCCTCCTGGGCCTGGTCACCGCCGGAATGACGCTGCTGTTCATGGCGGCAGCCGTCCGGATT
Organism: Pseudarthrobacter sp. NPDC058362; assembly: GCF_042723515.1. Classification (NCBI taxonomy): domain Bacteria; kingdom Bacillati; phylum Actinomycetota; class Actinomycetes; order Micrococcales; family Micrococcaceae; genus Pseudarthrobacter; species Pseudarthrobacter sp. NPDC058362. Next base: position 355,755 of record NZ_JBHXIW010000002.1, on the reverse strand, counting down.
CCGCTGGGCACGGCCAGCGCCCTCGAGTTCCTGGGTCCGCTGGGCGTCGCAGTGGTCCGTGGGCGGGCGGCCGGGCGGTGGTGGGCGCTCGTTGCCGCGGCCGGCGTGGCTGCCCTCACCGAGCCGTGGCACGGTGGCGCGGACCTGCCCGGCATCCTCTTCGCACTCGGTGCGGGCGCCTGCTGGGCGGCCTACATCCTCCTCACCCAGCGCGCCGGCGACGAAGCCAGCGGCCTGCAGGCCCTCGCCATCTCCATGCCGGTCGCCGCCGCGGCCACCACCCTCGTAGCGGGCCCCGCCGTCGTCGGGCATCTCGACTGGCGCGTCCTGCTGGCCGGCGCCGGCCTGGCGCTGCTGATGCCCGTCATCCCGTTCAGCCTGGAGCTCATGGCCTTGCGCCGGCTGAAGGCGGCGGCGTTCGGAACGCTGATGAGCGTAGAGCCGGCCATCGCCGCCGTCATCGGCCTGGTTGTCCTGGGGCAGGTGCCCGGGCCGACGGTCCTGGCCGGGATCGCCCTGGTAGTGGCAGCCGGTGCTGGGGTGACCCTGCAGGGCCCCGGGGAAGCCGCCGCCGACCAGGCTTTGACGGCCCCGACACGAACGGACACAACAGCCGCGGACGTATCATCCACGGACGACGGCGGAACCCGGATTTTGAGCCAATAGCGCCAGAGGCGGTGCTCCGGGCTGTCCGGGGCACCGCCTCTGCCGTGTGCGCCGCCTGGGTTGCCGGCGGCGGCGGCGGGAATTAACCCAAGGTTGCCAGAACCTTGTTCAGGGTGGCGGACGGACGCATCACAGCGGACGTCTTCGTGTTATCCGGGTGGTAGTAACCCCCGATGTCCGCTGGCGAGCCCTGGACCTCAGCCAGCTCGCCTACGATCGTCTCTTCCTGGGAGGACAAGGCGTCGGCGACGGCAGCGAACGAGGCGGCCAGGCCGGCGTCGTCCGTCTGCTTGGCCAGTTCCTCGGCCCAGTAGCGGGCCAGGAAGTAGTGGCTGCCGCGGTTGTCCAATTCGCCTGCGCGGCGGCTCGGGGACTTGTTTTCCAGCAGGAAGGTGCCGGTGGCGCGGTCCAGGGTGTCGGCCAGGACCTGTGCACGGGCGTTGCCGGTCGTGGTGGCCAGGTGCTCGAAGCTGACGGCCAGGGCCAGGAACTCGCCCAGGCTGTCCCAGCGCAGGTGGTTTTCCTTGAGCAGCTGCTGGACGTGCTTCGGGGCGGAGCCGCCGGCACCGGTCTCGAAGAGCCCGCCGCCGTTCATCAGGGGAACCACCGAGAGCATCTTGGCGCTGGTGCCCAGTTCCAGGATGGGGAACAGGTCCGTGAGGTAGTCGCGGAGGACGTTGCCCGACACGGAGATGGTGTCCTGGCCCTTGCGGATCCGCTCCAGGGTGAAGGCGATGGCCTTGACCGGGGACATGATCTGGATGTCCAGGCCCTCGGTGTCATGGTCCTTGAGGTACTCGTTGACCTTGGCGATGAGGTTGGCATCGTGGGCGCGCTCCTCGTCCAGCCAGAACACGGCGGGGGTCTGGGAGGCGCGGGCACGGGTGACGGCCAGCTTCACCCAGTCGCGGATGGGGAGGTCCTTGGTCTGGCAGGCGCGCCAGATGTCGCCCTCGGAGACCTGGTGTTCGATCAGGACGTTGCCGGAGCCGTCAACGATCTGGACGGTGCCGGCTTCCTGGATCTCGAAGGTCTTGTCGTGGCTGCCGTATTCCTCGGCGGCCTGCGCCATGAGGCCGACGTTAGGAACAGTACCCATGGTGGTGGGGTCGTAGGCACCGTTGGCACGGCAGTCATCAATGACCACCTGGTAGATGCCGGCGTAGGAACTGTCCGGCAGGACCGCCAGGGTGTCGGCTTCCTTGCCGTCCGGGCCCCACATGTGGCCGGAGCTGCGGATCATGGCGGGCATGGAGGCGTCGACGATCACGTCGGACGGAACGTTCAGGGTGGTGATGCCCTTGTCCGAGTCCACCATGGCCAGCGCAGGGCCGTCCTCCATGCCCTTCTTGATCAGGTTCTGCACGCCCTCGCGGACGTCCTCGGGAAGGTCCTCGAGGCTGCTGAGGATGGCGGCCAGACCGTTGTTGGGGCTGATGCCGGCGGCGGCGAGCTGCTTGCCGTAGGTCTCGAACAGCTCGGAGAAGTAGGCCTTGACCACGTGTCCGAAGATGATGGGGTCGGAGACCTTCATCATGGTGGCCTTCAGGTGGGCGGAGAACAGCACGCCCTCTTCCTTGGCACGGGCCACCTGGGCCTTGAGGAACTCGTCCAGGGCGGCGGCGCGCATCACGGTGCCGTCGATGACCTCGCCGGCCAGGACCGGGAAAGCCTTCTTCAGGACCTTGACCGACCCGTCTTCACGGACCAGCTGGATGGCGATGGTGCCCTCGGAGTCCATGACCACGGATTCCTCGTTGGAGCGGAAGTCGTCCTGGCCCATGGTGGCCACGTTGGTCTTGGAGTCTGCGGTCCAGGCACCCATGGAGTGCGGGTTCTGGCGTGCGTAGTTCTTCACGGAAAGCGGAGCGCGGCGGTCCGAGTTGCCCTCTCGCAGGACCGGATTCACTGCGGAACCCTTGATCTTGTCGTACCGGGAGCGGACGGCGGTCTCTTCGTCCGAGGAGGGGTTGTCCGGGTAGTCCGGCAGCGCGTAACCCTGGGACTGGAGTTCCGCGATGGCGGCCTTAAGCTGCGGAATGGACGCGCTGATGTTGGGCAGCTTGATGATGTTGGCTTCCGGCGTCTTCGCCAGTTCGCCCAGTTCAGCAAGGGCGTCACCGATCTGCTGCTCCGGGGTCAGGTAGTCACCGAAAACGGCGATGATGCGGCCGGCGAGCGATATGTCGCGGGTCTCCACCTCCACACCTGCGGTCGAAGCAAAAGCCTCGATGATGGGCAGGAACGAATAGGTAGCCAGCATCGGCGCTTCGTCGGTGTGGGTGTAGATAATCTTGGACATGCGCGGGCGTCTCCCTGTGGGTCGGCTAGGTTGTGAAATATAGGTCTGTTTCACCGTCTCTAACTTACCCGAGTAGTGCCGTTTGAACCCCACGGCCGGCGTTGGTTACCCGCCCGGGCGCAGCATTACAGCGCTACATGATAGGTCACTCCTATTTACAAAGTTGTCATATCGCGGTACGTTCACTTCGTCAACTCCGGCCCCCGCGGGGCAGTATTCACCGTTCAGACAGGACAAACATGACACGCACCAGGTCTCTTGCCTCCGGCCTCCTGAGCCTCTCGGCCGCTGCCGTTCTGGCCCTCACTGGAGCCGGCGGAGCCACCGCCGCCCCGGCCGCATCCGACGATCAGCGAGCCCCGTCCGTTGCACGCGCATCCCTGGCCACCGCAGGTGTGGCCGAGTACTGGACGGCCGAGCGCATGCGCAACGCCATCCCCGGCGACGTGCTCGCCAAGCGTGCGGTGGAACGCGGCGTTGCCTCCGGTGCGTCGAAGGCTGTCCAGGGCAAGGCCACCAAGGTTCCCTCCACCAAGGGCAAGCCCACCATTGCCGCCGCCGAGAACCCCGTTTCGCACATCGGCAAGGTGTTCTTCACCATGGGCGGCTACAACTATGTCTGTTCCGGAAACTCCGTGGCCTCCACCAACAAGAGCACAGTGTCCACTGCCGGCCACTGCCTCAACGAGGGCCCCGGCGCCTTCGCCACCAACTGGGTTTTCGTCCCTGCCTACGAGAACGGTGCAGCCCCCTACGGCAAGTGGGCCGCCAACCAGCTCTTCGCCCCCACCCAGTGGAGCGCCAACGGCGACATGACTTATGACACCGGCTTTGCCGTCGTCAACACCAACGCCGGCGGCCAGCGCCTGGGCGACGTCGTGGGCGGCTCCGGCGTTGCCTTCAACCAGGACCGCGGCCTCTCCTACAAGGCTTTCGGCTACCCGGCAGCTTCACCCTTCAACGGCGAAACCCTCAAGAGCTGCACCGGCGCCGCGTCCAACGATCCCTACAACCCCCAGTTCAACAGCCAGGGCATCAGCTGCGACATGACGGGCGGTTCCTCCGGCGGCCCGTGGTTCATCGGCACCAGTTCCAGCGGGGTACAGAACTCCGTGAACAGCTACGGCTACAACCGCATGGCGGTGATGTACGGCCCGTACTGGGGCTCAGTCATCCAGTCCACTTACAACAGTGCAGCAGTCTCCTGACCAGCGGTCTTCCGGGCCTGGGCCCTCTAGGCAGGAGCACCCCGACCGGGACACCGTCAGCAGCTCACCGGTGAACCCGGCACCGGAGGAAAGCCTGGAGTACTGGACGCCGGAACGCATGGCGGAGGCCAAACCGCGGGAAATCGTCCTGCCGGATCCGGAAGCCCCGGACCCCGAGGGCCCGCACCCCGCCGGCCCGGACTCCCGGTAGAACCACCGACGGCGCCCGTTCCCTGGAAAGGGGACGGGCGCCGTCGTACGTTAAGCACCGTCCATTGCTCCGTACTGGTCGTTATCACGCGGGAAAACCACCGGTACGTGGGCCCACGCCGGCGGGGTTCCCTGGCCGTGGAGCCGCCTCGGCAAGGGCCCCGGCCCGAGCTTGCGAGGGCAGGGAGCCGGGGCGGACGAAGCGAGGTTAGGGAGCCGGTGGGGCCTAGTGGAAGAAGTGCCGGGCTCCGGTGAAGTACATGGTGATGCCCGCGGCGTTCGCTGCCGCGATGACTTCCTCGTCCCGGACGGATCCGCCGGGCTGGACGACGGCGCGGACACCGGCGTCGATCAGGATCTGCAGTCCGTCGGCAAACGGGAAGAACGCGTCGGAGGCCGCAACGGCACCCCGGGCGCGCTGCGGCGCGCCGGCACCACTGGCGTTCGAGGCACCGCCGGCGCCTTCGACGTCGGACTCCACCGTGACGCCGAGCGTGTTGGCCCGCTCCACAGCCAGGCGGCACGAATCCAGGCGGTTGACCTGGCCCATGCCGATGCCGACGGCGGCACCGTCCTGGGCGAGCAGGATGGCGTTGGACTTCGCGGCGCGGCAGGCGGTCCAGGCGAAGGCGAGGTCCGCCAGGGTCTTCTCATCCGCAGCTTCGCCGGCGGCGAGGGTCCAGTTGGCGGGGTTGTCGCCGTCGGCGTCCACCTTGTCACTGGCCTGGACCAGCATGCCGCCGGACACTTGGCGGAACTCCGTGGGGTACCGGCCGTAGCCCTCGGGCAGGGCGAGCAGGCGGATGTTCTTCTTCTTGGCGAGGATCTCGACGGCCTCCGGCTCGAAGCCCGGGGCGATGACGACCTCGGTGAAGATGTCCTTGACCGTGTTGGCCATGCCCGTGGTGACCGTGCGGTTGGCCGCGATGACGCCGCCGAAAGCGGAGACGGGGTCGCACGCGTGGGCCTTGGCATGGGCATCGGCGATGGGGTCCGCGGCGTCCGTGGAACCTACCGCGACGCCGCACGGGTTGGCGTGCTTGATGATGGCGACGGCGGGTTCGCTGAAGTCGTAGGCGGCGCGGAGTGCGGCGTCAGCATCCACGAAGTTGTTGTAGCTCATGGCCTTGCCGTGTAGCTGGTCGGCCTGGGCGATGCCCACGGGCGCAGCCTTGTCCACGTACAGGGCTGCCTGCTGGTGCGGGTTCTCGCCGTAGCGCAGCACCTCGGAACGTTCCAGGGACAGGCCGGCGTAGGCGGGCCAGTCAATGGTGCCGTCGCCGTCCTCATCCAGGAACTGGCTGGCGGTCCAAGTGGCCACGGCGTTGTCGTAGGAGGCCGTGTGGGCGAAAGCCTTGGCGGCCAGGCGCCGGCGGGTCTTCAGGTCGAAGCCGCCTTCCGCAGCCGCCGCGACCACCTGGCCATAGAAGCCGGGGTCAACCACGATGGCGACGGCGGCGTGGTTCTTCGCGGCGGAGCGCACCATGGCGGGGCCTCCGATATCGATCTGCTCCACGACGTCGTCCTGCGCGGCTCCGGACTTTACCGTTTCCACGAAGGGGTAGAGGTTCACCACCACCAGGTCGAAGGCTTCGATCTCCATGCTGGCCAGGGTGTCCATGTGGGCCGGCACGCGGCGGTCGGCGAGGATGCCGCCGTGGACACGCGGGTGCAGGGTCTTGACGCGGCCGTCGAGCATCTCCGGCGAACCGGTGACTTCCTCCACCTCCTGAACCGGGATCCCGGCGGCGGCAATCTTCTTGGCGGTGGAACCGGTGGAAACGAGCTTCACGCCGGCGGCATGCAGGCCCTGGGCGAGCTCCTCCAGACCGGTCTTGTCGTAAACCGAGATCAGCGCCCGGCGGATGGGAACACGGTCGATGGATACGCGCTCATGCTGCGTGAAGCTCACAAATGTCTCCGTCTTATCTCGCGGACCAGTGCCGCGGTTGGTGGGGATAGGGCCAGTTTATCGCGAAGCGTCCGTGGCCCGGCGTGTGTGCGCGACTGTGAACGGCTGCGGCCCGGGCTAGAGTTTTCACAGGAGGCTGCAATGAACATTTACACCACGGTGCCCAGCGGCGAACAGGTGGTCCAGGAACTGCCCTGGCGGTGGAAAGTCCAGGGGCGGATCTTCCTGATCGGCGGACTTGGTTTCATGTTCGACGCCTGGGATGTGACACTGAACGGCATCCTCATTCCGCTGCTCTCCAAGCACTGGTCCCTGACACCCGGGGAAGCAGCCTGGGTGGGAACCTCCAACCTGATCGGCATGGCGCTGGGCGCGTTCATCTGGGGAACCATCGCGGACACCATCGGCCGCAAGAAAGCCTTCACGGCCACGCTGCTGATCTTCTCCCTCTTCACGGTCCTGGGTGCCTTCTCCCCCGACTTCGTCTGGTTCTGCATCTTCCGCTTCATGGCCGGGTTCGGATTGGGCGGCTGCATCCCGGTGGACTACGCGCTGGTGGGCGAATTCACCCCCCGCAAGCAGCGCGGCAAGGTCCTCACCGCCATGGACGGCTGGTGGCCCGTGGGGGCCGCGCTGGCCGGTTTTGTTTCTGCCGGGCTGATGGCTGCTTTCGCCGACTGGCGGTTCACCATGGTGGTCATGGTCCTGCCGGCCCTGCTGGTTTTTTGGGTCCGGCGCAGCGTACCGGAGTCCCCGCTGTTCCTCATCCGCAAGGGACGGCGGGAGGAGGCGGCCAAGGTCATCGACGGCCTTGTCGCCGCCACCGGCGCTGAGACCCGCGCCTACAGCCTGCCCGACGCGCAGTCCGTGCCGCGGCTGTCCGCCGGCAGTGCGTGGCAGCAGCTGCGGCTGGTATGGCAGTTCAACTGGAAGATCACTGCCGCTGCCTGGTCCTTGTTCTTCAGCATCCTGTTGGTCTACTACCTGGCCCTGACCTGGATGCCGCGCATCCTCATTGGCGCCGGGTTCGCCGAGTACAAGGCTTTCGTCACCACAGCGTCCATGGCCGCCGTCGGGCTCCTGGGTGTCGTGGTGGCCGCCCTGCTGGTGGAACGCGTGGGCCGCAAGTGGATCCTGGCGGTCACCGGCCCGCTGTCCGCGCTCACGTTGGTGATTGTCGCCGTCGTGGTTGATATCCCCACCGCGGCGGTGTTCTGGCTCCTGGCCTTCGGGTTCGTGGTGCAGGTGGCCATCCCCGTGCTCTACGCCTATGTGTCCGAGCTCTACCCCACGGAACTCCGCGGGACCGGCTTCGGCTGGGCGTCCACGTTCTCGCGGCTGGGCGCCGGTTTCGGGCCGTTGGTCTTTGCGAACTACTTCTGGCCGGAGCTGGGCCTGGCCACGTCCTTCGCCCTTGCCGGCGGACTGGTGCTGCTGGCGATCATCTGGATGGCGTTCTTCTCGCCGGAGACCAAGCAGCGCCGGCTGGAGTAGCTTACGTTTTCGACGCTCGTCTCGGGAATCGACGCCCTGATGCGCGGGCGCGCCTCATATATGGGCCGCACCGGCGCACCAGCGGGTCGATAACGAATATGCGCGTCGAAAACGTTCAGGCCTGGGCGGTGGCCAGGTCTGCGAGGGTTGAGACCAGCAGCCGGCGCTCCACCACCTTGATGCGCTCGTGCAGGGTTTCTTCGGTGTCGGTGTCCTCGATAGCCACCGCTTCCTGCGCGATGATGGGGCCGGTATCCACGCCTGCATCCGCCCAGTGCACAGTGCAGCCAGTGACCTTGACGCCGTAGGCCATCGCATCCCGGACGCCGTGCGCCCCGGGGAAAGCCGGCAGCAGCGCGGGGTGGGTGTTGAGGTACTTGCCGCCGAATGCATCGATGAATTCGGGGCTGACAATCCGCATGAAGCCGGAGGAAACCACCACATCCGGGGCGTAGGATGCCACGGCTTCGGTGAGCGCAGCGTCCCAGTCCGCCCGGTCGGCGTAGGCCTTGAAGTCCACCACGAACGTGGGGATGCCGGCGGCCGCGGACCGTTCCACGCCGTACGTCCCTGGCCGGTCGGCACCTACGGCGGCGATCTCCACGTCCAATTCTCCGGCCTTGACTGCGTCAATGACCGCCTGGAGATTGGACCCGGTGCCGGAAACGAGGACTACGATGCGCATTGGTCTAGCTTATGGGCACGCTCGCGTACGCTGGAAAACATGAACACCCCGCCGGAACCGGGCGCACCGCTGCGCAGCAAACCTCCCCTCAGCGACGCGGCCAAAGCCTCCCTGGCCAGGACCCACACCCTGTTCCGGATCTTCGTCCTCACGGTGCTGGGCGCCTTCTTCGTCTACCAGCTGGACGTCAGCCATCTGTGGCTCACAGCCCTGCTCGCCGCAGCGGGCCTGGTTCTGGGCGTGGTGCTGCTGATCCGCTGGGCGCGGCTTAAGGAGTCCCGGCTGGTGCTGGTGGGGACCATCTCCGGGCTGGTGGTGTCGGTGCTGATGGTGCTGATCATCCTGGTCAGCGCGGTCTTCTTCGAACCGGTGCGCGCTTACCAGGACTGCTCGCGGCAGGCGCTGACGGAGCAGGCCCTTTCCACGTGCCGGGTGCAGCTGGAACGCTCGCTTCCCACCCAACTGCGGTAGCTGCCGGGCGTCAGGACGCGTGCGCGGGTTCGGCGTTGGCTGCCTGCTCGCGTTCCAGCCAGGGGCCGGCCGCATAACCGATCACGACGCCGACGCCCACTTCCGCGGCCAACCAGACTGCCGTCCACAACGGGTCGGGCCCAATGTCGGTGAGGCGGCCGATACCGGCCGAACCATGTGCCACCCAGGCAAGTCCCATGGCCATGATGCCCGCTACCAGCCCGGCCAGTACGCCCAGCACCAGAGTGGAAAGCGACGCGGTAAACCAGCGGGCGTGGACCTTGATGGAGAGCCATTCGTCAAAGTGGTTCTCCCCCTCGCGGAGAAACCACCAGCCGCCCAGCACACCCGCGAACACCGGAATGATGAGGACCGCGAACGCGTAATCCAGCGGCCCGGACGGAATGGCGGCCAGTACCGGGATGGAAGGCAGCGGACCCACGGCGGTTCCGAGCGGGCCCACCTGGGAGCCGACGCCCATGGCAAAGCCTGCACCGGAGGTCCAGGCGAGGGCCAGGATCACCAGATTGGGAAGGAACCCCAGCTGCGCGATGGTGAGGACGGCACCTCCGACAATTCCGGCGTCGAGCGCTTCATAGACAGAAACCACAAGGTTCCAATGGATGAAAAGGTCCAGGGCGAGCAGGAAGGCGGCGAGCGCCACGGCCGCGACGGCAGCCACGAAGCCGGCCTTTACCACCGAGGCGATGTAGGAGCCCGCCCAGCGCGAATGCTGGCTGGTGCGGGAGATCCAGTCAACGGCGTCCACGCCGATGAGCCTGCTCCAGGAGCCGGCTTCGCGGCGGGCGCCGATGATCATGCCCAGCGCGAAGGGAATGAGCGGAACCAGAAGGGCGTGGAGGGGGTTAATGCCGACATCCGCGGTACGGCAGACGAAACCGGTGGCTGTTCCAAAGGCGGCGTATACCACCCAGGAGCCCAGGAGAGCTTGCCACAACTGGTCGGAGTATGAGGCCCGCGCGAGCCGGCGCCCGGCCCGCCAGGCCAGGAGGAACGGGATAAGGGTCAGTCCCAGCGGAACGAGGGTGAGGACGCCGGAGTCGATGTTGGCCGCCGCTTCGGTGCCTCCTCCGGAGAGCTCCAGCGGTACGCCGTGGACCAGGAGCCAGGACTGTCCGGCCAGCCTGGCAAGGGTGGCGAAGTCTCCCTGCTGGAATCCGGCGGCGGCCCACACAGCCACGATGGGCGCGATCACCGCCAGCGCGGAAATGAAGGCCGCCTGCGCCGTTTCGAGGGCGCCCTGCAGCCACAAGGGCATGGGAAGGCCACGGTCTCCGGTCTGATCAGCACGCAGTTTCATCGTGCTCAATGGTGCCACGGCAAGCCCTGCGCTCCGGTGACCGACAGGCTCTGCAGCCGCCGTTCCCGGGCGGCCCGCGGACGGGTTCCAGCGCTTTTTTCCTGTGCTGGCCGTAAAATTGCAGGTAACTGTAAGCAGTGTCACACCCACCGCCGGCGTCCTCCAAAAGGCCCACGATTGGGTCGGTGCCGACCGGGCAGATGCTTTTTACATCCGGCCGTAGCTGCCGCGGCCGGCCAGGGCCCGGACCCCAACACCGGGAAACAGGAGCCGCGAATGAGAGATGAACCGTAAGTTCTGAAGATGTTCGTACTACTGGCTGGTGCAGCCAAGCCCCCCGGCTTCGGCTGCATCAGCGTTTTCGTCGATCAGGGAGCGGCGTCAATAACGCGGTCGCCTGCTGCTGCCGCACACACCGAAGGTGCTGCCGCTCGTTGCGGCAGCACCTTCGGTTGCTTAGCGGCAGCAGGACTTAGAGCCTGCGGTCTTCATCAAGGCCGTCGGCCTCGATGCGCTCTTTGCGGACGTCGTCACTGACGGTGACGTCATCCTGGACCACGTCCTTATCCAGGCGGACCCGTTCCACCGGAACGGTTTCCTTCTCCACAACGGGCCGCTCCTCATGGAGGGTGACCTCGTGCTCCTCCTCGCTGAGGTCCGGGCCGGAGAGTGCCGCGCCACGGTTCGCGTCCGTGATGGGCTCCCGCTCCAGGCGGACCTCCTCGCGCTGCACGGGAACGGTCGTGGTGACGTTCTCCGTGGTGACGTACTTGCGCAAGCGGGCCCGGCCTGTGGCCTGCCGCTCAGTGCCGACGTGGAGCTGCTCTTCCGAGCGCGTCATGGCGTCGTCGGTGTTGGGGCCCGAGGTGTCGTGGCCCGCCGTACGGCCAAGACCCGCCGTGGGCGTGCCGGCATTCAGGTCGGCATCGCCCTGGAGGTCCACGTCATTACGGGTATCCGCGTAGCTGCGGGTTTCCCGGTTGTAGTGCGTATAGAGCCGGTCCTCTTCCTCCGGGGTGAGGTGGCCGTCCACCTCTACGCGGGGAGCGTCTTTGACGTGCTCCTTGGCGAACGGGACCACGAGGTCATCGCCCTCAGTGCGGGCCCCTTCCACCGGTACAAAGGACTGCGAAGTTCCGAACAGCCCGGTCTTGACAGTCACCCACGTGGGCTCTCCGGTGTCATCATCCGCGTACAGCTGGCCGATGCCGCCAATCTTCTCGCCGTCAGACCCAATGACATGGCCGTTCCGGGTGAGCAGGTCTTCAATGTTTTCCCTGTTGAGCATGACGTCTCCTTTGGATATGTCGTTGCGTGGGGTTGCCAGCAATGGAGCTACCGGCCCCGGGATGTTCCCCGGCGGCCGCCTCCGCCCCGGCTGCTTGAGGCTTCGTGCTGGCTGCCCCTCTACAGTAAGCATGCTTAGTACAAAAAGAAAAGCCTACTTAGTAAATTGCCGCCGGCGGCCGGAGATCTGCCCCCTCCCAGGCTGCTGTTTACCCAACTTTTCCCTCCGCGCCACCCCTTCTCCCCCACCGAGTCAAGGGGGACGCCCACGGTGGAGGAGTGAGGATCGCAATTGTCGCTGAATCATTCCTGCCCCTGATGAACGGGGTCACGCACTCCATCCTGCGGGTCCTGGAGCATCTTCAGGAGCGCGGCGACGACGTCCTGGTCATCGCTCCGGCGGGCCAAGAGGGCGGAGACGCTGGACCGCAGAAAGTCAGCGGAGCACGTATCCACCGCCTGCCGGCAGTGCCGCTGGCAGGCTACACGAATGTCAGGGTGGCGATGGGCGGTGTGTACCGGGTCAAGCGAATCCTTGCCGACTACGCACCGGACGTGGTCCACCTGGCCTCCCCGTTCATCCTGGGCTGGCGGGCCGCACAGGCGGCGCACCAACTGGGAATTCCCACCGTTGCCATCTACCAGACCGAGGTCCCCAGCTACGCAGCCCGCTACGGCGTCCCGTTCCTGGAAAACTGGGCCTGGAGCCGGGTGGAAAACATCCACCTGCTGGCCACCCGGACCCTGGCGCCCTCCACGTTCGCACTGAACCAGCTGCGCGGCCGCGGCATTCCGCGGGTGCAGATGTGGCGTCGCGGTGTGGATACGGCAAGGTTTTCGCCGGACAAACGCGACGACGCCTGGCGGGCCGCCGTTGCCCCGGGCGGCGAACGCATCATCGGTTACGTGGGCCGGCTGGCGGTGGAAAAGCAGGTGGAGGACCTGGCGGCCCTGGCCGCCGTGCCGCGCACGCGCCTGGTGATCGTGGGAGACGGCCCGCAACGGGCTGCGCTGGAGGACGCCCTGCCGGATGCAGTCTTCACCGGTTTCCTCGGCGGCGACCAGTTGGCCCGGGCGGTCGCGTCCTTTGACCTGTTCATCCATCCGGGCGAATTCGAAACCTTCTGCCAGACCATCCAGGAAGCCATGGCCTCCGGCGTTCCGGTGGTGGCCACCGGCCGCGGAGGGCCGCTGGACCTGGTTGAAAACTCCCGGACGGGTTGGCTCTATGAGCCAGGCGACCTCTCCGCCATGCGCGCCCACGTGGTGGATCTGATGGGCGACGATGCCAAGCGCCGGGCCTTCGCGGCCGCAGCGCATGCGTCCGTCCAGGACCGGACCTGGCCCGCGTTGAGCGCCGAACTGGTCCGCCATTATTCAGCCGCCATCCATGAAGGTGCCCCTGCAGCCCGTGGCCGCGGAGCGCAGTTGGCGGCCCGCCAGGCAGCATCAATCCCGGCAACGCGGGCCGGAGCACCCCAGTGAAAGGCATCCCCATGAAATCCCGTGTCCTCAATATCTCGGTCATCGGCTGTGGCTACCTCGGAGCCGTCCATGCCGCCACCCTGGCCGCCATGGGTCACAACGTGGTGGGTATCGACGTCGACACAGCCAAGGTGGAGCAGCTGGCCCGCGGGAATGCCCCGTTCCATGAACCCGGGCTCGACGAACTGCTGCAGGATGGCCGCGCGACTGGGCGCCTGCGCTTCGCCACCGATCCGGCAGCAGCCCGCGATGCCCAGGTGCACTTCCTCTGCGTTGGAACACCGCAGGACAAGACGTCCGACGCGGCCGACCTCAGCTACCTCCTTTCCGCCACCGAAGCCCTGCTTCCGCACCTGGCCCACGGTGCCGCCGTCGTGGGCAAGTCCACGGTTCCCGTAGGCACGGTGGAGATGCTCCGGGGCGTCCTTGCCGGACGCCCGGACGTGCACGTGGGGTGGAACCCGGAATTCCTGCGGCAGGGAACGGCCGTGAAGGATTCGCTGGTGCCTGACCGCCTGGTCTATGGCGTTCCCGGCGGCCGGGCCGGTGCCTTCAGTCCTGCCACGGGGGCTGCGCAGGGCGTCACGTCAGCCCTGGACGCTGTGTATGAACCGCTGCTGCGGGCCGGAATCCCCCGGCTGGTCTGCAACTTCGCCACGGCCGAACTCATCAAGTCCGCGGCCAACGCCTACCTGGCCACCAAAGTCAGCTTCATTAATGCCGTCTCTGAACTCTGCGATGCAGCGGGAGCAGATGTGGCTGAGCTGAGCGAAGCGATGGGACTGGACCCGCGGATCGGCAACCGGTACCTGCACGCAGGGCTGGGTTTCGGCGGTGGCTGCTTGCCCAAGGACATCCGCAGCTTCCGCAAGCAGGCCGGGGACCTCGGCGTCGACGCCATTGGGGACTGGATGCGCCTGGTGGACTCGGTGAACCTTGACCAGCGGCAGCGAACGGTGGACCTGGCGGCGCAGATGTGTGGCGGAAGCGTGTCCGGCCGGACCATCGCGGTGCTGGGCGCCTCCTTCAAACCGGACACGGACGACATCCGTGATTCGCCGGCACTGGACGTGGCCGACCGCCTCGCCGCCGCCGGCGCCCATGTCACCGTTACCGACCCCAAGGCCGTGAACAACGCGTGGCGGCGCTACCCGCGGCTTCGTTTCGAGAGCCGAACCGCGCCCGCCCTCGAGAATGCCGAACTGGTGCTGCTCCTGACTGAGTGGGATGAGTACCGCAGGCTCTCCCCCGGTGATGCGGGCACGCTGGTACGACGGCGGATGGTCCTGGACGCCCGTAATGTCCTGGACGCGGCGGCCTGGCGGAATGCCGGCTGGACGGTCCGGGGCCTAGGGACCTCTCCTGCGGCGGCGCATCAGGAAAGCGGGCTGGCCGGCGCCCCGGCCGCACGGCAGGCATCGGCAAGCCTGTCGTAGGACACCGGGAAGCACTCAAAGCCGCTATGTGGATAGCGTGGACGCGTCCGGCGCCAGCAGGCCCAGCTCCGCGAAGGCAAGCGCCACGCCATTGCCCGCCGGCCCGGCAGTGACGCGGTCCGCGACCGCCAGCACAGCCGGGTGTCCGCCTTCCACAGCGATGCCCGTCCCGGCGTACTCCAGCATTTCGATGTCGTTGGAACTGTCGCCGATGGCCACGATGTCCGCCCGGTCCAGCCCCAGGCGCTCTTCGATCACCTGGATGCCCACGGCTTTATGCGTGCCGGCCATGAAGATTTCCCCGGCCCCGTCACCCAACGCAGACAGCGAACTGGGGATCAGGCCGACGCCCGGGCCCAGCGCATCGGTTAGTTCGCGCAGCGGCAGGGGCGCATCGAAGCAGGAAATCTTGGCGTAGGAAGCCCTTCGGAGGTCTCCGCCGTACTGGACCGGGCCAAGGATGTCCTCCAGCGGATCCGGCTGGCCGGCATGCTGACCGGCGGCATGGTGCCCTGCGCCATTCCCAGCGGCCGGGGAACCGCCCTCGGCTGCCGCCCTCTTTTCGAAGATGGGGCCGAGGACCCGCCGGAGCCGCTGGTCCACGCCTTCCCGGCCGTAGAGTGCCTCGGGCGCTTCCAGAATGTAGGCGACATCGTGGGCGTCCAGGACCTCCACGATCCGCGCAGCGAGGTCCTGCTCGAACCGCGTATCCTTCAGGACCTCCCCGCCGAGTTCCACCCGCGCGCCGGCACCGGTAATGGTTCCGTCGAAACCGGCCGCCAGAATGTGGTCCGGAACCATGGACAACGGCCGGCCGGTGCAGACAAAGACGAGGTGGCCCAGCTTGCGGGCGGTCTGTACGGCGTCCACGTGGGCTTCCGGGGCCAGTCCGTGGTCCGCATAGGTGCCGTCAATGTCGAGAAAAATGGCCCGGGCCGCCGGGGTGCTGGTCATGCCGTTCCTTAGGTTTGGGGCGTCCGGACGGGCAACTGCCCCCGCCAGGCGAAAACCCAATCCTATCCAAAGCGCCCTTGGGCCACCGCGCCCGCGGCTCCCAGCGGGGCGAACCTGGGAAATCCGGCAGCCGAAAGCCGGAAAGCCGGAAAATTGACAGTCATCCCGTGATATTTGAAGTCTTGAAGTGAAGTAAGCACGCTGATTGAATGATGGAACCGGAAATGGGGGCACGGCACAACTTACTGATAAAGGAGTGACAACATGGGTATTCTCGGATTTCTCATTTTGGGCCTGATTGCCGGAGCCATTGCAAAGGCCGTCCTCCCGGGACGCCAGGGCGGGGGCTGGATCGTGACGATGATCCTGGGCGTCGTCGGGGCTATCCTGGGCGGCTGGATCGGCTCGCTGATTTTCGGCGGCGGGCTCGCCGAGTTCTTCGACATCCGCACATGGCTGCTTGCTATTCTCGGTTCCGTGATCGTGCTTCTCGTGTACGGTGCCATTACCAACCGGAGCCACCGCAGGGTATAGCAACTCTTCCAGCAAAGCGCCGTCATCCTTCAAAAGGGGCGGCGTTTTTGTGTAAGGAAGACTTTATGACGACCAAGGGGGTGGTCTCATGATCGACCCGATGCAGGGACAAGTTCATATGGCGCAAGCGCTGGAAGCCGTGCTGGACCTCAGCCCCGATGCGCTGCTGGTCGTCGCCGCTGACGGGACCGTGGCCGCTGCCAATGCCCCGGCCGGCAGGCTGTTCGGCATCCCGGAGGACAACCTGGCGGGCCTGGACCACCGCTCGCTGCTCGCGAACGACTTCCGGGAAGACATCCGCAAGCTCTTCCGCCGTCTCCTGGCACATCCGGACCAGCACCCGGCGCCGGTGCAGACGTACTGCCTGCACCGAACCGGCACAGAGTTCCCGGCCGAACTGACAGCTTCCTTCCTTCCCGGCGCCGGCCGGCAGCGCTCCGACGCCGGCCAGCTGCTCCTCTCGGTCCGCGGCACGGCCCACCATAACTCCGCCGCCCCGCGGCGCGAGGCCATGGCCCTCCTGGCAGCAACCCTGGAATCCACGGCGGACGGAATCCTGGTGGTGGACTCCGATTGGAACATCGCCGGGTACAACGAAAAGTTCCTTGCCATGTGGGGCATACCGGCGACCTTGCTGGAGGCTCCGCAGGGGATGACCGCAAGCCTGCAGCACGAAGTCATGCCCCTGGTGCTGGCCCAACTCTCGGATCCCCGGCAGTTCATGGCCAAGCTGGGTGAACTGGAGGCCGATCCGGCAGCGGAGAGCCACGACGTCCTCGAATTCAAGGACGGCCGGACCATAGAACGGTATTCCCGGCCACACCGTTCCGGCGACGGGATCGTCGGCAGGATCTGGAGCTTCCAGGACGTGACCGAGCGCCGCCAGGCGCAGGAACAGGCTCACCGGGCCATGGCGGACCTCGCGGCACAGACCGAGAAACTCCGCGGCATGGCATTCCGGGATCCGCTGACCGGCCTGGCCAACCGGGCCGTGTTCAACGATGCCCTCGGCGAGGCCGTGAGGTCGCCCCGGCTCAAATCCGTGGACGTCCTGCTCCTGGACCTTGACGACTTCAAGGAGGTCAATGACGTCCTCGGCCACCAGGCGGGCGACGACATGCTCATCGAGGTGGCCCGCCGGCTCCGCGGCTGCGCGCCGACGGCGGACGTGGTGGCCCGGCTGGGGGGCGACGAGTTCGTGGTGCTGCTGACCGCGTGCCCCAATGCGGACGAGATTGCCACGTGCATGGTGCGCTGCCTGCGCGTCCCGCTGACCGCGGGCGGGAAGGTCCTGCGCCCCAGCCTGAGCCTGGGGCTTGCGTCCCTGACCTCCGAGGACCAGAACGCCTCGGAGCTGCTTCGCCGGGCGGACATCGCCATGTATGCGGCCAAAGCGGCGGGGAAGAACCGTTTCCTGCGGTTCCAGCCGGACATGATGAGCGAGCTGATGCAACGCACCGCCATGGAGTCTGGCCTGGTCCGGGCCGCAGAGCACGGCGAAATCTCGATAGAGTTCCAGCCGATCGTGTCCTACCAGCGGGGTCAGGTGGTGAAGGTCGAGGCGCTGGCTCGGTGGGACAGCGACGGCGGCAGGGTGCCGCCCTCGGTCTTCATTCCGCTCGCTGAGCGGACCGGACTGATCGGCGGCATAGGCATGGAGGTGATGGGGCTGGCCATGCGGCGCATCGCAGGCTGGCTTACCGGCGATCCGTCGCGGTCCCTCGCCGTTAACGTATCAGGCGTGCAGCTGCAGGAGCACGACTTCGCCGAGCAGGTGCTCCGACTGGCGGAGGCCAGCGGCGTCGCGCCGTACCAGCTGGTGATCGAAGTCACCGAAAGCGTGTTCTTCGACGCCGACTGCAGCCTGGTCAAACAGCTCAGCACTCTCCGGGAGGCCGGCGCGCGCGTCGCCTTGGACGATTTCGGCACCGGTTATTCGTCGCTGGGGCGGCTGCAGGACCTTCCCGTGGACACGGTTAAGATCGACAAGTCTTTTGTATCCATGATCCGCACCGGACGTGAGCGGCTGCCCATTCTCAGCTCCATGGTCAACATGGCGCACAGCCTGGGCCTGACGGTCACAGCCGAGGGCATTGAGACCGTTGAGCAGGCGCAGTACCTGGCTGCCCTGGAATGCGATTCGATGCAAGGCTACCTGTTCTCCCGGCCGGAGCCGGAAAGCCGTCTGACCCTCGCCTTGAGCCACGCCGAAAAGGTCCTCCGCACACTGAAGGAGGGGTAGGGATGGCCGCGGTGGAGTCCGGAAGCGATCAGGAAGGACGGGCCTGGCCCGCCGCCGGCAGGGGCCGGATCCTGGTGCCGGCCACGCTGACGGCTGCGGTTCTGACCGCGCTGGGGATCTTCTTCGCGGCAAACAACGGAAGCGCGCCGGCCCTCGTCATGGGGGATTTCCTCATCCTTGCGGCGTCCTTGCTGGCCGGTGCGAGCTGCGCGAAGGCCGCCAGGCGCGGCGGCCCCAACGCCAGGGCCTGGGCCCTCATGGCGGTGGCCGTTTTCTGGTGGGCCGCCGGCATGGCCGTCTACGCGTACTATGGCCTCGCCTACAATCACGCCTATCCCTTCCCATCGCTCGCCGACGTCGGCTTCATCGGGTACTCGGTTCCGGCCGTCGTCGCGCTTTTCGCTTTCAAACGCCGGCCAGGCAATCCGGTGGCCCTGTACCGGGCGGTGATGGATGCGGCCGTAATCGCAGGCTCGGTGCTGGTGGTCAGCTGGTACACCGCGCTCGGCCCTGCGTACAGCGCGGAGGGTGATCCGCTGGCGCGGTTCACCGGCATGGCCTACCCGGTGGCGGACTTGGTGATCACGTCCCTGGTCCTGGTCCTCGGGATGCGGCGGAGGCCGGGCGAGCGGCTGCCCTGGCTGTTCTTCGGCGGCGGGTTGGTGGTGCTTTCAGTCACGGACAGCATCTACATCCGCCTCACGTTCGACGGCGTCACGGGCACCACGGGGTCGCCCCTCGCCTTGGGCTGGATCGTTGCGTTCCTCCTGATCGCACTGGCGCCCATGGCACCTTACGCCGAGAACGCGGAAGCCGAACGGCGCGGGTACACGCTGGCCCTGGAGCTGCTGCCCTACGCGCCGCTCCTGCTGGCCATCATCCTGTTTACCGGGCCGCATCTGCACGAACTGGAGCCCTTCCTGCTGGCTGTTTCCGCGGCCGTCCTGGGGGCAGTGTTTATACGCCAGGTGCTGATCATCTTCGAGAACATCACCCTCACCAGCGGGCTCGAGGAGGAGGTGGCGGCCCGGACAACGGAACTCGAGGCAGCGCGGAGGGAAGCGCTGGAATCGAGCCGGCTGAAATCAGAGTTCCTGGCCACCATGAGCCATGAGATCCGCACTCCCATGAACGGCGTCGTGGGTCTGACCTCCCTCCTCCTGGAAACCCGGCTGGACCAGACCCAGAAGCAGTACGCACAGGGCGTCAAGGGCGCGGGCGAAGCGCTGCTGGCCCTCATCAACGACATCCTGGACTTCTCCAAGCTGGAGGCGGGGAAGGTTGACCTCGACGTCAGGCCCTTCGACCCGCGGGCGCTCATCGAGGAAGTGGCGGGCCTGTTGGCCGAACAGGCCCAGGCGAAGCGCCTGGAACTTATCGCCTACTGCGAGCCGGACGTGCCGGCCAGGCTGCTGGGAGATGCCGGCAGGATCCGGCAGATCCTCCTGAACCTCGCGTCCAACGCTGTGAAGTTCACGGCATCCGGGGAGGTTTCCATCCGGGTGCGGTGCGAAACTCCCGGCGACGTTCCCGAGACAAGCGTTCCGGTCTGTTTCGAGGTGCGGGATACGGGGATAGGCATCGAACCCGCGCAGCACACCCGGCTGTTCGAGTCGTTTTCCCAGGCCGACGCGTCCACCACACGGCGGTACGGGGGCACGGGCCTGGGCCTTGCCATCTGCCGCCGGCTCACCGAGGCCATGGAGGGCGAGATCGGCGTTAAGAGCACACCGGACCAGGGCAGCACCTTCTGGTTCCGGCTGCCGCTGCGGGTGGCCCCGATCTCCACGGATCCGGTTCCCGCGGCAGGTTTCCTCAACGGCCTGCGCGTATTGGTGGTGGACGACAATGCCACCAACAGGCTGGTGCTCGAATCCCAGTTGCGGGGCTGGGGGCTGCAGCCTGAGGCTGCGCCGGATGCCCGTTCGGCCCTTGCGCGGGCAACCGAGGCGGGAAAGGCAGGGACTCCCTTCGACCTTGCCGTCCTGGACTTCTGCATGCCGGACACCGACGGGCTGGAACTGGCCCGCCGGATGAAGGCTACGCCTGGGCTGGCGGACATCGAGCTCATGATGCTCACTTCCACGATGCAGGTGGACGCCGGTGAAATTGCCGCCGCGGGTGTCCGTGAGTGGCTGATGAAGCCGGTCCGCAGCTCCGAGTTCTACGACCGGCTGGTCCGCCTCATGTCCACGCGTGGCCCGGAGGTTCCTGCACCGGAAGCATCCTCCACTCCACAGCCAGCCGGTGCAACCGCTGCCGGATCGCACCGCGGGCGCATCCTGGTGGTGGAGGACAACGAGGTGAACCAGCTGGTCGCCCGCGCCATGGCCAGCAGGCTGGGCTACCTGGTGGACGTGGTGCCGGACGGCGCCCGCGCCGTCACCGCCACCACGTCCGCCAATTACGCCGCAGTGCTGATGGACTGCCACATGCCGGTGCTGGATGGCTACGAGGCCACCCGGAGGATCCGGGACCGCGGCGGCAGCGGTGCCGTGCTGCCCATCATCGCGATGACGGCCGGGGCCCTCGACGGGGACAGGGAGCGCTGCCTGGCCGCCGGCATGGACGACTACCTCGCAAAGCCGGTAGACCCGGCAGCCTTGGAGGCGGTGCTGTCCCGTTGGATTCCCGAACCGCAGCCGCAGCCGCTGGCGGTCACCGGGGGCGAACGTGCCGGCGTCGGAATCCGCCCCGCACTGGACCCGGACCGGCTGGCGATGCTGCGCAGCCTGGGAGGGAACGGACAGGACCTGTTTGCCGCTGCCGCGGCGGCCTTCCGGGACAGCGTTCCGGCCCGTCTGGCGGCGCTTCGGTCTGCAGTGCACGCTGGCGGCGGTCCGGCCCTCGTGGAGGCCGCCCACGCCTTGAAGGGTTCAGCGGGCAACATCGGGGCAGGCGCCGTTGCGGCGCTCTGTTCGGAGCTCGAAGGGATGGGCCGCAGCGGCAGTCTCACGGCAGCCGCCGCTCTCCTCCCCCGGCTGGAGGCCGAACTGCAGCGGGCGAACGACGCGCTGGACAAGGAGGTGGCGCAGTGAAAGTGCTGGTAGCAGACGACGATCCGGGGTCGCTGCTGGTGGCCCGCGCCGCCGTCGAACGCGCCGGACACGAATGCCTGGCCGCCGCTGACGGTGACGAGGCCTGGAAGCTCTTCCTGGCCCACCGGCCGGATGCGGTGGTGACGGACCGGATGATGCCCGGCATGGACGGGCTGGCCCTGTGCCGGGCCATCCGAGCCAGTGAAACCGACCTCTATACGTACATCGTGCTGCTCACCTCCCAGGATTCACGGGAGGACATGCTGGCCGGGCTCGAGGCGGGCGCGGACGATTACGTCACCAAACCGCTGGACCCGTTCGTGCTGCGCGCCCGGCTGCTGGTGGCGGTCCGCGTGACCACGCTGCACGCCGACCTGGCGCACTACCGTAAAGTGCTGTCCCGGCAGGCCCGGACCGATCCGCTGACCGGGTTGTACAACCGCCTCAAGCTGTCTGAGGACCTGGAGCAGCTCCATGCCCGCAGTGCCCGGTATGGCGAGGAGTACAGCGTTGCCATGTGCGACGTGGACAATTTCAAGAGCTACAACGACATCTACGGCCACCAGGCCGGCGACCTTGCGCTCCGGAACGTAGCAGCGGCGCTGCTGGGCCAGGTGCGCAAGAGCGACGGCGTCTACAGGTTCGGGGGCGAGGAGTTCCTGCTGGTGTTGCCGCGCCAGGGCATCGCTGACGCGAGGGTGCTGCTTGAGCGGGCGCTGGAGGCTGTGCGGAAGCTGAAGATCGAGCACCACGGCGACCCCTCCGGCGAACTGCGCCTCAGTGCAGGGATCTCAACGTTCGGCGCCGGACACGCCGTGGACGCCGACATGTTGCTGGGAGAAGCGGACACGGCCCTCTACTCAGCGAAGGCAGCGGGCAGGAACCGGGTGGAAGCAGCCTGGTAGCTCCGAGGGTTGGCAACCCCCGGGCGCGGACGGGTCAGGCGGCCTTCCTGGTGCTTGACTTTTTAGTGGCGGTCTTCTTGGTGACCGCCTTCTTACCGCCGGGGGTCTTCGGCACGGGCTCTGGGATGTGCGGACTCCGGATGCGGGGCTCGGGACGCGGAGCCTCCACGGCTGGCGCTTCGGCGGCGACCGGCCCTTCGGCAGCCACTTCCGCCGGCCATGCCTGCTCCTGAGCACCGGCCCGGTTGCGGCGCCAGCGCCGCACGAGGTCCACAAGGGCGAGTGCCCCGGCCAGCGGGGTCAGCGCAGCCGACGCGTAGACGAACAACAGCCACGTGAGGGTCGTCAGCGGCGGCTGGTTGTTGTGCAGCAGGGACAGGCCGCCCAGCAAGCCCACGGTCCAGTAAATGAGCACGGCACCCAGTACTGCGGCAGCAGGAAAATACTGATTGGTCACGATTTTTTTCAGGGTTTCCACGCACTTCCTCCTGCCTGGCCGGGGGACGGCTGAAGCCGTTCAAGACAAGTATGGGCCTGCACTTTGGCGAAACCCTGCAAGACGGCGCGGCGAGTGATGAACATAACGCGACGTCCCGTCGTCGGGCGTTTTATCGGGGGTGCCGGACCCGCTCTACGGCGGCAGCGGACGCCCCCAGCCCCTCGGCGCAGAGGCCGGCCGCGACGCCCCGCGCGTCGTCGTCGGACCTGTTCTGGCTGTGCTTCTCCTTGGCCTCGATCCGCGTAATGAGCAGCTCCACTCCTACGATGGCGCGCAGCTGGCCGCCGATGAACGGCGCAGGGGCGTCGTCTACGGACCACGGGTGTTCCCGGCCGTCTTCGTGCAGGCCGGTGAGGCGGCGGACGTGGCAGGCAAGCCAGGCCGGGTCCTCGTGCACCACCAGCCGGCCGTACACATGCACGGTGGTGTAGTTCCAGGTGGGCACCACCCGGCCGTGCTCTGCTTTCGAGGCATACCAGGAGGGCGAAATGTAGGCATCGGGGCCCTGGATGATGACGAGCGCTTCTCCGGCCGGGGCGTAGGACCATTGGGGATTGTTCCGCGCGAGGTGTCCTTGGAGGGAACCGTAGCCGTCCCCCGCGTCCGTCCCCGCGCCCCCGTCCGGCCCAGGCGGCTCATAGACGAACGGCACCAGGGTGGCCAGGAGTCCGGCGTCGGTCATGGTCACCAGGTTGGCGGCGCCGGGGTGCGCCAGGAGGTCCCGGACCGTGGCCGGGCTTGGGGCGAAGTGGGCGGGAATGTACACGGGGATCCTTTCAGCGGGTGGATTCAAGGTCAGGCGGGCCGGCGGGACCGGACCCGGACCGCTGCGCCGGCGCATGCCATCACGGCGAGTCCGCCCAGCACGGTCGTCCACGTGAGCGCTTCGCCGAGGAGCAGCGCCGCCCAGCCGATGCTGAGGACGGGCTGGACCAGCTGCACCTGGCTGACCTGCGCGATCGGGCCGATGGCCAGCCCCCGGTACCAGGCGAAGAACCCCAGGAACATGCTGACGACGGCAAGGTATCCGAACGCCGCCCACTGTGCCACAGTAGCGGCCGGCGGCTGGTCCGCCACGGTAAAGGCGGCCAGCGCCAGCATCGCCGGGGCGGCCAGTACGAGCGCCCACGCGATGGTCTGCCACGAGCCGATTTCACGGGCCAGCAGGCCGCCCTCGGCATACCCGACGGCGGCCGACCCCACCGCGGCGAGGAGCAGCAGGTCCGCCCATTGAAGGGGGCCAATGCCGCCCGACTGCATGAACGCGAACCCCAGAGCCGCCAGGGACCCGAGCGCCGCCACCGCCCAGAACGCGGGCCGGGGGCGCTCCCCGGTACGCAGCACGGCGGCAGTAGCAGTGGCGGCGGGGAGCAGGGCGATCACCACAGCGCCATGGCCGGCGGGAACCGCGGTGAGGGCGTAGGACGTGAGTATCGGAAAGCCGACGACGACGCCGCCGGACACCAGCGCGAGCCGCCCCCAGAGCCTGGGGTGCGGGAGCCGCTGCCGGGCCAGGAGGAGGGCTGCGGCTGCGAGCGCTGCGGCGATCACAGCCCGTCCTGAGCCGATGAACAGCGGAGACAGGCCGGCTACGGCAACCCGGGTAAAGGGAACAGTGAAAGAGAAGGCCACGACGCCGAGCAGCCCCCACCAGACACCGGCAGTTGGGGAGGAAGCCGGGCCGGACCCGCCGGCGCCGTTGGGAAAGCTGCCTGCGGGGCCTGTCCGGCGCGGTACCGCTGTCTCCTCAGGAGCAGTAGCGCTACTATTGTTCTTCATGAATAACGATAGCAGTTCTCGGATCGTTCTGGCACTCAAGGAATGGATCAGCCGTGCCGCACCAGGCGCACGGCTGCCCTCCACACGCCAGCTGGTCGCAGAATACCGGGCCAGCCCCGTGACGGTGCAAAAAGCCCTGCAGACGCTCACGGCGCAGGGACTCGTGGAGGGGCGTCCCGGCGTCGGAACCTTCGTGCGTGCCGCGCGGACGGTGAAGCCAGCCGATTACGGCTGGCAGACCGCCGCACTGCGGGCACCGCAGTCGCTGCTGCCGGCGGCGTCGGGCACCATGCGGAACGTGCCCAACGATGCCATCAGTTTCCATTCCGGCTATCCCGACCGGGAGTTGCTGCCCGAGCGGCTGGTGCGGGCGGCACTCACGCGGGCAGCGAGGGGCGATGCTGCCCTGTCGCGGCCGCCGGCGGCCGGACTGCCGGAACTGCAGGCCTGGTTCGCCCACGAACTCGGTTCCGTGACTCCTGCAGGCACCACTCCCCCGACGCCCAGCGACGTGATCGTTCTTCCCGGAAGCCAAAGCGGGCTCAGCTCCATCTTCCGGGCGCTGGCCGGGGCGGGGCAGCCGGTCCTGCTCGAATCGCCCACCTATTGGGGCGCCATCCTGGCCGCCGCCCAGACCGGGGTACGGGTGGTTCCGGTGCCCAGCGGACCGGAAGGGCCGGAGCCGGCGGTGTTGGCCCGCGCGTTCGAGGAAACGGGCGCCCGGGTGTTTTACGCACAACCCAACTACGCCAACCCCACCGGCGCGCAGTGGGCTCCAGGACGCGGCGAAGAGGTGCTGGACGTGGTCCGGACCCATGGCGCCTTCCTGGTGGAGGACGACTGGGCCCACGATTTCGGCATCACCTCCGACCCCGTTCCGGTGGCAAGCCGCGACGATTCAGGGCACGTGGTGTACATCCGCTCCCTGACCAAGAGTGTGTCCCCCGCCATCCGGATTGCTGCGGTCATGGCCCGGGGCCCGGCGCGCGAACGCATCCTGGCCCAGCGCGCGGCCGAATCGATGTACGTCAGCGGGCTGCTGCAGGCGGCCGCGCTGCACGTGGTGACGCAGCCCGGGTGGCAGACCCACTTGCGCAGCCTGCGCCATCAGCTGCAGTCGCGCCGGGACCTGCTGGCAGCCAGCATCGCCGAGCACGTGCCCCAGGCCCATCTGGAACTGCTGCCCAAAGGCGGCCTGAACCTGTGGCTGCGGCTGCCCGACGGGACAGACCTGCCACAGCTGACCCGGGACTGCGAGGACGCCGGCGTGGTCATCGCCGCCGGCACGGAATGGTTCCCGGCCGAACCCGCCGGCCCGTACATCCGGCTCAATTATTCGGGCCCGAACCCGGCCGCCTACCCCGAGGGCGCACGGATCATAGGAGAGGCGCTGGCCAACAACGCGCACGCCTGACGCGGGAGGGTGAGGCGTGCGCGGGAGGGTCAGGCGGCCCGGGCAGTCAGCTCTTCGCTCTTCTCCCACAGGCCCTGCGCCAGGCCGGCGTCGTAGGCCTGGGGGTTGGCTTTGGCGATGGCCCGCTTGGCGTAGTAGGCGCCGGATACCCAGTCGGTGCCGGGAGTGCCGTTGATCAGCCACAGCAGGGTGTCCGCGCCCTGGTCAGGGGTGAGCATGAAGCGGTTCAGGAGGGTCTTGTACGCGTGCCGGAACCAGCTGCTGGACTCCGCCGCAAAGTTGGTGCGCACCACGCCCGGGTGGAATGCCGCCGTCGTAATTCCCTGGTCATGGAAGCGGCGGTGCAGCTCCGACGTGAACAGGATGTTGGCCAGCTTCGCGGTGCCGTAGGCGCGGTTGGTGGAATAGCTGTGCTCGGAGTTGAGGTCGAACAGGTCCAGTTTGCCGAATCCGTTGGCCATGCTCGCCGTGTTGATGACCTTGGCATTGCTGGCAACGAGCCTATCCATCAGCAGCGTGGTCAGCAGGAACGGCGCCAGGTGGTTGATCT
The DNA here is from genome assembly GCF_042723515.1 of Pseudarthrobacter sp. NPDC058362. Taxonomy (NCBI): domain Bacteria; kingdom Bacillati; phylum Actinomycetota; class Actinomycetes; order Micrococcales; family Micrococcaceae; genus Pseudarthrobacter; species Pseudarthrobacter sp. NPDC058362. The sequence continues at coordinate 329,363 of NZ_JBHXIW010000002.1, read as the reverse complement.
GGAAGGTGGATTCGTTGCCGTCCACGGTCAGCGTGTGGGTGCCCATGATGCCACCGGCGTTGTTGGCCAGGACGTCGATGCGCGGGTAGTCGGACTTCAACCGGGCGGCGAGGTCGCGCACCTGGGCGAGTTCGGCGAAGTCGGCCACGAAATAGTCCGCGTCCAGTTCCTTGGCGAGCGCGCGGGTCTTCTCCGCGGAGCGGCCGACGACGACCACCCGCTCGCCTGCCCCGGCCAGTGTCCGGGCGGCTGCCGCGCCGATGCCGTCGCTGGCGCCGGTGATCACAATGGTGCGTTGGGGCAAGGGGTGTCCTTTGGTTGGCTTGCGGCGCCCGCTTCAGGCACACAATAGGAAACAACGACGGCGGCGCGCCAGGTGTTCCCGCGCGTCACCCCGCTCCCAAGTAGGTAGCGCCAAGTGCCGTTTTGGGGGTCCAAAACGGCACATGGCGCGACTCAAAATGGGGGGGGTGAGCCGGCGACGCCCG